>DATARP010000018.1:0-9525 GCA_036264075.1 Gemmatimonadaceae bacterium
GATTTGTCCGTGATGCTCTCGGCGCACCGACTGGGAATTCCCTGCACCGTGCACGCCGCGCTAGGCGCGGAGATCATTCATCAGCATCCGGCGACGAGCGGCGCCGCGATCGGCGACACCAGCCACCGCGATTTTCGCAGGCTGGCCGCATCGCTTCCCGCACTTCACGATGGCGGAGTCGTGCTCAATCTCGGGAGTGCGGTGATAATGCCGGAGGTTTTTCTGAAGGCCCTGACGATCGCCCGCAATCTCAACAGCGGCAAACCGACCGGCTTCACGACCTGCGATCTGGACATGCAGCGCCACTACCGCCCGCGCGTGAACGTCGTAGAGCGTCCGACTCAGGGGAGCGGAAAAGGCTACGAGATCACGGGGCACCACGAGATCATGGTGCCGTTGCTGGTTTGGGGGGTAGTCGACGCTTTGGAACGGTGATGACGGATCTGGGCGGTTCCTCAACATCCACAAACTGAAGCAGGGAGCTCTGAGCTTTAGCTGCAAAGCCCAGAGCTCCCTGCTTCAGTTCGTAGATGTCAGACCCGCAGCAGCGATCCGAGAATCTAGTAACGTGTGAGGCGCGTCCCCGCGAATTTCTCTCGGAGTCGAGCAGCCGTCCCCGGCGAGAGGATGCGAACACCCAAGTACAGCACTCCGCCGACAATGAGTACCTTGACCGCGAGGGCGACCAGCCAGAAAGTCAGACCAATGATGCCGCCGAACAGATTGAACACCATGCTTACGGCAAAGAGGCCCAGCATGGCAAAAAGGCCGATCATGAAAATGGCGCGTAACATGACGTTCTCCAAAACGGTGACAGTTATCCCTACGCTACACTCTCCCCGTCAGTTTCAGAAGAGGCAAACAAGCTGAGCGCCGAGGTTATCGTCGTCGGCGGCGGGCTGATCGGGCTTACCGCCGCGGTCGCCGTGGCCGAACAAGGGATATCCGTCCAGCTGATCGGTGAAAGCAGAGCCGGCGAGGCTTCGCCAGCTGCAGCAGGGATGCTGGCTCCGTCCGTCGAGCGAGAAGTCGGGCCCGCGCACGACTTCGCCGTCGCCGCCCGCGACCGCTATCCGAGCTACGTCGAATTCGTGGCAGAGCGCACCGGAATTCGGGTGCCGCTAAATCGACGCGGAATCCTTCAGGTCGCGCTCAGTCACAAGGGCATCAAGGGACTAAAAAAGACAGCGCCGCCGACCAGCCGCTGGCTGGACGCAAAGGAGCTGCGAGAGTTGGAGCCGAGTCTGGCGCACGCGGTGGGAGCGATGTTCAACCCCGATGACGGCTCGGTCGACAACACCGTGCTCCTCTCCGCACTGCTCAAGCTCGTCTCGATAGACAGGCGAATCGAATCAATGAGTGACGCGGTCACCGACGTCGCGACAGACAAATCGTCCGCTACTGTCCGCACGAAGTCTGGCGCGGCACACAGCGCACGCTGCGTCGTCCTTGCTGCCGGCGCCTGGGTCGGAAGGATCTCGGGAGCGAGATTTGGCGGTGCGGTGGCGCCCTCTCGCGGCCAGCTCGTCTCCTACTCGATGACTCCCCTCGGCCACGTCGCGTATGGGCCGCGAGGCTACGTCGTCCCGCGCGGTGATTCTACGATTGGCGGCAGCACGATGGAGAATGTCGGCTTCGATGCGCGCACGACGACCGAAGGCGTCGAGAAAATTCGATCCGCCGCGGAAGAGATCTGTCCGAGTCTGGCGGGGAGCAGCGCGACGCACTCCTGGGCCGGCCTTCGGCCCGTCACGCCCGACATGCTGCCGATCATTGGTCCCGACCCCGAGCATGAATCACTGATCTACGCCTGCGGGCACTCGCGCAACGGCGTCCTGATGGCCCCCCTGACGGGGGATTTAATCGCCGATCTCGTGACAGGAACACCACTTAGCTTCGATCTGGCGCAATTTCGCCCGGACCGTTTTTGATGTAGATTCCCAAGGAGCAGAGTCCGAGGTAGGGCTGACGGGATCCCCCCGGAATCCGCCAGAACTCAGTTCCAGTTGGATCCCCCGGAATCCGCTAAAACCCAGTCTTAATGCCCGATACCCTGTACCAGATAATGGGCCGCCACCGCGCGGATCCCCTCCCGGAGCGGAAGCCGTCGTGGCTCAAAGTGCGAGCACCCGGCGGCCCGAACTACATGCGGCTCAAGCACTTGATGCGCGAGCTGGACCTCCATTCCGTCTGCGAAGAAGCACACTGCCCCAACGTGGGCGAATGCTGGGAGCACGGCACCGCAACGTTCATGATACTGGGTGATGTCTGTACCAGAAACTGCGCCTACTGCGCGGTAGCCCACGGCCGCCCGCCCAAGTACGACATCGCCGAGCCGGAGCGGGTTGCGCAGGCAATCGCGGAGATGGGACTGCAGCACGCGGTGATCACTTCAGTCGACCGCGACGACCTGCCCGATTTCGGAGCGTACATCTTCGCCGAGACGATCCGCCAGATTCACGACAGAATTCCCGGCTGCTCGGTCGAGGTTCTGGTACCAGATTTCCAGGGCAACGAAGACAGCATTCGGACGGTGCTCGAGGCCCGCCCCGAGATCTACAATCACAACACCGAGACCGTGCCGCGCCTATACAAGAAGGCCAGACCTGGGGGACGGTACCCCAGAGTCATGGAGATCTTCCGCTACGCCAAGCGCATCGCGCCGGAAATTCCCACCAAGACCGGCATGATTCTCGGCATGGGAGAGACGATCGAGGAAGTCATCACCGTGATGCGCGACCTGCGCGATGTGGATGTCGACATTCTCACGCTCGGGCAGTACCTCCGTCCGTCTGATGCACACATCGCCCTCGACCGGTATTACACTCCTCAGGAATTCAAAAGGCTTTACGAGATCGGCATGGATATGGGGTTCCGTCACGTCGAATCAGGTCCACTCGTTCGCTCCAGCTACCACGCGTGGGAGCAGGTACAGGCGGCAGGCGTATGAGCACTGAAGCAAAGCGCCCTCCCGTACAGAAGGGTAAGGACAAGGGTGCGCCGAAAAACAATGGCGCCGACGCTCCTTCCAACGATCTCGCTGGAACGACACCCGAGCTCCGTCGCGAGCTGCTCCACTCGATGCTCCTCCAGCGTCGGTTCGAGGAGCGATGCGCCGAAGCCTACGCCCTCGGAAAAATCGGCGGATTCTGCCACCTCTACATCGGGCAGGAAGCGATCTCAACCGGCGTGATGTCGATGATTCGTCCGGACGATTACGTGATCACCGCGTATCGCGATCACGGCCAGGCGCTGGCGCGCGGCGTGAGCCCGCGCGCGGTCATGGCGGAGTTGTTCGGCCGCGAGACCGGGTGCTCGGGCGGCAAAGGCGGCTCCATGCACATCTTCGACGCCAAAACCAATTTCCTCGGCGGCCACGGGATCGTCGGCGGACACGTCCCCATCGCGGCCGGCGTCGGCTTCGCGATCAAGTACCGCCGCGGCAATCAGCTCTGCGTCTGCTTCTTCGGTGAGGCCGCCGTGAACATCGGGGCCTTTCATGAAGCGCTGAACCTCGCTTCGCTGTGGGATCTGCCGGTGATCTTCATCATCGAGAACAACCGTTACGGTATGGGAACGGCCATCTCCCGCTCGACCGCTAACGAGGATGTGATTGTCCGCGCGAAAGGCTATCGCATGGAAGG
Organism: Gemmatimonadaceae bacterium; assembly: GCA_036264075.1. Lineage (GTDB taxonomy): Bacteria > Gemmatimonadota > Gemmatimonadetes > Gemmatimonadales > Gemmatimonadaceae > UBA4720. Next base: position 3,645 of record DATARP010000018.1, read on the forward strand.
TGAGAGCGTCGACGGCCAGGACGTGTTTGCAGTGCGGGAGTGTATGGCTCGAGCCGTCGAAAGGGCGCGCAAGGAAAAGCGGCCAACGCTGATCGAGATGAAGACCTACCGCTTCATGGGTCACTCGATGTCCGACGCCGTGAGCGGCACCTACCGCACGAAGGACGAGCTTGAGGAGAACATGAAGAGGGATCCCGTCCTGCTGCTCCACAACCGCATGTTCGAAGCGGGCGAGCTCACAGAAGGCGAGATGCACAAGCTCGACGACGAAGCAAAGGCGACGGCTCAGGACGCCTGGGATTTCGCCGACGCCAGCCCCGAGCCTCCTCTAGAGAAGCTTTACACCGACGTCTACGCGGACACGAGCTCCTGATGCCAGTCGTCACTTATCGCGATGCTTTGACCCAGGCGCTCCGCGAGGAGCTCCAACGCGACGACCGCGTCTTCCTCATGGGCGAAGAAGTCGCGCAGTACAACGGCGCCTACAAAGTGTCCAAAGGCCTGCTGGACGAATTTGGTCCGATGCGGATTGTCGACACCCCCATCACCGAGCTGGGCTTCGCCGGCGTCGGCGTGGGAGCGGCGATGGTGGGATTGCGGCCCATCGTCGAATTCATGACCTGGAATTTCGCGCTGCTGGCGATCGACGAAGTGATCAACGCGGCGGCGAAGATGCTCTACATGTCGGGCGGCCAGTACAAGATGCCGATGGTATTCCGTGGACCGAACGGTGCCGCGCTGCAATTGAGCGCCCAGCACTCGCAGGCCTGGGAGAGCTGGTACGCGCACATACCGGGATTGAAGGTCCTTACGCCGGGAACACCCGCGGATGCCAAGGGCCTCCTCAAGTCCGCCATCCGCGACGACAATCCGGTCGTTTTCCTGGAAGGCGAGATGCTCTACAACACCAAGGGTGAAGTGCCCGACGGTGAGCACATAGTTCCGATCGGTGTTGCCGATCTCAAGCGCGAAGGAAGCGACTGCTCCGTGATCACTCACGGAAAAATGGTTCTCGTCGCCATGAAGATCGCCGATGATCTCGCCAAGGAAGGAATCAACCTCGACGTCGTCGATCTCCGCACCGTTCGCCCGATCGATGTCGAAGCGATTTCCCGGTCCGTTCAGAAGACGAATCGAGCAGTCGTGCTGGAGGAAGGCTGGGAGATCTGCGGCATGGGCTCGCAGGTCGTCGACTTCATCCAACGCGAGTGCTTCGACGATCTCGACGCTCCCGTGCTGCGGGTGCACCAGGAAGACGTTCCGATGCCGTACGCCAAGAATCTCGAGCGAGCCGCCAAGCCGGACGCCGGTAAGGCCGTCGCAGCAATAAGAAAAGTCATGTACCTCGACTAAGACATATGGCAACCAAAGTGGTGATGGAAGCGCTCTCTCCAACAATGGAGGAGGGACGCCTCGTCAAATGGAACAAGAATGAAGGCGACGCCGTGAAGAATGGCGACGTGCTGGCGGAAGTCGAGACCGATAAGGCGGTGATGGAGCTGGTTGCCCGCGGCGATGGAGTGCTGCGCAAGCGTCTCGCAAATGAAGGGGACGCATCTCCGGTTGGAACTCTGTTGGCGGTGATCGCCGCTCCCGATGAGAACATCGATTCGATCATCGGATCCGCAGCCGGGGCCGGTGCAGCGACCTCAGCGCCCGCTCAGGCCCAGGCCTCGGCCGGCGCGCAAGCTGGCGGCGCTGCAAATCAGGCCGTCGCCGACACCAAGGAGACCGCAGGCAAGACTTCTGTGCCGCAGTCACCATCCCGGTCCCAGGGCGAGGCATCGACTCCTCCGCAACAGAAAGCGGCCGGAAGCCAGGGCGCCGGCCCAAGTCCTGCGCCCCCGCGTTCCGCGCCCCCTCGCCCATCCGGACCTCCCGCTCCGAGAGGAAACGGAGCATCACGCGCCGGCGCCTCCGCCGGTGACGGACGTCAACGCACATCGCCGCTGGCGCGGCGTCTCGCATCCGAGAGAGGAATCCAGCTCGGCGGAATTCAGGGCACCGGCCCAGGCGGACGCATCGTCAAGCGAGACATCGAAAACGCCAAAGCTACGGGTGGCGCCGCGCGATCCGCTGCGGCCGATCGGCTCGCCACTGAAGGAGACTTCAAGGACATTCCGCTCACGCAGATCAGAAAGACGATCGCGCGCAGGCTCGCCGAATCGAACGGGCCCGTCCCGACATTTTTTCTCACGTCTGAATACGACGCCACCAGAGCATCGGAGCTCCGCACGCAGCTCGCCGAGATGGGCAATCAGTACAAGGTGTCCTTCAACGACATCATTATCAAAGCTGTCGCTCTTGCCCTTGCCGAGCATCCCGAGGTCAACGCGCACTGGCTCAACGACAAGATTCGGCAGTTCAATCGCATCCATGTAGCGATGGCGGTCGCCGTGGAGGACGGTCTCATCACCCCCGTTCTGTTCGACGCCGATCGCTTGTCCCTCTGGGAGATTTCCGCGAAGGCTCGCGATCTCGCCACGCGAGCACGGGAGCGCAAACTGATGCCCGAGGAGTACACCGGCGCGACGTTCACGGTATCCAACCTCGGCATGTTCGGCATCGATCAGTTCACTGCGATCATCAACCCGCCCGAAGCCGGCATTCTCGCCATTGGCGGCGTCGAGGAGAAGCCGGTTGTCGTGAACGGCGCTCTGGAAATTCGTCAGCGTATGCGCGTCACGATGAGCTGCGATCACCGCGCGATCGACGGGGCAACTGGCGCGAAATTCCTTCAGACAGTCAAGCAGTACTTTGAGAATCCGCTCTCGCTTGTGATTTGACTGCGGATCGCTCACTCGGTCCGCAGTATCCTGTCGCCAGGCAGTCAGTAACTAGATTTAGTGTCGACCTCAATCAGCGAACGAAATGGCAAGTTTTGATGTGATTTTTATTGGCGGCGGCCCGGCAGGATACGTAGGCGCAATCCGCTGCGCGCAGCTTGGAATGTCGGTGGGTGTAGTCGAGCGCGAAGGACTCGGCGGCACCTGCGTCCTGTGGGGATGCATCCCCGCCAAAGCACTGCTCGAGGCTGCGTCGATCGCGACGAAGGTCTCCCACTCCGCAGACTTCGGAGTCACAGTCGCCGACGTTAAGCTCGACTACGGCGTCGCGATGAAGCGCTCGCGCGCAGTGAGCACCCAGAACTCCAAAGGCGTCGAGTTCCTCTTCAAAAAGAACAAGATCACCTGGATCAAGGGCACAGCGAAGGTCGCCGGCAAGAATTCCGTTTCCGTCAAAGCCGATGGAAAGGAAGAGAAGCACGAGGCCAGGAAGGCGATCGTAATCTCCAGCGGCTCGCGCGTGAAAGGCCTTCCGCAGATCGGCCTCGAGCTCAACAAAACGACGGTGCTCTCTTCGGACGAAGTGCTCGTTCTCGAGAAAGCTCCAAAAACGATGGCTGTCGTCGGCGCGGGCGCAGTGGGCTGCGAGTTTGCCGACGTCTTCGCGGCATTCGGCACGCAGATCACGCTCATCGAAGCGCTTCCCGTCATTCTTCCGCTCGAGGACGCTGACGTCAGCACCGAGCTGACGAAAAGCTTCAAGAAGCGGAAAATCGATGTCCTCACGGGCGCCAAGATCAGCGATGTGAAGGTCGGAAAGAATTCCGTCTCGATGAGCGTCGAGTCGGGCGGCAAGAAGCAGACTCTCGAGGTCGAGAAAGTTCTCGTCGCTGCCGGACGCGCGCCGAACATCGAGGACATCGGCATCAAGGAATTGGGAGTCCAGCTCACAGAACGCGGCTTCATCAAGATCAACGAGCGGATGGAGACGTCAGTCAAAGGCATCTATGCTATTGGAGACGTCGCTGGCCCGCCCATGCTCGCCCACAAGGGCCAGCGCGAAGGAGTCGTGTTCGCCGAATTCCTCGCCGGCCAGAAAAACGTGCATCAGGTTAATTACGGCAACATCCCGAACGCGACGTACTGTCATCCCGAAGTCGCGTCGATCGGCTTGACCGAGGCGCAGGTGAAAGAGAAGAAGATCGACTACAAGGTCGGTCGGTTTCCCTTCTCCGCCAACGGACGCGCCCGCACATCCGGAGAGACCGAAGGCTTCGTCAAGATCATTCGCGATGCCAAGTACGGCGAGATACTCGGCGCCCACATCATCGGCGCGCACGCCACCGAGCTTATCCATGAGCTCGCCGTCGCCCGCGAGAACGAGTACACGGTCGAGGAAGTCGATCTGGCAATTCACGCCCACCCGACCCTCTCCGAAGCGATCGCCGAGGCCGCACTCGACTCGCTCGGCAAGATGATCCACGCGTGATTTAGGTGATGCGCCGTGGCTGAGCGCGAGCTATGGACCGTACCACTCGGCAGAATGCCCTACGCGGAAGCGCTGGAGCTGCAGCGGCAGGCCGCGCGGGACAGGATTTCGGGCGCGCTTCCGCAGGATGTCCTGCTCCTCGTTGAGCATCCACCGGTAGTCACCCTCGGCCGCGCGTCGAAGGAAAAGAATCTCATTGCTTCGCCGGCCTTTCTCGAGAGCAAGGGTGTGGAGCTGTTCGAGGTGGAGCGCGGTGGGGATGTAACGTTTCACGGACTGGGACAACTGGTCGGGTATCCGATCATCGATCTCAAACGGCACCGCCAGGATCTGCATTGGTACCTGCGGACGATCGAGCAAGCGCTGATCAATGCCCTCGCGGATTACGACATTCCAGCGGAGCGCAATCCGACCTTCACCGGCGTGTGGACGAGGGGAAAAAAGATCGCGTCGATCGGAGTCCACGCGCGCGACTGGGTGACATGGCACGGGTTCGCGCTGAACGTCACGACCGACCTCTCCTACTTCGACCTCATCGTGCCCTGCGGAATCAACGGCGTCGTAATGACTTCGATTGCGCGTGAGCTGGGACTGGAGAACGTCTCGGCTCAGGATGTGAGGGACCGAGTGTCGGCCAAGTTTGCCGAGGCGTTCGACCTGACCGTGGTCGTCACTTCCCATTCGGCGCTCCTCGCGGCCGTTGCGTGACTGAGACCCTCAAGGTCTACCCGTCGCGTGAGCGTCTTGAGACCGTAAGCACCCCGCGCGATTTTGCAGCAGAGCTGAATCCACAGCAGGCCGCCGCAGCTACGCACGGAGATGGGCCGCTTCTCATCATAGCGGGCGCCGGAACGGGAAAGACCCGGACACTCGTCTATCGCGTCGCGCACCTGATCGAGCGTGGCGTCGCGGCCGAGCGAATATTGTTGCTGACTTTCACACGACGTGCCGCGCAGGAAATGCTTTCCCGCGCCGAGCGACTGGTCGGCAGCAACAGCAAGCGCGTGCACGGCGGGACGTTTCACGCGACGGCCCACCGGCTGCTGCGGCGGTATGGCCCCGCGGCCGGACTCCCGAAGGACTTCACGATCATGGATCAGGGCGATTCCGCCGATCTCATGCAGCTGTCTCGGGCGCAGCTGGGCTACGCTGCCAGGATCAAGCGATTCCCGAAGAAGGAGACGCTGCAGTACGTGTACTCCCGCCACATAAATACGGGAATACCAGTGCAGGACATCGTGCGCGACGAATACGCCCAGTTCGTCGACTATCTCGAGGATTTCGCCAGGATTTACGTCGACTACGTCCGGCGCAAACAGGAACGGAACCTCGTCGACTACGACGACCTGCTCCTCTTCTGGGCGCTGATGCTGGAAGCATCGCCGGAGCTGCGCCAGCAGATCGGCGGGATGTACGACCACATCCTCGTTGACGAGTATCAGGACACCAACGTGTTGCAGGCGCGAATCCTTCGCGGCATGTGCGGCGCCCACGCCAACATCACCGTCGTCGGCGACGACGCGCAAAGCATCTATTCCTTCAGGGGCGCCAACTTCAGGAACATCCTCGACTTTCCGAAGCAGTTCGAGGGCGCAACAACGGTTAC
>DATARP010000039.1:0-3567 GCA_036264075.1 Gemmatimonadaceae bacterium
CCGATCAGACCCGCGCTGGAAATGGTGTGGTGTGGCGCCCGGAATGGCCGCACTCCTTTGCCGACGCTGGTGTGATCGAGAACGCCAGCAACCGAATGAATGGCGATCACCTCGAGCGCTTCCTCCTCGCTGAGCGCGGGAAGAATACTCGGCATGCGTCGCGCGAGCATGGTCTTGCCTGCCCCGGGCGGTCCCACCAGCAAGACGTTGTGGCCGCCGGCGGCGGCGACTTCCAACGCGCGCTTCGCTCCCGCCTGCCCGACGACGTCCGAAAAGTCCGTGCCATCCGAGCCAGTCGCGGTAACCCGCGAGTCCGCCCGGGCTGTAGCCAGCGTGCCTTCTCTGAGCTCCTGCACGAGCTCGCGCAGACACTGTGGCGCCGACAGCCGGAGCGCGCTCACACGCGATGCTTCTCCGACGTTTACCGCCGGGAGAACGAGAGTGGAAACACCAGCGCGCAGCGCGTGCCGCGCCACCGAGAGCGCCCCACGCATGGTGCGCAGCGCGCCGTCAAGCCCCAGCTCACCGACGAACAATCTGGAATTGAGTGTGTCGGGCTCGAGCTGCCCCGTCGCAGCGAGAATGCCCAACGCAATCGGCAGGTCGAATGCCGTCCCTTCTTTTCTGATGTCGGCGGGCGCGAGATTGACGGTGATGCGCCGCGGCGGAACATCGAATCCCGAATTCAGCAGCGCCGCGCCGACTCGCTCACGACTTTCCTTGACCGCCCCCGCCGCCAGCCCGACGATCGTCCACTGAGGAAGACCGGGAGCTGCGTCGACTTCCACGATCACGTCATACGCATCGATCCCGACCAGCGCAGCTGAGCGAACGGCGGCGAGCATCAGTCACGCTAATGCTCGGCCGCCGTCGCCGGAAATCGTTATGAGCCGCGCGGCATCAGCGCCGCGCAGCTATGACTACCAGATCTGTGGGACCACCGAAGACGGACGGACCATCGGATCGCCCGGCTTGCAATTGAATGCTTTCGCGAACGAGGGCATGTTGGAAACAGGTCCATTCGTTCGCCACACCGCCGGCGCGTGCGGATCGACAGTGACACGCGTTTTGAGCTGCTCCGGTCGCGTGTGCTCCCGCCACGACTGCGCGTAAGCGATGAAGAATCGCTGTTCCGGCGTGTAGCCATTTATCAACGAGCGATCACCAGTCCTCGCCAGCGCACGCTCGAGCGCGTCGTACGCCGTCAGAAGCCCGCCGTAGTCCGCGATGTTCTCCCCGAGCGTGAGCTTTCCGTTGACGTGAAGCGTGTCGACCTGTACGTATCCCGCGAACTGGTCGACGACGCGTTGGGCCTGCTGATTGAACGCCACCGAATCTCCTGCAACCCACCAGTCGCGCAGATTGCCCTCCGCGTCGTAGTGTCGCCCTTCGTCGTCGAAACCGTGGGTGAGCTCGTGACCCGCCCAGCTTCCGCCAAGTGACCCATAGTTGGCGGCCATGTCACCGGAGGCGTCGAAGGTCTGCGGCAACAATGCGCCGGCGGGAAAGACCATCTCGTTGACCGAAGGGTCGTAGTAGGCATTTACGGTCGGGACGCTCATGCCCCATTCGGTCTTGTCGACTGGCTGGCCCGGACGGTTGATTGTCCGACGCCACTCGAACGCGTTCGCACGAAACACGTTTGGCGCGAAGGCGCCATCCTCCACTTGCAGCGTGCTGTAGTCCCGCCAACGATCCGGGTAACCCACCTTCTCGTTCATCCGCGCCAGCTTTCCGAGCGCGTAACGCTTCGTCGAGTCCGACATCCAGGACAACGCCTGCAGCCGATCGCGGAACGATGTCCGAATGTCATCGATCACCTGCTTCGCCTGCGCTTTCGCCTGTGGCGAGAACGTGCGCGCCACGTAAGCCTCTCCAAGCGCCTCTCCCAACTGATTGTCCGTCATGCGGAGGCACCGCTTCCACCTCGGCAGCATCTCCTTGGCGCCGCTGTAGAGCGAGCGGTACGCAAAATCCTCCTTCGCGAAATCGGAGCTGAGCCAGGGAGCGGCCGTGCTCAGCAGATGATAGCGGAGATACGCACGCCAATCCTCGAGCGGAACGGATGCGACGAGCTCACCGGCGCGCTTGAGAAACACCGGCTGCGACACGTTTACGAACTTGACAGGAGCAGTCATCCCTGCGGCGCGAAAATAGACGGGCCAGCTGAAGGGCCCCGACATCTGTTGCAGATCAGCAACCGAGGTCTTGTGATAGGTCGCGTTTGGATCGCGACGCTCGACGCGCGTCATCGACGCCTTTGCAAGATCGGTTTCCAGCGACATGATCCGGCGTGCGTCGCCGGCTGCTGCACCTGCGGGCTCTCCAGCGAGCGTGAGTATCTTCGTGACGTGCGCGATGTATTTCTGCCGCAGGGAGTCGGACGCGGGGTCCGTCTTTGTGTAGTAGTCGCGATCGGGCATGCCCAGTCCGCCCTGAGATATCCAGACGATGTAGTGCTCGGCGTCCTTGGGGTCGGCGTTCGGCCCAAAATTGAACAGCACGTTGCTCCCATTTCTTTGCAGTACGGCGATCTCGCGAATGAGCTCGGGCCGGGTGCGTATCGCGTTTATCGTGGCCAGGTCGGCCTTCACCGGCGACACGCCTTCGCGATCTGCACGCGCGGAATCCATGCAGCTGGCGTAGTACCGCCCGAGCTTGGCGACCGTGCTGTTTGCGGGCCGCGTCCGACGAGCGGACATCGCCTCGTCAAGAACTGATCGGACGACGAGCTCGTTCGCATCCGTCATCTCCTTGCTCACGCCCGAAGTCGAGAACGCGGCGGGAATCGTGTCGTGCTTGATCCACTCGCCGTTGGCGAAGGCAAAGAAATCCTGACACGCGTTCACGCTCGTGTCGATGTAGGCCGGATCAAAGACTTTGAGTCTCGCCGGAATCGGAACAGCGGTTGACGAGGACTGACTCTGGGCGCGGGCGGCGAAGCCAGGTATCGCCAGCGCCAGGAGCGAAACGAGGACTGGGCGTTTGATGGACATAGGGGAGTCGGAAAATGTGGTGCAGGGTGGACACGCAAAATGCTAACGGGGATTAGACACCACAACTGTGCATCAGGTGCGAGTCCGTTTACAGGGTGTAAAAAAAAGGCGGAGCGCCCTTTCGGAACGCTCCGCCTTTTTAGTCTCGGTACCGGACCCCTTTCGGGGCCCGGCCAGAGAAGGTGCTTACTCCTGCGGTGGTACTACGATCCTGTCGCTGCCGATCGTCACGATACGGAAGTCATCGCGACGGTTCTGCTGCCAGCAGGCTTCGTTGTGCTCGGTGCAAACCGGGCGCTCCTCGCCATAGGACACGAGGTCGAAGCGATCTGCCGCAATGCCGTGGTCAACGAGGTACCGCTTGGCGGAAGCCGCACGGCGCTGGCCTAGGGCCAGGTTGTACTCGTCAGAGCCACGCTCGTCAGCGTTACCCTCGATACGAATCCGCATGCCCGGGTTAGCCTGCAGCCACGGGACCTTGCGATCGAGTGTAGCAGCCGCGTCTGATCTGATCGTCGACTTGTCGAAGTCGAAGTAGATCGGGCCAGTGATCGCGGTTGTATCAACCACT
>DATARP010000065.1:0-6779 GCA_036264075.1 Gemmatimonadaceae bacterium
GCGTTCGATCCAAAGGAGAACCGGAGCTGCTACGTAAATCGAGCTGAAGGTACCGGTCACGATTCCGAAGGCCATGACCCAGGCGAATGGACGAATCACTTCACCCGCGAATATGAGCAGGGCCAGCGTCGCTGCAAACGCAGTAGCGTGCGTCAGGATCGATCGAGGCAGCGTTTCGTTGATCGACCTGTTGAGGGTCTCGTAAAGCGTTTCCTTTCTTCCCTTCCTCAAGTTCTCTCTGACTCGGTCGAAGATGATGATAGTGTCATTCAGGGAGTAGCCGAGGACTGTAAGAAGTCCGGCCACAACCGTAAGAGAGATCTCGAGGTGCATCAGCTTGAGGAACGCGATTGTTGTGAAAACGTCATGGCTGGTAGCTATCACGGCCGCGGTTGCGAAGCGCCACTCGAATCTGATCGAGAGGTAGACCAGCGTTATGAGGAAGGAGAGCAGGATTGCGGTGATAGCGCCTCGCGTGAGCTCTTTGCCCACACGTGGTCCTACAGCTTCCGTCCGGATCACCTTGAAAGCGTTATCCCCGAATTTCTGCTTTAGGACTGCCTCGATTCTTGTCGCAATGCTCTCCGCGCCGTTTGCCTGCGCAGCAACTGCCTGCGTGTTCTGCGCCCGGACGGTGAAATCCCGATTCGTGCCGAATTGCTGGATCTCAGCGCCCTGAATTCCGGCCTGGTCGAGAGTGTTGCGAATGTCACCGACGTCGGGTGGCTTGACGAACTCGAGCTGCATGAGCGTTCCGCCCGTGAACTCGATGCTGAGGTTGGGTTTCTTGACCGCGAGCGACCCCAGGCCGAGAACGATGAAGGCGATGGTGATTGCCGCCATCACCTTCCACCACCGGATGAAGTCGTAATTGGTGTCGTGAAGAATTCGAAGCATTAGATGCTCAGTGAGGTCTGGGCTTCGCTCGAGCGATTGAGCCACAGCATGTAGAAAGTGCGAACGACGAAGATCGAGGTGACCATCGATGCGGCGATACCCGCAAGCAGAGTCACGGCAAACCCGCGCACCGGCCCCGTTCCGTATTGATAGAGAACAGCTGCCGTCAGCGCGGTGGACACGTTGGAGTCGACGATCGCGCTCATCGCGTGACGGAAACCTTCGTCGATCGCGGTGCGAACCGTCTTTCCATGATTGAGCTCTTCGCGGATTCGCTCGAAGATGAGCACGTTGGCATCCACCGCTATGCCGATGGAGAGAACGAATCCAGCGAGGCCTGGCAGCGTCAGCACCGCATTGAAGCCGGCAAGTGCCGCCAAGGTATAAAGGATGTAGAGGACGAGTCCCGCCACCGCGAGGGCTCCGGAGAACCGATAGTAGCCGAGCATAATGATCACGACGAGGGCGACGGCAATTACGCCGGCGGTTGTCGCCTTGTGAATCGAATCCTGACCGAGGCTGGCTCCGATCTGTACTACGTCCACAACCTTGAGCGGGACGGGCAACGATCCGGCGCGAAGGACCAGCGCGAGATCCTGCGCTGCCTGAAGGTCTTTGCCACCCATCGTGATCTGTCCATTGGCGCCGATAGAGCTCTGGATCACAGGCGGACGCCCCATCACGCGCTGATCCAGCACGATCGCCATGAAATCCTGGATGTGCCGTGACGTTTCGGTGCGGAAGCGACGCGCACCCTCGTTGTTCATCGTGAACTGGACGAGATTCCCTTCCGTGGGCGACGTGTTGGGCTTGGCGTCGGTGAGAAATTCGCCAGTGATGATCGGCTTGGCGTCGAGCACGTAGAAAGCGCGATAAACGCGATTCCCGAGAGATGTCGTGTCGCTGCTCCAGCGAATCACTTTGCCGGGCGGAAGCGCGGCGGCGACTTCAGGGAGGCTGAGATACTGGGTCATGGTAGCTACGTCGGTCTGTGCCACGTAGTACTCACCAGGCATCTGCCCCTGCTGGACCAGCTTCGAGAAAGCACCGGGACCGCCCACTGTTGCCGCGACCGCGGCTGTGTCCTTCTTCGCGCTGTCCGCCTTTTTCGAAGTATCTGCCGTAAAGAGCGACTGCAATCCGGCGCTCGCCGAAGTGTCCGTCTTCGTCGTCGATCCCGCTGCAGCTGCGACCGCAATCTTTTTGTCTTTCAGCACAGCGTCGAGCCGCGGGAGCGATTTCTCGAGTGCCTGAGTCTTGTCGGTGATCTGGAACTCCAGAAACGCCGACTTCTGTACTACGTCCTGTGCGCGACGTGGGTCGTCGATGCCTGGCAGCTCGACGATGATGCGGTCGTTTCCAGCCTTCTGAACCACCGGCTCGGAGACGCCGAATTCATCGATTCGGTTGCGCACGACCTTGAGGGCGTTGTCGATCGCCTTGCTCTTGTCGGGAACAGCGCCCTTCGATTCATCTACTTCGAGGGCCAGGTGCATCCCGCCCTGCAGATCCAGACCGCGTTTGAGAGGCACGCGTCGAACCGTGTCGTAGACGAACTCGCCGTTGCGCTTGACGCGCTCCACCACGGTCCGGGGAAACAGCGCCCACACGGATGCTCCAATGAGGGCGAAGATTACGAGTATACGATACTTCAGACTCATGCTGCGGAATTGGGAAAAAGTTGCACTTCGAGACTAGCCGGTAAGGTTACCGGAAAGCCGAACCTGAGTCAACGCATTTCTGGCTTCGCGCTCGTCGCGTCGCAGCTGCGCGGTCAGCTGTTCCGCCGAGGCAAATTTGCGCGTCTCACGAAGCCGGGCGACGAAATCGACGCGGACGTGCGCGCCATAAAAACTGCCGGCTGTATCGAACAGATGTGCCTCGAGAGATGTCGTCGAATCGCCAAAAGTCGGCCGCGGGCCGAGGTTCATCATTCCTCCAACGGGTCCGGATGGAGTCTGAACCCGCACCGCATATACACCATCGGGCGGCAGAAGCTTCCTCGGAGGAGGCGGTCCAAGATTCAGGGTGGGAAATCCGATCGTGCGTCCGCGCTGCGCGCCCTCGATCACGCGACCGCTCACCGCGTACAAACGCCCGAGACTGGCAGCAGCCCGCTCCAGATCGCCGCCCGCTATGGCGCGCCTGATCGAAGTCGACGACACCGAATGTCCGTCCGGCGCCGAGACCGGGTCGACAACCTCGACTCGAAAGCCGTCTCGCTCGCCGAGACTTCGAAGGACGTTTACGTCCCCTGTCCTCTGTCGTCCGAAGCCGTGATCGTAGCCGATGAGCAGCTCACGCATCCGGAAGCAACGGCGCAGCATGAGCTCCACGAAATCCTCGGCGGAGAACGACGCCAGCTGCGGCGTAAACGGGACGACGGCCATGTAGTCAATCCCCGTTTCCGCGATCACTTCGAGCTTTTCGTCGTAGGTGGAGAGAAGCAGCGGTGCGGCCGATGGATTGACGACTTCCATCGGGTGCGGCTGGAACGTGACCAGCACGCTGGGGATCTTCAGAGACCGTGCGCGAGCGACGACTCTCTCGATGACATCGCGGTGCCCACGATGAACGCCATCAAAAGTTCCGACGGTAATCACCGTGTCCCTCACATATGGAGGTAGTCCCGATTCTTCCCCGTCGATCGCCGCCCTAGGCATCAGCCACAACTCTCAGTGTCTTGACGCGCGGTGGAGCGTCGGCGAGCATGTCGAGCGTAGCGGCATCAGCGACATCGAACGATCCCACGCGGGTTCGTCTGAGCGCGCCGAGGTGGGCCGCAGATGACGTCAGGCGCCCGAGATCGCGCGCAAGGGCGCGAATGTAGGTGCCTCCGCTACACGTCACGGTCGCTGTGAGTGAGTCGCGATTGACGGCGCGGATTCCCCAGCTGTGCACGATCACGTCTACCGGCTGAAGCTCGAGCGGCTCGCCCCGCCTCGCTGCATCGTAGGCGCGGGTACCATCCACGCTTTTCGCCGAGTAAGCCGGAGGGATCTGGGCGATGGTCCCGGTCAGCGAGCGAAGTGCTCCTCGAATCGCAGCTTCCGCCGGCGGCGGTGCTTCCCGGATCACAGTTCCCGTCGAGTCGTCCGTGTCCGTTTCGGTGCCAAATGCAATCACTGCCTCGTAGACCTTCGGCTCCATGTCGAGGAAATTGGCGAGTCGCGTCGCGCGCCCCAGAAGGAGTACCAGCAACCCCGTAGCAAACGGGTCGAGGGTGCCCAGGTGTCCGATGCTGCGCTCGGAGTAAATGCGTCGGACTTGCTGCACGACGTCGTGAGAGGTCATGCCGGCGGGCTTGTCAACGAGCAGTAGCCCCTCGACTTCGGAGGAGTCCGCGCGGGAGCGGTCAGTCGTCTTTTCGTCCCCGCGCAACGGCGGCGTCCTGTTTCTTGACGTCGGCGAGAAGCGATTCGATTCGCGCTGCGCGCGCGACGGTATCGTCTTCCTTGAATTGAATCTCTGGGGCGACGCGAAGCTGTAGCTGGCGCGCGACGCGCGAGCGTAGGTGCGACGCCACGCTGTCGAGGCCGTCGAACGTAGCCTGCTTCTCGGTATCGCTTCCCAGAACGCTCACGTATACGCGAGCGTGGCGGAGGTCGGGACTGACCTCTGCTCCAGTCACCGTCACGAAGCCGACTATCCGGGGATCCTTTGCCGATTCAGTGAGGAAGGTGGCTACCTCGACGCGGACCGCTTCGGCGACGCGGTCCGCTCGACGCGTGTTACGCAGAGGCCCCAGCCGCCGAAGTCAGCGTCCGAGCGACCTGCTCCTTCCGGTAGCACTCGAGCACGTCACCGATCTTGATGTCGTTGAAGTTCTCGACGCCGATGCCGCACTCGAAGCCCTCGCGGACTTCCTTGACGTCGTCCTTGAAGCGGCGCAGCGACGAGATGTTGCCGTCGTAAATCTCCGAACCATCGCGTATGACTCGCACCCTGCCCTGGCGGTTGATAACTCCGCTGCGCACGGAGCACCCGGCGATGACGCCCATCTTCGGAACCTTGAACAGCTCGCGCACCTCTGCCTCGCCGAGCACGACCTCGCGCTCTTCGGGGCGCAGCATGCCTTCCAGAGCGGCGCGCACGTCTTCGACTGCTTCGTAAATGATCTTGTACAGCTTGATCTCCACGCCCTCGCGCTCGGCCGCTGACCGCGCGTTGTTGTCGGGACGCACGTGGAAGCCGACGATGATCGCGCCGGAAGCGCGCGCGAGCAGAATGTCGCTCTCCGTAATCGCGCCGACGCCGCGGTGGATCACCTCGACGGAGACTTCTTCGTTCGACAGCTGAGCGAGCGCGTCGGCCAATGCTTCTGCCGGACCGCCCTGATCTGCCTTGATGACGATGCGAAGCGTACGCGCCTGTCCAGGCGCAGTCTGAGACATGAAGTCCTCGAGCGAGACGACGCCCTTCGCGGTGCGCCTGCTCTTCGCTTCGCGATCGAGACGCTGACGGCGCTGCGCGATCTCGCGCGACTCCATCGCATCTTCGACGACCACGAACTGATCACCGGCCATCGGAACTCCGCCGATGCCGAGGATCTGCACTGGAATGGCAGGGCCGGCGTCCTTTACGGCGCGACCGCGCTCGTCGAGCAACGCCCTCACGCGGCCGGAATACATGCCGCAGATGAAATCGTCGCCGACGTGAAGCGTGCCGTTGCTGACGAGAACGGTCGCAACAGGACCCTTGCCCGGGTCGAGCTGGGCTTCGACCACCGCACCTTGCGCGCTTCTGTTCGGGTTCGCTCTCAGATCCAGGATTTCCGCCTGCAGAAGGATCTGATCGAGGAGAGAATCGATGCCCGTTCCCTTCTTGGCCGAGACTTCGCTCGAAAGGACGGTGCCGCCGAACTCCTCGAGCACGACGCCGTGCTGAAGAAGATCCTGCTTCACCTTCATCGGGTTCGCGCCCGGGAGATCGATCTTGTTGATCGCGACGATCATCGGCACGCCTGCATTCTTGGCGTGGGATATCGCTTCGATGGTCTGCGGCATCACCTGGTCGTCCGCAGCCACCACGAGCACGACGATGTCAGTCACCTGCGCGCCGCGTGCTCGCATGGCGGTGAAGGCCTCGTGGCCCGGTGTGTCGAGAAACGTGATCGACTTCCCGCTCGGCAGGTCGACGTGATACGCGCCGATGTGCTGGGTGATCCCGCCGGACTCGCCGGCGACGACGTTCGCTTTACGGATGTAATCGAGCAGCGACGTCTTCCCGTGGTCGACGTGTCCCATGATGGTCACGACCGGAGGACGCGGCTCGAGCTGCTCAGCCGTGTCGTCAGCCGTGGGCGTCGTCTTGAGGTCCGCCGCGTATTCCTGCTCCTTCACGGCCTGGAACCCGAACTCGCCGGCAATCAGCTCGATCTGATCGAAGTCGAGGCGCTGATTGATCGTCACCATGAGCCCGAGATTCTTGAAGGCAAACCCGACGATCTGGACCGCGGGAGTCTTGAGAATCTGCGCCAGCTCGCTGACGGTGATGAATTCGTTGACGCGAACGGTCTTCTTCTCGCGCTCGACCTCTGCCTGCCGCTGCGCAGCGAGCTCTTCCCGGTAGGAGCCGTCTTCCGCGCGGCGAGCGCCGCCGCGGCGGATGGGACCGCGCATCGACGCCATCGTCTTTCCGATGTTCGCCGACACTGCTTCCTGATCGACCCCCCGCTTTCCTTTCTTCCCGCGACGCGCGCCGCGGTCCTCACCGCGGCCTCCGCCTCCGCCACCGGCGCCACGATCATCTCGGCGAGTCGGGGCCGTGTTGGTGCCCGGCGCAGCTGAAGCGACAGGACGCGGCGGTGTATACGGCGCGCCAGTGGCGATCGGTCTAGGACGCGGCGCACCCGGAACCACGGGTTGCGGGCGCTGACGTTC
>DATARP010000104.1:0-3946 GCA_036264075.1 Gemmatimonadaceae bacterium
CTACATCGCGTCCTTGCCGAAGGGAACGAACGTGTTCCTGTTCATGCACCGGCCGACTCGGGACGACAACTCGCACACGATGCAACCCGACAAGGCGGACCAGGGGACGGCCTACGGCAAGGCGATCGAGGCGTTCGTCAAGTACGTGAACTCGCTGACGAATCCCAACGTCGTCTACGTCTTCGCGTCGCACGACCATCGCTACTACCAAGCCGTGGCGGGCAATGCGACGACTACCGGCTTCGCGATCACCGGCGGCGCCGGCGCGCCCCTCTCCGGCTGTCCCGATAGCGGGCGTCCCGGCGCGTATTACCACTACCTGCAAGTGAGTGTGAACGGATCGGCCGTGAACGTGACCGTCGTGCCTCTCAACGGCACGACGCCGTGCGGCGCGCCGTGAGGGAGGCGAGAGTGCCTGTCATCCTGCGCGTTCCCGAGCCTTACCCCACTGCTCGCCAAGTTCGAGAGCGTCGACCCAGGACTCGATGTACGGGATGTCGAGTTTTTCGCTTTGCATACGAACCACGCCCGCGGCGTCGTTGATCTGGCGTTCCGACTCTCCCAGTTTCGACCAGAGAAGCTTTGCGATCACAACGTCTTCCGGGGTGGCAGCGGACACATTGACTCCGGCAATCTCCGTCGTTCGTCGCCTTTGAAAACGTGCCCGATCGAAGGGCGAATCTTTGCTGACGATGAAGTCAATTTTCCACAGCGTTTCATTGTCGATGACGTTGAACTGCGACCGGCGCTCGAGGGCCTCGAGAGCGTCCTCCCGGTCCGAGTAATACTCCGGATCTGAAAAGCGGTCCATCAACGCATTCAGTTGAGTCGGTGTCGGCGCGATGATGATGTCAATGTCATTCGTCGATCGCGGAACACCATGAGCGGAGCTCGCGAAAGAACCGGTGACGAAGTATGGAATCTCCGTCGCATCGAGGGCTGCTCGCAACTTTTCGAACAGATGCGAGACACTCATCGCGGAATATTGATCTGGTAGAGGACTCTCACGAACGTACGGCGGACCTCGTCTTCCGAGTACTCGGGGTGCCGCTGCCGGATTGCGGCAAGAGACGTTTGACGGACGGCATCACTGAGCTCCGCGGCCATCCTCGATCGACCGCCGGGCCCTAGTTCTCGGTACCGATCCATCTGGTAAGCGAACACCTCGGGAGAGGTATCGGCGGGTGTCATGCCGCTGAGACGATACCACCCATGATCATTCGATATGGCTAAAGTCGGAAATCGAAAGCGCCGACGCCCAAGATTCATCTTCGAATGATTCGCTCCGAAGATGCCGTGTACGACCAGCACCCCGGAGGTGCCACCGACGCCCGCCGGCGACCCGCTGCTGAGTGCTGCGATGAGAGGAAGGGTGGGGCCATGGCATCCGTGCTCTCAATCAGCGTTCTCGATTGTGGGACCGTCGTCAAAGAACTGACCGCGGAGCGCCACGACAAGAGACGCCATTTTTGCTATCCCGAGTAACAAGAGGCCATTCACACCGGCGGCGATCCAGCCACCGATCGACCAAGGTCGCCCGTTCACGATGACGGCTACAAGGAGCAGACCGGTGGCGATCGCCGGCCAGACTTCGTACCAGAGCGGCCCATCGCCGCGCCGCCGGGCCAGGTAGCGTTCGTAACACATCAACTCTGAAGACTTCAGCACCCTCTCCAATCGCGGGCGAAGCTGTGTCTCCATGTAGATGACGTTGACATACTGCTCTTGCGCAGCCTGGTACCAAGACAAGACGACAAGTTGGAGGATGAAGCCGCTCCCCAGGATCAGGACCTCCCGGTCGAGAATCTTCACAAACTGCGCCGCGAGAGCGATGTACACCAGAAGGATCGGCCAGCAGGCATATTGCAGCGTGATCCAGTAGGTGTTCCGAGTCGTGAGCGCTTGATACTCGGCAAGCCAGGCCTGCACCACGCTCGCGGTCAGTTCCGCAGCGACCGGCTCCGGGGGGATGCTCTTCTTTCGTTGCTGTTCCTTCATCACTCGCGGCAGTGGGGATGCCGCTCTTTCTAGGAGGTGTTTCTACGAACGGAATCCCTACCCTGAAACAGCGCGAGCCGCAAGGCCCAGTCTCGCCATCTCCGTTAGAATTGGTAGATGAACCGACATGAGTGGCCGAACAGGTTTACGGCGAAAGATGGTGCCAAGGCCCCGTGGCGATGCCCCACATGCAAGCAACGCGCGTTTACGGTGTCCGCGGGTACCGCGCATGTCAACGAAGGTCTCGAGTCATCCCGTGCGCGCGATCACGAAGCCTGGGAGCCTGAATGGATCGAAGGAAGGTTTATCTGCATGCTCGACTGTTCCTGCGGTGAACACATCGCGGTCGTTGGTCGCCAAGGTGTCGAGCAGGGCTTCACTGGTCCCCCCGACGATCCCGAAGTGGACTATTACGAGTTCCAGGAACCGCTCTATTTCGAACCGCCGTTGCAGCTCATCGAAATTCATAGGCAGGTGCCAGCACATGTAGCTGAGAATCTGCGGCAATCGTTTCGGCTTTTCTGGACGGATGCGGACGCGGCGTCTAACCGGATCCGGCAGGCACTTGAAGGCTTGCTGGATTTCTATGGTGTCAAGCGTACGGTCATCAACAAAAAACGCAAACGCGTAGAGCTAAAGCTGCATGCCAGGATCGAGATGTTTGGCAGAAGCGGTGAGCCGCTTTCGGATCACCTCATGGCAGTCAAGTGGCTGGGCAACGCAGGTAGCCATCCTTCGACAGTCGTTACGCGCGACGACATCTTCGACGCCTATGAAATCATGGAGTTCGTATTGCGCGAAAAGTTTGATCCGTTGCGCGAGCGAGTCGGGCGGCTAACCAAAGCCATCAACAAGAGTAAGAAGCCACGATCGGCGTCTAGCCCATGGTTTCGCGTTGGGCGGCCGAAGAAAAGGTGAGCGACTAACTAATTGTTCCTCCTCAAGGAACGTTTGTTCCGAACGAAGCGACTTATTGGCGACGTGTAGTCAAGCAACGAGTTATATGACTTCCGTTTGCCTGGCGACACCATATCCCATGCGGCTGAGGCGACGCGCGAGGTCGCCGCCTGAAACGTCGCGAGGCAACCTCAAACCGCGATCACCTGCTCGCGGGTGAAGTGGAGACGGATCACTTGCGGCAGACTGCCTTCGTCGAAGTGGCAGCGGACCGCATCGCGGACGTTCTCTTGGAGAGTGGCCACGTCGTCGGCTTCCGTGAAGATTGACTCGCCTATGGCCCGGGCGGTGTAACCACCTTCGGGCGCCTCTTCGACTAGGAAGATGATCTCGTTCATTGGATCATTTTGTCACGTCTTCGAGCATAGGCAGCGTGTAGGGGCCGGCTCTCAGCGGGCCCTTGGTGCGGCTGAGAGCCGCACCCTACATACACATCTTCGCCGGCAGGATTGCCGGCGCCACACAGAGGCTCTAGACCCCTTCGAAGGCGTTCTCGAGGTCGCCGATGAGGTCTTCGATATCTTCGATGCCGACGCTGATCCGGACCAGGCCCGGCGTGATGCCTAGGCGTTTGCGGGTTTCGATGGGGACCGAGGCGTGGGTCATGGTTTCGGGGTGGGAGATAAGGGTCTCGACGCCGCCGAGGGATTCGCCGAGGGAACAGAGGCGGACGCGGTCGAGGAACTTCTTCGCGTTGTCGTAGGAGCCGAGCTCGAACGAGATCAGGGCGCCGAAGCCGTTCATCTGGCGTTTCGCGAGCTCGTGCTGCGGGTGGTCGGGGAGACCGGGGTAGTTGATCTTCTGGACCTTGGCGTGGTGCGCGAGGTAGTTCGCCATCGCGCCGCCGTTCTCTTCGTGGCGCTTCATCCGGACGGCGAGGGTCTTCACGCCGCGGAGGACGAGGAACGAGTCCATTGGCGACAGGATCGCGCCGACGGCGTTCTGGAGGAATCCGATCTTCTCGGCGATCTCGTCGGAGTTGGAGACGACG
>DATARP010000105.1:0-2334 GCA_036264075.1 Gemmatimonadaceae bacterium
TCCTTCAGCTGACCGAGGAGCTCTGGGAGACCGCCTACGCGGACGAGGTCAAGCTGGTAGCCGTCGACCACCCGGATTCCGTGGACGTGTTCGTCGACGAGCGGTTCGTGCCTCCTGGCCCGGTGAAGCTTCGCCTGTTCCACGTCGCACACCGTAGCTTGCCTCTCTCCGCCATTGACGAAAGAGGGAACGATGTCCTCGCGGCGCTGCGCGAGAACGACGACGTGTACGTTTCCAATTTCACTCCGACGAAGTATCAGGGAGTCGTCGAGCAGCATGATCTCATCATGGATCTCGGTGAAGCGGCCGGGCGTTCCGACAGCTTTCTATTCCTGCGCGGTTGGATCTATCCCACGGACGCAAGCATCAACGTCGCACTCGGGCAGCAGTCCACGATCAAGGTGGCGTCGCCCTCACTCGAGGTGCGCGACGCGAGCGGTCGGTGGCGCACCGCGATTCCGAACATCGGCTTCCCTTCCGGAAAGAACAAGACAATCGCGGTCGACCTGGCCGGGAAATTCCCTACCGCCGATCACCATGTGCGCATTCGCACGAACATGCAGATCTACTGGGACCAGGCGTTCGTGTCCCAGGATCTGGCGGAGTCTCCCTCGAGAGTCACGACCCTGGCACCCGTGTCGGCGGACCTCCATTACCGCGGCTTCTCGCGGATGTACCGCAAAGGCGGCCGTTACGGACCGTACTGGTTCGCGTACGATGAGGTGACAAAGGAATCACCGTGGCGGCCCATCGAAGGAGCCTTCACCCGTCTCGGCAACGTGTTGCCGTTGCTAGAAAGTCCCGATGACATGTACGTGGTCATGGGTGCGGGAGACGAAGCGACCATCAAGTTCGATGCGAGCTCAGCTAAATCACTGCCGCCCGGGTGGAAGCGCGACTTTCTGCTCTATACCGACGGTTGGATCAAGGATTCCGATCTCAACACGGCCTTCGGTACCACGGTGGGTCCGCTTCCCTTCCATTCAGTGCACTCATACCCGTACTCAGCGGGCGAAGCCTATCCGGGGGACCCGCAGCACAAGCGATATTTGCGGGAGTACAACACGCGCGTCGTGAAGGGTCGCGGATCGCTATAATCTGAGCTGTGCTACACCGACCAACTCGCCCAGCGATCAGGCGCGCCATCATAGCCGTGCCGTTTCTCGCGGCTCTGCTTCTCGCGATGCGGTTGGATCGCGGGCCGAGCCAGACTTTAAGTGACGCTGCGCATCCCGGCTTCGTGCTGCGTGACGTTACCTCCGCGGCCGGCATTCACTTCGTGCACCACCGGCCGACGTTCGATCCGAAGATCGCTAACGTCGAGCCACACGTGGCGGCGCTTGGAGCATCGGTATCCGTAACCGATTTCGACGGCGATGGAAGACCCGACCTGTACTTCACCAACAGTCGCTTCGGTGAGCCCAATGCGCTCTACCACAATCGCGGCGACGGTACGTTCGAAGAAGTCGCGGCCAGCGCCGGGCTGGCCGATTTGAACAGGCCCGGCGAAGGCGTATCGATGGGCGCTGTGTGGGGCGACTTCGACAACGACGGCCGCGAGGACGTGTTGGTTTATCGCTACGGGTATCTGGCGCTTTTCAGAAATGTCGACGGCCATCACTTCGAGGACGTCACCGAAAAGGCCGGTCTGCACCGCTGGGTGAACAGCAACGGCGCGATCTGGCTCGACTACGATCGCGACGGCTTGCTGGATCTTTACGTCACGGCGTATTTCCGAAACGACATCGATCTGTGGCATCTCGCGACAACGAAGATCATGCACAACAGCTTCGAGTTTGCGACCAACGGGGGGAAGAATCTGCTCTTCCACAACCTGGGCGGCGGCAAATTCGAGGATGTGACCGACAAGATGGGCGTTGGGAGCACGCGTTGGACTCTGGCTGCTGCATCCGCTGACTTCAACGGCGACGGCTGGCCGGACATCTATCTCGCCAACGATTATGGGCCCGAGGAGCTGTATCTCAATCAGCAGGGGCGCGGCTTCGTTCTGACAACCGCCGGACTCGAGAGCGAGTCCAAAAGCGGCATGGCCGTCGCGCTTGGCGATGCGTTCAATCGTGGGCGGCTCGATGCGTTCGTCACCAACATCTCCGAGCGCGGATATCTCTTCCAGAACAACAACCTGCGCCTGAACGAGATGGCGGAGTCGCGGCGGTTCCGGAACGTCGCGGAAGGGGCCATCGCCGACGCCGGCTGGGCGTGGGGCGCGCAGTTCGGTGATTTCAACAACGACGGCGCAAACGAGCTCTTCGTCGCGAACGGGTTCATATCGGCAGATCGCACCAGGAATTACTGGTACGCGATGTCGAAGAT
>DATARP010000171.1:0-5041 GCA_036264075.1 Gemmatimonadaceae bacterium
CGCGAAGCCCGTGATGGGCGGGCTCGTGAGCACGCTCGTCGCATCTCGTGCCGTGAAGACGACGGACGATACTGACCGCGACATCTCACCGCCGTGGATTTACGCGTTGACGGCCGGCTGCCTGGTGATCACCGCGTGGCTTGCGTACACCTTCGCGAGCTCGACAGTGTTGGCGCCGAGCGCGTTCAAGCTGATGCTGGTGGCAATTCCGTTCGTGCTGATCATCGGGTTCATCATCGCCGGCGTGTGCGGGTACATGGCGGGGCTGATCGGTGCGTCGAACAGCCCGATCTCAGGCGTAGGCATTCTGTCGATCGTGATCTGCGCGTCGCTGATCACGCTCGTTGTCTCTCCGGCGGTGGACACGCGTCAGGCGCTCGTTGCATTCGCGCTGTTCGTGACGGCAATCGTCTTTGCGTGCGCGACCATCTCGAACGACAACCTTCAGGATCTCAAGACCGGTCAGCTGGTTGGCGCGTCGCCGATGCGCCAGCAGATTGCGCTGATAGTCGGTGTGGCTGCGGGCGCGTCGGTTATTCCTTTTGTGCTGAACCTGCTCGCAAAGGCATACGGGTTCGCCGGAGCGCCGAATGTGAGCGTCATCGCGGCGAATCCGCTGCCCGCGCCGCAAGCGACGCTGATCTCCGCTCTCGCACAGGGCGTGATAGGCGGTCACCTCGAGTGGACGATGCTCGGCATTGGCGCGCTCGTCGGCGTCGGCCTCGTGATCCTGGACGCGGCGCTCGGCGCGATGAACAAGCTTCGCATCCCGCCACTAGCAGTCGGCATCGGCATTTACCTCCCGATGTCGGCGACGTTTGCGGTGATCGTCGGCGCGGTTCTGGCTCACTGGTACGATGGACGCGGTCGGTCGATGCCGAATCCGGATCGCGCGCAGAGATTGGGGACCCTTGTGGCGTCGGGGTTGATTGTCGGCGAGAGCATCTGGGGAGTCATCAACGCCGGACTGATTGTCGCGTTTTCGAAGGACGCGCCAATCGCGCTCGTGCCCGAAGATTTTGCGCTGGCGCCGTGGCTGGGAGTAATCCTGTTCGTTGGCTCGATCGTTTGGCTTTATGGGTGGATGTTGAAGCGATCGAGGGCCGTCACTCGATGAGAAAGCTGATCGTCCACGAGTTCGTGACCTTGGACGGCGTGATGCAGGCGCCGGGTGGCAAGGACGAGGACCAGGATGGAGGGTTCGAGTACGGCGGTTGGACTTTACCCTACTGGCATGACGACATCGGCAAGAGCTTCGGCGAGCTGATGACCGGCGTAGATGCTTTTCTGCTGGGCAGAAGAACGTATGTAACGCACGCCGACGCGTTCGAGCCCATGCCCAAGGGCGACTTCTTCGGGGACATGATGAATGCGCCAAAGAAGTACGTGGTCTCGAAGACGCTTCAGAAGCCGAGGTGGCGCGACACGACCATCATCCGCGACAACGTGATCGAGTCAGTGCGCAAGCTGAAATCACAGCCTGGCAAGAACATCCTGATGGACGGCAGCAGCCAGCTTCTCCATACCCTGCTCGAGAACGATCTGATCGACGAGATCCACCTGACTGTGTATCCGCTCACGTTGGGGAACGGCAAGCGCGTTTTCCCGAATGGCGTGAACACGACATTCAGCCTGAAATCCGCGAAGCCATATCCGACCGGCGTCGTCGGCTTGCACTATACGCGTAAGCCCTAGGCTTGCGGCGTTTCTCTAGTCGTTCAGCTCCCGCGTCATCTCGATCATCGTCCGCCTAAACCCGGCGCGATCGAACAGCCGCTGCGCGGAGGCGTTCCGATCCGCCGTCGAGAGCACAACGCGAGGCGCGCCTTTCGCCTTGAGCGCTTTCAGCGTCGCGTCGAGCAACATCTGGCCGATTCCGTTCCGACGATGGGCGGGATCGACGACGATGTCGTACAACACCCCCGCCGGACCGCGCAGAGCCATGTAGTCGTTCCCCTCGACGCCCGAATACGTATAACCGATCACGTCGCCGCCGCGCTCCGCCACGAGCACGATGATGTTCGGCTCAGTGAGCTGCGTCCCGAGAAACGAGCCGTATAGCAGCGCCGTCTGCGGGGTCTCCGGCAGAAAGCGCTTCGGATCGAACTCGTAGTGCGTGCGGACGAGAAGCGCGCCGAGCTTGCCGACGGCAGTGAGATCCTTCGGGGTTGCTTGGCGAATGACGGCAGTGGGCTCCATGTTATGACGATGACTGACGCGGACCATATTCGGAAGGCCGGGGCACGCATCCACGCATGAAATCGAGTGAGATCCTGATAGCCGGAGCAGGACCAACCGGTCTCGTGCTCGCCATCTGGCTGACTCGACTCGGGGTCAGGGTGCGGATCATTGACAAGGCGGCAGAGGCTGGAACGACGTCGCGCGCGCTCGCGGTGCAGGCGCGCACGCTGGAGCTCTATCACCAGGTCGGCCTGGACGAAGCAGTGATCGCGGGCGGAGTCAAGATCGAGAACCTCAATTTGTGGGTGGGCGGACGTCAGGTAGGGTCCGTTCCAATCCAACGCACCGGAGAAGGACTGACCCCATACGCTTTCGCGCTCGTCTTTCCGCAGGACGCGCACGAGCGGCTGTTGATCGAGCGACTCGAAAGAATGGGCGTGCGCGTCGAGCGTCGAACGGAGCTGCTGCGGTTCTCGCAGAGCGACGACGGCGTTTCGGCGACGCTGCGACGACCGGATGGCGCGGAGGAAGTTGTCGAGGCGGCGTATCTCGCGGGTTGCGATGGGGCGTCGTCGGCCGTTCGAGGACAGCTGGGGATCGAATTTCCCGGCGGGACTTACACAGGCCTGTTCTACGTCGCCGACGTCGAGGGAAACGGCAAACCAAATCACGGCGACATTCACGTCGATATCGAAGACGCGGACTTCATACTTCTTTTCGCTCTCAAGGGAAAGGCGCGCTGGCGTCTGGTGGGAACCGTTCACGATCTGCCGCAGGGCGAGCACGGCAAGCTCACTTTCGACGATGTGCGGGGCAAAGCGATCGAGCAGCTCAAGCTTAATGTCGACAAAGTGAATTGGTTTTCCACGTATCGCGTGCACCACCGCGTCGCCAACCGGTTCCGCGACCGCCGCGCATTTCTCCTCGGCGATGCCGCGCACATTCACAGTCCAGTCGGCGGACAGGGAATGAACACAGGAATTGGCGACGCGGTGAACCTGGCATGGAAGCTCGCCGCGGTGGTGAAGAACAACGCGCCGGCGACATTGCTGGACACCTACGAGGGGGAACGAATCCCTTTCGCGCAACGCCTGGTGGCGACCACGGATCGCGGATTTACGATCGTCACGAGTCGAGGACGTTTGGCTCGTGTGGTGCGCAGGCGGATCGTTCCGTTCCTGGTGCCGCTGCTCGCTCGACTCGCGGCATTTCGCCGCTTGCTGTTCCTCACCGTCTCACAGACTCTCGTCAACTATCGCAACAGCTCGTTGAGCGCAGGCACCGCGGGCAAAGTGCACGGCGGGGATCGGTTGCCGTGGGTCGAGCTTGGATCGATGGGTGACAACTTCGCGCCACTCACGTCCGTCACGTGGCAGGTGCACGTGTACGGCGACGTGAAGCACGACGTGCGCGAAGCGTGCGAGGAGCTTCAGCTTCCGCTCCACACGTTCGCGTGGGAATCAGGAATGGAGCGCGCTGGTTTCCAGAGGGGAGCGCTGTACCTCGTACGACCCGATGGCTACGTGGCGCTCGCTGATCCTGGCGCCGACGCAAATCATCTACGTCAATACTTCTCTCTCCGGACGCTGACGCCATGACCCAACAGTCCTCGATGCGCCCTCTCGCGCTCGCGCTGCCGATGATTATGGCGATCCTCACGGTTGCGTTCGCGGTTTTCCAGCAGAGTGAGGTTCCGGCCTGGGCGTTCCCCAGCGGCCAACCGGACTCAACGATTGCCGACAGCGCGCGGTTGCATCGAGTCCCCGCTAGCGCAGCCCGCTTTACCCTGCCTCAAGTCATCAATCGGTTCGCGCCACCCGACTGGCATCCGAGCGGACATCCGCCGATGCCGAATGTCGTTGCGCATGGCCGCGCGCCGAAACTGTTTGCGTGCGCCTATTGTCATCTGCCTGACGGACTGGGAAGGCCCGAGAATGCCAACCTTGCTGGCCTGCCCGAGGACTATATCATCGCGCAGCTGGCGGCATTCCGGGATTCTTCCCGCCGGAGTGCGTCGGCCGATTGGATCCCCGGCAAGAGCATGCACGCCGTCGCGATGAACGCGACTGAGGCGGACATTGCCTCGGCCGCGCGCTACTTCGCGGGCCTCAGAGCTGCGCCGCGAGTCCGAGTCATCGAAGCGGCGCGCGTCCCTCGCACGCGGCAAGCCGGGTTCGTATACGCATTCATCCCGGGTCCGGGAACCGAACCGATCGGCAGACGCATCGTCGAGGGCCCGCCCGATTTCGAGCGACATGAGCTCCGCGATGATGGCATGAGCTACGTCGCGTACGTGCCCCCCGCCAGCTTAAAACGAGGACGCTCAATCGCAACGACTGGCACCGGCGGTCCCGCCACCGCGTGTGTCACGTGTCATGGTCCCACACTGACCGGCGTCGGTCCCATTCCGCCGCTCGCCGGCCGGTACCCTACTTACATCGTGCGCCAGCTTATCGGGTTCAAGACGGGCGCGCGGTCTACCCCTGCTTCGCAGCCGATGCAGGTGGTGGCGGGCGGTTTGTCAGTCGACGATATGATCGCGGTCGCGGCTTATGCGGCGTCGCTGAGGCCGGCGAAACGGTAAGTGGCATGTGGGAGTCGGAACCGCCTCTCGTCAGCGGTCTACCATGGACATCTGCTTCTCGTTGTAGCGCGGGCCTGAGATCTTTTCGGGCGAAAGGCTCTCGTCGAGGCTTCGCATCTCCTCGGCGCTGAGCGAAATGTTCGCTGCGCCGACGTTCTCTTCGAGGTACTTCCGTCTCTTGGTGCCCGGAATCGGCACTACGTCAGGACCTTTGTGCAGCAGCCACGCCAGCGCGATCTGCGCCGGCGTCCCGCCCTTCTTCTTCGCGATCTCCCG
>DATARP010000254.1:0-9315 GCA_036264075.1 Gemmatimonadaceae bacterium
CTTGCCGGTGCGCATCGACTCGGCGAGCGAGAACAGCCCGTCGATTTCCTTCGCCGAAAAATCGGGAATCTGGAGCAGATCCCGATGGGTCTGCCGTTTGGTCGTCTTTCGAATCATTCAGGAGTTGCGCGGAAATGTGCGCAGGCGAATTATGGGTACGTGAGTTGCGCCCGAAATATAGCAGGCGCCTGCACCCGTCTCCCCCGGGGCACGATGAAACTTCCGCGGATTTGTTTGGTTTGCATTCTCAAGCTCGCGCAGGGAACCTGATGGCGCCGCTCGGCCTTCGCAGCATTGTTCGCAGCGAACGCGCTGTTCTTGCCACGCTTGCTGTCGCGAGTCTTCTGCCACTGGGCGTGGCGTCGACTCAGTCCTCTGACCTGAGAGTCAGACTCCGATCGAGCGACGGGATTCCCATCGCCGGAGCGCTGGTGGCACTTCTCGATGCGAAGGACAGCGTCGTCGCCGAGGGACTAAGCAGCGAGAGCGGCACCCGCGTGCTACGAGCTCCCTCAGGTGTCTACCGCGTTCGCACGAGAAGAATAGGGTTTCTGCCGGCGATCTCATCTCCTGTTCCCGTGCCGCGCCAGGACGAGCTCCTCCTAGTCGTCGAGACCACGCGCGTGGTGCTCAATCGCATCGTCGTCAACTCGGAATCCCAATGCAGCCGTAGCGATCCGGGCTCCCTGGCGCTCGGCATGGTCTGGGACGAAATCGACAAGGCGCTGCGCGCGAGCCAGCTGACACTGGCAGACTTGTCAGGCTTCGGGCGCGCACGAGTGTTCCGCACGCAGATCCGATCCGGTTCAGTGGTGGAGACCGATACCACATTTTTCAACATCGTTGACCAGCGTCCCTTTGGCGCAATTCACCCCGACACTCTCGCAAACGCTGGATACGTGGTGGGAGACGAAAACAAAGGCTGGATGTTTTACGCCCCCGACGAAACGGTGCTTCTGTCTGAACCGTTCGCGGCAACTCATTGCTTTCGGGTGGTCCGGGAAAGCGCGCGTCCAGGGCAGATCGGCGTGGCATTCGAGCCCGTTCCCAGGCGCAAGACGGCGGACATCGTCGGCGTATTGTGGGTCGACGAGGAGTCTGCGGAGCTCCGTGAGGTCGTCTTTCGCTTCGTGAACGCCGGGCTGATTGGCCGCTACGAAGCGACAGGATTCACGCGCTTCCGCCGCGTCCCGTCCGGCGCATGGATTGTGGATGAATGGCTGCTGAAGCTCCCGCGATTGGCGGCACGCTCGTCGGTCTACAACGGCAAGGAGTACTCGCTGGTGGGGTACGACGAGCGCGGCGGCGGGATCGTGTATGGCGCGGGTCGTGCCCCAGGTGCCCGGGACACCTTGGCGAGGAAACACTGAATGATCCGCAAACTGAAATCGGGACAATACCGGCTCTACTCCCGCAAAAAGAATCCAAAGACCGGGCGCCGCCGAAACCTCGGCACGTTCAAGAGTGTCGCAGCTGCGAAAAAGCACGAGCGCGCCGTGCAGTTCTTCAAGCGGGGCGGATAACGGCCAGCTACCTGCTCACGGCCTATATTTACGGCCATGAGCGACGCGTCGGCATCCCTCGCCAACACGCTCGCCGATCGATACACGATCGAGCGCCTTCTGGGCCAGGGCGGCATGGCAACCGTGCACCTTGCCGAGGAGCGAAAGCACAGGCGTAAGGTGGCCATCAAGGTCTTGAAGCCGGAGTTCGCCGCCTCGGTCGGCTCCGAGAGATTTCTGCGCGAGATCGGCATCGCCGCCCGCTTGTCGCATCCGCACATCGTTCCGCTGATCGATTCGGGTGAATCGAATGGGTCGCTCTACTATGTCTCTCCGTATGTACCGGGCGGATCCCTGCGCGACCGGCTCAATCGCGAGAAGAAGCTACCGATCGACGACGCGCTGCGCATCGCGCACGAAGTCGGCGCGGGCCTCGACTACGCGCACCGCAACGGTTTCGTCCACCGCGATGTAAAGCCGGAGAACATCTTGTTCGCCGATGACCACGCGTTGCTGGCCGATTTCGGCATCGCGCACGTTGTCTCCTGGACCGTCGACGAGCCCATCACACTCGGCGGATTCGCGTTGGGGACTCCGGAGTACATGAGTCCGGAGCAAGCTTCGGGAGAAACCGAAATCGGAGTTCCCGGTGACGTCTACGGCCTCGCGTGCGTTTTTTACGAGATGGTCGCCGGCGAGCCACCGTTCAGGGGCCCCACGCCTCGCGCGACGATGGCGAAGCAAGTCACGGAGCGTGCGCGTCCTCTCAGAGTTCTGCGCCCCGACACGCCGACCGGCTTCGAGAAGGTGCTCGAGAAAGCCCTTGCCAAGGATCCCCTTCAGCGCTTCCCCAGCATCGTCGACTTCTGCGATGCTCTGAGCCGCGCGCGCCTCGAGCCAAATCGACCGGTCTCAGCGACCACGCGCACGATCGCCGTTCTGCCATTCGTGAACTCCAGCCCCGATCCAGACAACGAGTATCTGAGCGATGGAATCACGGACGAGCTGATCAACGCTCTGGCCAAGGTGGAAGGACTGCGCGTCGCCTCGCGTACTTCGGTGTTCGCGCTCAAGGGAAAAGCCCAGGATGTGCGGGCGATTGGCGCGCTGCTGGAAGCGTCCGAGGTGCTGGAAGGATCGGTGCGACGCTCGGGAGACAACCTTCGCATTACCGCGCAGCTCACATCGACGGAGGACGGGCGCCTGATGTGGTCCGAGCGCTACGACCGCAAGCTGCACGACGTCTTCGCGATTCAGGATGAGATCGCGCGCACGATCGTGACGACGCTCCGCTCCAAATCGTTCGCGGACATCGCCCCCACCCGGAAGTCCCGGCACACCGGAAACGTGCAGGCTTACGGGCTCTACCTGCGCGGCCGTTACGCGTGGAACAAGCGCACGTCAGAAGGCATCATCGAAGGGATCAAGTACTTCGAGGAAGCCATCGCCATAGACCCGAACTACGTGCTGGCGTATACCGGGCTGGCCGACTCGTACTCGCTGCAGATCGACTACCGGAGCGTTCCGGTTTACGAAGGGCACGAGAAGGCAGAATTCTACGCCAGGAAAGCGATCGCGCTCGACGATACCGTCGCCGAAGCACACGCGTCGCTCGCTTGGAGCCTCTTCATTTACGACTGGGATCTGGACGGCGCCGCCCGGGAATTCCAGCGCGCGATAGAGCTGGATCCACGATACGCAGCCGCGCACCAGTGGTATGCGTTCCTGCTCGCTTCGCGCGGAAGGTTCGACGAGGCGCTCCTTGAAGCCCACACCGCGCAGGAGAACGATCCGGCATCTGTCTCCGTCCGCCGCAGCCTCGGCTACTGCTATGTGTACGCGCGAAAATACGAGCAGGCGAGGTACCATCTCAGCCGGGCGATCGCGATGAATCCCACGGCGGAAGAGAGCTATCGCATTCAGGGATTGATCCTCACCATGCTGGGCGAGTACCCGGAAGGAGAGCGAATGCTGCGCGAAGCGCTCGAACTGGCAAGCCCGGGAACGACCTACACGAAGGCAACGCTCGCTTACTCACTCGCTCGGGCGGGCGACAAGTCCTTCGCCAGACAGGTCCGCGACGAGCTGCTGGAAAAGCGAAAGCACGACTACGTCTCGCCGGTCGAGCTGGCGACGGTGAGCGTCGGCCTGGAAGAGTTCGAGGACGCTGTCACCTGGTGCGAGCAAGCGGCCGAGGAGAAACGTGGCTGGGTGATGTACCTCGGCGTGCATCCGGTCGTCGATCCCCTCCGTACGAATCCGCGCTTCCAGGCACTCGTGCGCAAAACGGGACTGGAATCGATTGACCTGCCACATTGAGAGCTGGGTTTCTTGATCTATCGCGCGCTCGCAGACGCCGTTCTCGTGCTGCACCTTGGGTTCGTCTTGTTCGTTGTGCTCGGAGGTCTGCCGGTGCTGCGATGGACGCGCGTCGCGTGGCTTCATATTCCTGCCGCGATCTGGGGTGTGCTGATCGAGTACACTGGCTGGATCTGCCCACTTACACCGCTGGAGAATTCATTGCGCGCGCGGGGTGGCGAGACGGGCTACGCTGGGGGATTCATCGAGCACTACATTCAGCCGGTGCTCTACCCGGCCGGACTCACACGCGGAACCCAGATGGTGCTCGGGAGTCTCGCGCTCGTGGTGAACCTGACTGCCTACACTGTGGTACTAGCGCGAAGAAACCGTCTGGCGCGCTGACGTAGTGAACTTCAATCCACCAAGGAAAATGCGTCGTCTTGCTTTACTGGTGGCGCTCATAGGTTGTAAGGCGAAAGACAATGTTCCGCTCGCTTCAGATTCTACATCGCCCGGCGCAGCG
Source organism: Gemmatimonadaceae bacterium (assembly GCA_036264075.1). GTDB lineage: Bacteria > Gemmatimonadota > Gemmatimonadetes > Gemmatimonadales > Gemmatimonadaceae > UBA4720. The sequence goes on from DATARP010000254.1 coordinate 4,327, forward strand.
GTGGTGAGCAACCCGGCATTGCCGTGCGGCGAAGAGATCGTCCGCGAAGAGGGCATTGGCCACCTACGCATCGGCACGACCGTCGAATCTCTCCGGCAACTGTGCAATGTCGTTCGCGATACCACAGTCATCGGGGCCGAGGGCATGCCGGCGCGGACAGTCGCCGTTGCATTCTCGCGCGATACGGTGGAGGCGGAGATCGTGAATGGGAAAGTCTGGCGGATTGCCGTGACTTCACAGCGACTCCACACTGCCGACGCCATCAGCGTTGGGACAACGATTGGAAGACTTCGTTTGTTGAAAGACCCGCACGCGATGATGGGCGAGGGTCAGCTTTTCGTGGCGACCTCGCAGCATTGTGGAATGAGCTTTCGCATGTCGGGGGCCGGTCCTCGTGGGCAACGAGGTAATCTCGATCGCGCTGGGCTGTTCACGCTGCCGGAAATGACTATGGTCTCCGAGATACTCGTCTTCGGCTGTCACCCAAGTCGGTGATCGCCTACAGGATGTAGCGCCTGAGATCCTCGTCGTCGGCAATGGTCTTGAGCCGGCTCTGCACAAGCGCCCGGTCGACGCGCACCGTTTTGACACCGCTGTCCGGTAGCCCGAACAACACGTCCTCGAGCAGAGTCGTCATCACCGTGTGCAACCTGCGCGCGCCGATGTTCTCCATCCGATCGTTCACGTGCGCAGCGATCCTGGCGATTTCGGCGACGCCATCGGCGGTGAACTCGAGGGTCGCACCTTCGGCGTCTACAAGCGCGGCATACTGCTTCGTGAGCGCATTCTCCGGCTCGGTCATGATGCGCACGAAATCCTCTTCGGTGAGCGACTGAAGCTCGACGCGAATCGGGAACCGCCCCTGCAGCTCGGGAATGAGATCGCTCGGCTTCGCGACGTGAAACGCGCCCGCGGCGACGAAGAGAACGTGATCCGTCTTCACCATCCCGTGCTTGGTCTGCACGTTCGAGCCTTCGACGATCGGAAGCAGGTCTCGCTGGACTCCCTCTCGCGATACGTCCGGCCCGCCCATGTTCGCGCCCCGCTGTCCGGCGATCTTGTCGATCTCGTCGAGGAAGATGATTCCCATCGTCTGAACGCGCTCCAGCGCGTCCGCGGTGACATCTTCCTTGTTGATCAGCTTCTCGAGCTCCTCGCTGAGGAGAATTCGCCGCGCCTCGGAGACCTTGACGGTCCGCCGCTTCTTCCGCTTCGGCAGCATGTCCTGGAGCATCTCGGAGATGTTGTCCATTCCCTCTGGCGCGCCCTGCGGCACCATCATGTCGAACATTACCGGTGCCTGTTGCGTCACCTCGATTTCGATCTCGCGGTCGTCCATCTGACCATCCAGCAGCAGCTGCTTGAGTTTTTCCCGTGTGCGCTTGTACCGAACCTCTGACGCGTCGTTCTCTGTAGAGACCGAGCCGCCCGGGGAGACAACAAAGAGATGCGCGCCTCCGGCTGCGGCCGAGGGCGTGGGAGTGGCCTGCTTGATGTCCGGCGGGACCGGCAAGAGAAGATCGAGCAGCCTTTCTTCCACCTTCTGCTTCGCAATCTCCTGCACTTCGCCCTCGCGCTCGGAGCGCACCATGTTGATCGCGCTTTCCACCAGATCGCGCACCATCGACTCCACGTCGCGGCCAACGTAGCCGACTTCGGTGAACTTCGATGCCTCGACCTTCACGAACGGCGCGCCGGCGAGGCGGGCAAGACGCCGCGCGATCTCGGTCTTCCCGACGCCGGTCGGTCCGACGAGAATGATGTTGTTGGGTGAGATCTCCTCGCGAATCGATTCCGGCGCACGCTGCCGTCGCCAGCGGTTTCTAAGGGCAATGGCCACTGCCTTCTTTGCATCTGCCTGGCCGACTATGTAGCGATCAAGCTCTTCGACGATCTGCTTCGGTGTCAGTCCGGCCAGTCTTTCCAGGGCCTGCTGTGTTCGCGGCGAAGACATCAGCTCGGCTCCAATACCGTGATGTTGGCGTTGGTGTAGACGCAGATTTCGGCGGCAATCTCGAGGCCCTTCCGCACGATGTCGCGCGCAGGAAGCTGGGTGTTTTCCAGCAGCGCCCGCGCCGCGGAAAGCGCGTAGGTCCCACCGGAGCCGATCGCAAGAATTCCATCGTCGGGCTCGATGATGTCACCGGTGCCCGAGATAATGAATCCGTGCTCGCGATCTGTGACGGCGAGGAGCGCCTCCAGCCGCCGTAAGACGCGGTCGCTTCGCCAGTCTTTCGCCAGCTCCACCGCGGCGCGCGGGAGGTTACTCGGATATTTCTCGAGCTTCTCCTCGAATTTCTCGAAGAGAGTGAACGCGTCCGCCGCGGCGCCGGCGAACCCCGCCAGCAGCTTGCCTCCGCGAAGAGTGCGGACTTTCTGGGCATTCGACTTCATGACCGTTTGACCGACGGTGACCTGCCCGTCGCCGCCGAGCGCCACCTGGCCGTCGCGACGGACGGCAAGAATAGTCGTTGAGCGTACGCGCTCGAGCTGGCTCTTCATGGCTTCAAATTAACAGTGCCAACCTCGAGGCGGCGCCTGTACGCTGGGCAATCGCGCCCCCTTCTTGCATTCCAGACTCCCATGAAGCTGGAACAACTCCCGATTCTGCTCGGCGTCCTGGTGGCTCTGATAGGGCTGACGATACTTCTCGACGCCTGGCAGACTGGCGGCGTAGCCCCCCTTCGCGAGCGCCGACGGCGTACGCGCGCGGTGCCCCACAAGGCCGGTCAGACACTCGTCGCATTGGGCACGCTCTGCATGGCGGCGGCTCTGGTTGGCCGGGATACGTGGCGCTGGGCCACGATCAGTGTGCTCGCGGGCAGTGCGCTGCTGATAGTGGGGGCGGTCATGAACCGTCAATACCTGAAGGAAGTACTCCTCTTCCGCGGCGCCGCTCGGCGGGGTCAGGGTGACACGAATTCGCGGCTCAAGCAGACGCCCCCGAAAACGCGGATTCGATAGAAGACGCGCCGGGAACCGGCATCCACAGAACTGAAGATGCCCGTCCCCGCGCACCGATCCCCCGCACTAAGGGTCTATACGCCGCCGTACCACTCGTAGCCCATATCGCTCCAGTACCCGCCGTTCATCTTCGGCATGAAGACGATCTTCGTGAGGTACTTCGTGTTCTTGTAGCCGAGCTTGACCGGGGAGTACACGCGTGCAGGGGCACCATGCGCCGGCTCGAGCATTTTCCCGTCGAGCCCATACGCAACGACAGTCTGCTCGTGCATCGCACTCTCCAGATCCCAGCTCTCGTGGTAGTCGTCATCGAAGGACTGGAAGTCGACGTAGTGCGCGTCGGGTGACACGCGAGCCAGATTGGCAAGATCGCTGAAGCGGCAGCCCGTCCATGTTTCCACTGCAGTCCATCCCTCGACGCAATAGTGATTAACGCGGTTCGAGACCCGCGGCAGCCGCTGTAGATCGTCGAGCGTGAGCCGCAGAGGGTTTGCCACGAGACCGCTGACCTCCAGCGCCCACTTCCCTCTCGCGCTCTCGTCCCATATGGGCACGGTGCGCGAGATGAAGTAGCTCGGAAGCCTGCTGCCTGCGTCGTATGCGCCGGGCTTTACTACATCCATCGAAGTGTGACGGAACAGCCCTCGCTCGACGACTCGATTCTTCCGCTCCGCGTACTTGAGAAGCTTGGTCGCAGCCTTTGGCCCGCGGGAATCGCAGCCGGACAGGAATACCGCCGAGACGATCCCGCTCCATGTGAGGAACTCGCGACGGTCCATCCCACCGATCGTGAAGAACTCTTTCGGATCGAGCTTCATGTCGCTTCTGGCGGCGGCGCGTGCGGCTGACGACGCGGAAAGAGGTGATAGAACGGTCGAGCGTTCCTCGCCTCCGGCGAATTCTTTTCGTCGTAGTTGCCCGTGATCATCGATGGAATCGAGTATGGGTCGACGGCGAAGACCATGAAGACGTGAATCACGCTCAGTATCACGATCACGAGCATCGCCATGAAGTGCCAGTAGCGAGCCCAGACGTATCCGCCCAGAAGATTGGTGAGCCAGGATAGCTGCACCGGCTTCCAGATCGCGATTCCGCTCACGACAGCGAGCACACCCGCAAGCGGCAGGGCGAAATACGCAGACTTCTGCAGCGCGTTGTGCTTCCCCTGGTGCGGGTGATCCTTCCGCTTGAACGCGTAGAACTTGACCATCTGCCAGCTGTCGCGGATGTCACCCTTTCTGGGAACGAGGTCTCTCCATTCTCCGTGCAGATATACGAATGCCAGGTAGACGAGCCCGTTCACGACGAGCACCCACATCATCGCGAAGTGCCAGTTCCGGGCGCCGCCGAGCCAGCCCCCGAAGGTGAGCCACGCGGGAATGGCCTTGTGCTCGAACGGATAGCAGCAGAAAATCTCGCCCCGCCGGGCAAAAGCCGGATACGCATTGAAGATGCGCAGCCCACTTCCGACCATGATCACGATGGCGACGACATTCACCCAGTGGGTGACGCGCACGATCCAGTGATGCCGCTTCTTTTCCAAGGTCAAGCTCGCGGGTGAGCCTTCTGATACACCTGCTTGAGCCTCTCAATGCTCGTATGCGTGTAGATCTGGGTCGTGGAAATCGACGCGTGGCCAAGGAGCTCCTGGACGGCGCGGAGATCAGCGCCCGCGTCCAGCAGATGCGTGGCAAAAGTGTGGCGCAGCGAGTGGGTCGACAAACCTGAATTCTCGTCGATCTTGTCCAGGAATCCCTTGACGGCATTCTGAATGGCGCGAACCGAAATGCGCTTGCCTCGGTTGCTGAGAAAGAATGCCATGCGATCTCCCGGCGGTCCAATCGCTCGCAACAGCTCGTCGCGCTTTGACTCATAGTTCCGCAGAGCGAGCTGTGCGTGGTCGCCAACAGGAACGATGCGCTCCTTCCTTCCCTTCCCGCGTACTTTCACCTGCTGCGAGAGCAGGTCGATGTCCGTCCGATTCACACCGCGTAGCTCCGATAGCCGCATCCCCGTCGAATAGAA
>DATARP010000262.1:0-12932 GCA_036264075.1 Gemmatimonadaceae bacterium
ACCCGCCTATCTGCGAGGGTGGCACTCACCCTGCGCCGGTGGCATTTTTCCATGTTCAATGAAGCGTGAAGATGCCCTCGACTACCACGCGTCCGGCCGCCCCGGAAAGATCGCGGTAGTACCGACAAAGCCCCTCAACAACCAGCGCGATCTCGCGCTCGCCTACTCGCCCGGCGTCGCGGTTCCGTGCCTCGAGATCGAGAAGACCCCCGACGACGCCTACAAGTACACGGCGAAGGGCAATCTCGTTGCGGTCGTCAGCAACGGTACTGCCGTTCTTGGCCTTGGCAACATCGGTGCGCTGGCGGCCAAGCCCGTCATGGAAGGAAAGGCGAATCTGTTCAAGCAGTTCGCCGATCTGGATGTGTTCGATCTCGAGGTGGGATCGGAGAATCCCGATGACGTGATCAAGTTCTGCCAGCTCCTCGAGCCCACGGTCGGCGGCATCAACCTCGAGGACATCCGCGCCCCCGATTGCTTCTACATCGAGGAGACGCTGCGGAAGACGATGCACATTCCCGTTTTCCACGACGACCAGCACGGCACCGCCATCATCTCCGGCGCCGCGCTGCTCAACGCACTCGAGATCGTCGGCAAGAAGATAGAAAAAGTGCGTGTCGTCTTCTCGGGCGCTGGAGCCGCCGCGATCTCCACCGCGGAGCACTACGTGAGGCTCGGCGTTCCCCGCGAAAACATTCTGCTCACCGACAGGCAGGGCGTGGTCTACGAGGGGCGTCCCGGCGAGCTGGATCCGTACAAGGCAAAGTTCGCCAACAAAACGAAAGCAAGGACTGTTGCAGACGCGCTCGCCGGAGCAGACGTGTTCGTTGGTCTTTCCGTCGCCGGAGCCATCACCGGCGAAATGATCGCGAAGATGGCCAAGAAGCCCATCGTCTTCGCACTCGCGAATCCTGAACCGGAGATCCTCCCCGATCAGATTCGCGCGGTGCGCTCCGACGCGATAATCGCGACCGGCCGCAGCGACTTCCCCAATCAGGTCAATAACGTCCTCGGTTTCCCGTTCATCTTCCGCGGCGCGCTCGACGCCCGCGCGACCACGGTGAACGAAGAGATGAAGATGGCGGCGACGCGGGCACTTGCCGCCCTCGCCAAGGAGGACGTGCCGGAAAGCGTCTCGCGCCTCTATGGACTCCGCTCGGTCAAGTTCGGTCCGGACTATCTGATTCCCTTCCCGTTCGATCCGCGGGTTCTGCTGTGGGTCGCCCCCGCCGTAGCCTGGGCCGCGGTGGCGAGCGGCGTCGCCAAGCAGATGATCGATCTCGAGACGTACCGCGAGCAGCTCGAGGCACGTCTGGGAAGGGCGCGCGGAATAATGCGCGGCATAATCAATCGCGCGGTACGCGATCCGAAGCGCGTCGTGTTCCCTGAAGGCGAGGAGCCGAAGATCATTCGCGCGGCGCGCATGATCGCCGACGAAGGAATCGCATCACCGATCCTGCTCGGGCAGCGGAGCACGATCGAGCGCATCGCGGAAGAGAATCACATCTCGCTGCGAGATCTGGTGGTCGAAGATCCCGCGAAATCCGACAAGCGCGACAAGTACGCGGATTATCTGTGGCAGCGCCGTCAGCGCAAAGGCCTGAGCCACGGCGAAGCGCATCAGCTGCTCTTCAACGGCAACTACTTCGGCTCGGTGATGGTCGCGTGCGGCGACGCCGACGCGCTTCTCTCAGGCGTCGGCATGCACTACCCAGAGACCATCCGCCCCGCGCTGCAGGTGATCGGCGCGCATCCGAAAGCGGAGATAGTCGCGGGACTCTACATGCTCGTATTCGAGAAGCACGTTGTCTTCTGTGGAGACACGACGGTCAACATCGACCCCACCGCGGAGCAGCTGGCGCAGATAGCGTACTCTGCAGGGAGAATCGTGCGCACCTTCGGGATCACGCCAAAGATCGCGATGCTCTCGTTCTCGAACTTTGGCTCGGTGCGTCACCCCGAAGCAGAGAAGGTCGCGAAGGCCGTTGCAATACTGAGAAAGCGGGATCCTTCGCTCATCGTCGATGGCGAGATGCAGGCCGACACGGCGATGGACGAGAACATCCTTCGCTCGGGGTATCCTTTCAGCGCCCTGAAGGAGCGCGCGAACGTACTGATATTTCCCAACCTCAGCGCCGGGAACATCGCCTACAAGCTGCTGCACCACCTTGGCGGAGCAGCCAAGATAGGACCTTTCCTGGTGGGTATGAATCTTCCCGTACACGTGCTGGAGCAGGGCGCTGACGTGCAGGACATTGTGAATATGGCTGCCGTGGCGGTAATGGACGCGCAGCAGCGGATAAGTGAGAGGACTGGCTCGTAATGGCAACAGAGATCAAGCCGCAGCGCGCGTCGGTCGCGCGCGAAAGCAGCATTGGGTTGAGCAGGCAGGGACTCGCCCCTCGGGGCGAAGTGCACTGGAATTTGATTGCGCCCGAGCTCTTTAAGAACGCCGCCCGACGAAATGAAGGCGAATTTGCCGACATGGGCCCATTCGTCGCCGTCACCGCGCCACACACCGGCCGCTCACCCGACGACAAGTTCGTCGTCAAGGAGCCCGCGTCCGAGAAGGACGTGAACTGGGGCAAGATCAACCAGCCCATCTCGACCGAGAAGTACCAGCTCCTCCTGACCGACGTCCGCCATCATCTCAACGACGCAAAGGAGCTCTTCGTCGAGGATCTCTACTGCGGCGCCGATCCGGCGTACCGCCTGTCAGTGCGATACGTCTCGCCGAATGCGTGGCACATGGCCTTCGCGCGAAACATGTTCATCCGTCCGGAGCGCAGCGATCTCCCGACGTTCGATCCCAACTTCACGGTGCTGCACGCGCCGGAATTCCGGGCCGACCCGGCCAGACACGGAACGCGGACGTCGACGTTCATCGTGCTCAACCTGGCGGAGCGGACCATCCTGATCGGCGGCACACGCTACGCGGGCGAGCTGAAGAAATCGATGTTCGCTGTCATGAACTATCTGCTCCCCAAGCAGGGCGTCCTCTCCATGCACTGCTCGGCGAACGTAGGCGAAGCGGGCGACACGGCGCTGTTTTTCGGACTGTCTGGAACGGGGAAGACGACGTTATCCGCCGATCCGCATCGTGCGCTCATCGGCGACGACGAGCACGGATGGTCGGAGGAAGGAATCTTCAACTTCGAGGGCGGCTGCTACGCCAAGGTGATCAACCTGTCTCCGGAGACGGAGCCCGACATCTATCGGACGACGCAGATGTTCGGCACGGTGCTGGAGAACGTGGTGCTCGACCCAGCCACCAAGAAGGTGATGTTCTCCGACCAATCCATCACCGAGAATACCCGCGCATCGTACCCGCTGCATTACATCCGCAACTTCGTCGAAGGCGGGCGCGGCGGACACCCGAAGCATGTAGTGTTTCTCACCGCCGACGCGTTCGGAGTTCTCCCGCCGATCGCCAGGCTCACGCCAGAACAGGCGATGTACTACTTCCTCTCGGGCTATACGGCGAAGGTGGCAGGCACGGAGCGCGGAGTGAAGGAGCCGCAGCCGACGTTCAGCGCGTGCTTCGGCGCGGCGTTTCTCGTCTGGCATCCGACGAAATACGCGAAGATGCTGGGCGCGCTACTCCAACGCCACGAGGCTCACGTCTGGCTCATCAACACTGGCTGGAGCGGCGGCGCCTTCGGAACTGGCAAGCGCATCAAGCTGGCGTACACTCGTGCCATCGCGCGTGCGGCGCTCGCCGGCGAGCTGGACGACGTGAAGACAGAAACCGATCCGATCTTCGGGCTCGCCGTCCCGGTGGAGATCAAAGGAGTGCCGAGCAAGGTGTTGAATCCGCGCTCGACGTGGCCCGACCCTTCCGCGTACGACGCGCAGGCCAGAAAGCTCGCGGCGATGTTTCGCGAGAACTTCGAGACGTTCGGCAGCGTAGAGTCGGCAATAAAGAACGCCGGCCCGAAGGGATAACGTCCTCGCCGCGAAGGGCCGTGCGCTTCGAGATCCTGCGCGACCCTGTATGGAACAACATTCGGGTCGATGACCTCACGCTGGAGCTCGTCGACACCGACGTCTTTCAGCGACTGAGATATGTGCGTCAGCTCGGGTGGACGTATCTCGTCTACCCTGGAGCCACGCACACCCGCTTCGAACACGCGTTGGGAACGCACCACCTCTCGCGGCGGACGCTCGCTCTCCTTTGCGAGGCCGAAGACGCAACCTCCATCAGCGAACATGAGCAGGCGATCGTCCGTTCTGCTGCCCTGCTGCACGACGTCGGGCACTATCCATTTTCGCACGCGCTCGAGGAGATCGGCGCGCTCCATCACGAGGATGTCGCGCGGCCACTAATCACTGAAGGCGCGATCGCTTCCCTTCTGAAATCACGCCTGGGTGACGACGCGTCCGAGAGAGTGTTCGATCTGATCCGCGGCGAGAGCAGGAGCGCACTCCAGGGCCTCATCTCCGGATCTCTCGATCTCGACAAGATCGAATACCTGAAACGCGACGCCTTCATGTGCGGCGTGCCGTACGGCGAGATCGACGTCGACCGCCTGACCAACTCGCTGGTGCTGGTCGACGATCCGGCGACGGGCCGGCCGGCGATCGGCGTGCGCGAGAAAGCGCTTTCCGCGCTCGAGTCACTGCTCTTCGCGAAGTATCAGATGTACCGCAACGTCTACTGGCATCACGCGGTCAGAAGCGCGACTGCCATGTACAAGCGATTGGTCGAGGATGCGGTCGAGGCGGGCATCGTGGATAGCCGGTCTCTCGCGTCGTACACGGACGAAGGTCTGATGCACAGACTGGAGAGCGCGTTTCCGACGCCGCTCCTGGTCGCGCTCAAAGCGCGGAAGCTTTACAAGCGCGCAGCGGAGTGGCCGGCGGCGGAGCTGGGCGAAACTGTCGAATGGATCGCGACTGACCGCAAGCGGGTCAGCGAGGCCGAGAACGTGCTCGCAAAAGAATTCGGACTCGCGCCCGGCGAGCTGCTGCTCGACTATCCCGCCAAGACTCAGATGCTGGGGCTCGATATTCCCGTTCTACGCCGCAGTGGCAGGGTCGACCGCCTGACTGGTGAGGGCTGGATCGGAACGATCAACCTGCCGTCGCTTTCCGAGGAGCTTTACAAGAGCGCACGCTGGTTGCGCGTCTTTACCGCGAAGCGCACGAAGCTGGAACCGCGAAGGATCCTGGAGGCTCTGGAACGATTGGGGTGACGACCGATATAACAGGGATGCGCTTTGGCTCACTTGCTCTGGCGTCCTTTGTCTTGCTGGGCGGCTGCACCGTCCCGGTCAACACGAAGTCTTCCCCGTCAACGGCGGCGACAGAGAGAGCGCCGACGACCCTCGGCGCGACCGAGTCCCGGATTTTCGGACTCGTGAACGCAGAACGGAGACGTCAGGGACTTCCAGATCTCGTATATAATCCGCAGCTCGATCGCATGGCGAAGATCCAGGCGCAGAACATGGCGCGCTTCCAGAAAATGGCCCACGTGATACCAGAGGCGACGCTACCCACGCTCACCGACCGCGCGCGCGAGTCCGGCTATCCGTATGCCCGCCTTGCCGAAAATGTCGCGCTCGGCTATCCGAGTGCCGAGACAGTGGTGGAGGGTTGGATGGCGTCGAAAGGTCATCGCGCCAACATACTGAACCGCGATGTCGAGGAAACGGGAATAGCCATCGCGCGGTCTTCCGCCGGCGGCCTTTACTACTGCCAGGTCTTTGGTCGCCGAATGACGTCGCTGTAACCCAACCCGTGCAAGCGACGGCCCGAAAATACACCGTTTCCACACCGTAACAGACGTAGTACCAACACGTTACAGGCGCTTTCCGGATGAGGTTGTCAATTGTGACCTTCGAGGCCGTCGAACAGTCCTCCGGACATGAGCCGACTCACGATCACAGCCTCGCTCCTGCTCGCAATTCCGAGCTCCATCCTCGCGCAGCAGGCCCGCGTAATCACAGCGTCGGATGCCCCGGCCGCTGAAGAAATCTTCGAGACGAAGGACGCCGCAGCCCTGACAGTTGGACTGGCGCCGCTCTCGAAAAGCTCGCTGCCAAATGGCGACCGCGAAGTCAGAATCTGGTATTCGGGGTTCGGCAATCCACAGTACCTGGTCATCATTCGCCAGACCGCTGGAGTTACCACTGGCCGCCTGCTCCTTCGCTGGGATCAGTACTACGAGATCTCTCCTGTTCTGGCCGACACCCGCGTCGATTCTTTCGTGAGCTCCACCTACGATTGCGGACCGATCTCAAAGCGCGACTCCAAGTTCGGTGACGATCGTTGGATCAGCTCAGTCTGCGAGGCCCATCTGAAAGGAAGTCCCGATTGGACCGCCTTCCTGTCCGAAGTAGAGTCGCATGCGCTTCCGCAGGCCACCGCTGGCGCGCCCGCTCAGGATCAGACTGACCAGAAGACCTGGGGTATCACTGTCGAGCGGAAGTCGGGAGCCACCTACGGTGTCTCGCACTATCAGACCGCGATGACCTTCGGCGCTCCGGAGCCGGGTCGCGGGCTCAAGCTGCAGGACATGGTGAACGCGCTCGCCAGCACCGCGAAGCGCGAATCAGCGGTCGCGCAGCACTAGCTTCCCGCTGCGCTAATCACGCAGCTTGTCCAACCTCTCGTAGAGCTTCAGCGCTTGCGGATTCGCGAGCGCTTCTGTGTTTCTCACCGGGCGGCCGTGAATCACCTCGCGCACTGCCAGCTCGCTGATCTTTCCGCTGATCGTGCGCGGAATGTCCTCCACCTGAATGATCTTCTTGGGCACGTGCAGCGGAGTCGTATTCTCCCGCAGCGTCGAGGAGATCTTGGCGCACAGGGCATCGTCGAGCGTGAGTCCCGGCTGAAGCTTCACGAATAGCACTATCCGCACGTCACCTGTGGATCCTCCGTCGACCTCCTGGCCCACCGCGACGCTCTCGATGATCTCCGGCAGCTGCTCCACCTGCCTGTAGATCTCCGCCGTACCGATCCGGACCCCGCCCGGATTGAGCGTCGCGTCGCTCCTGCCATAGATGATGTACCCTCTGTGCCGAGTGATCTCGGCCCAGTCTCCGTGACGCCAGACGCCGGGAAAGTAGTCGAAGTACGCCGCCTTGTATTTCGCCCCGTCGGGGTCGTCCCAGAACCCAATCGGCATGCTCGGGAAAGGTCTCGTGCACACGAGCTCGCCGGGAACCAGCCTGACCGGTCGTCCCCGGTCGTCGAGCACATCCACCGCCATCCCAAGTCCCGGCGTCTGAATTTCTCCGCGATACACAGGCAGAATCGGATTGCCGAGCACGAAGCAGGAGATGATGTCGCTGCCGCCGCTGATGCTGGCGAGGTGCACATCCGATTTCACCTTCGAGTAGACGTAGTCGAAGCTGTTGTGGGCGAGCGGACTGCCGGTGGAGAGAATCGCTTTGAGCTTCGACAGATCGTGGGTCTTCTTCGGCACCATCCCGGATTTCTCGAGCAGCGCCAGGTATTTCGCGCTGGTACCGAACACCGTGATTCCTTCCTTGACCGTCATGTCCCACAGCACATCGGGCGTCGGAGAGAGCGGAGCGCCGTCGTAGAGAACGACCTTCGCACCGACCGACAGCGACGTGACGAGCCAGTTCCACATCATCCAGCCGCACGTCGTGTAGTAGAAGATGCAGTCTTCGCGATTGAGGTCGGTGTGGAGGATCAGCTCCTTGAGGTGCTGGAGGAGCGTTCCGCCGGCGCTGTGCACCATGCATTTGGGCAGGCCCGTCGTGCCCGACGAATACATGATGTAGAGCGGATGGTCGAACGGAAAACGCTCGAGGTCGAGATTCCCGGCTTGTGCGTCGTGCTCAGGCTCCTTCTTCGGCTGATCCGGCGGAGTCTTCCAGCTCATCCCCTCCGGCGGAGTTTTTCTCGATACGCTCGCGAGAGGCTTCTTACGCTGCGCCTCTTCCCGCTGAGTGGCGATGAACCGGGACCACAGTGTGCCCTTCCGCACACCGTCCAGATCGGGCAGCAGCTTTCGATACGGCGTGACGATTACGTACTCGAGCGATGGAATCCGGAAAGCGATCTGACGAAGACGCGGGAGGAGATCGATCTCCTTGCCGTTGTACAGATAGCCGTCGGCAGCGAAGAGAATCCTTGGCGAAATCTGGCCAAAGCGATCCATCACGCCCTGCGCGCCGAAATCGGGTGAGCACGACGACCAGATCGCGCCGAGTGACGTCGTCGCGAGCATTGCGATCACGGCTTCCGGAATGTTGGGCAGCCATCCCGCGATTCGATCACCGGGCTCGACGCCGGCGGTCTTCAGTGCGATCGCGAGCGTGCCGACAGCCTCGCGCAGCTCGCGATAGCTCAGCGTGCGCTGATGTCCCGCCTCATTCCACGACGCTAGTGCCGCCTCTTCGTCGTTGAACCGGAGCAGGTTCTCGGCGAAGTTGAGGCTCGCGTCGGGAAACCATCGCGGCCCTTTTTCCGGATCGGGAGGCCCCATGTTCTCCAGCCCGACGCCCACGCGCTCGGCCCCGCCACCTGTCCCGCGGTGCCCGATGATCCCGCAGAATCTCCACGCCAGTGACCAGAATCGCTCCGGATTCGCCACGGACCATTCATGCAGCTGCCAGTATGAATCCGCCGAGTAGTCGGGAACGGGAGGTCCGCCGCGCTCCTCCACGTAACGGAGGAACTCGGTCATGTTCGCCTTCAATACGCGCTCGGGCGAGGGTGTCCACAGCGCCTCGCTCATCTCCGCTTCAGCCTCAGCTCGTGGGTGGATTGAACTGAGCGTGCTGCCCCTGCAGCCACGATTTGTGGTACTCGGGATCTTCTATCGCAATCGCCGCTTTCGCGACCTTGAGCGGCCGGAAGCTGTCCATCATCACCGCCAGCTCGTCGGTGTACTTGGCGCCGATGCTCGCCTCGGCTCTGCCTGGATGCGGACCGTGCGGAATTCCGTCCGGGTGGTGTGTGATGCTGCCGAATTCGATTCCCTTGCGGCTCATGAATTCGCTCGACGCATAGTAGAGCACCTCGTCGGAATCCACGTTGCTGTGGTTGTAAGGAGCTGGAACTGCTTCCGGGTGGAAGTCATATGGACGCGGACAGAACGAGCAAACGACGAACCCGTCGCCCTGAAAGGTCTGGTGCACCGGCGGCGGTTGGTGCACGCGGCCCACGATCGGCTCGAAGTCGTTGATGTTGAACGCCCACGGATAGAAGTATCCGTCCCAGCCGACGACATCGAGCGGGTGATGATCGAGCATGATCTCGTTGATGCCGTCGTACTGCTTCACCAGAATCGGGAAGTCTCCCATCTCGTCGATCGGCTCCACGAACGTGGGGCGACGGATGTCGCGCTCGGAATACGGAGCGCCTTCGATGAGCTGGCCGAATTCGTTGCGATAGCGCTTGGGCCAGCGCACGTGTCCCCTGCTCTCGAACGTCACGAGCTTGGGTTGTTGCTTGGCGTTGAGATCGAAGCGGTAGCGGTGGAGAATGCCGCGATGGATGACGAGGTAATCGCCTTCGCCAAACGGCAGCGCCCCGTAGGTGCTCTCCAGCACGCCCGATCCCTTGCTCACGTAAACCAGCTCGTCAGCCTGTGCGTTGCGGTAGAAGTGCGCGTCGTTTTCATCTGGCTCGCAGTAGAGCATCGCGATGTCCTGATTGAACAGGAGCGGCATGCGATCGAGCGTCGCGCTCCCACCCTTCTTCGCGCGCGAAGTCAGAAAGTGCCGGTGATGCAGCGTCTGATCCGGATCGGCCTCGAGCTTCGTCTCGCGAACCCGGCGCACGGATTTCACCGTCGTCGGCGGATGGATGTGGTACAGCAGCGCTGACGTCCCGGTGAACCCCTCGTGCCCTACCAACTCCTCCGCGTAGATCCCACCGCCAGGCTTCTTGAACGCGATGTGCCTCTTTCGCGGAATCTTACCGAGCGTGTGATAGATCGGCATGTCTAGAGATTTCCGCGCAGGTCTTGTTCGCGCTCGAGAGCTTCGAACAGCGCCTTGAAATTTCCCGCTCCGAAGCTCTTCGCGCCTTTCCGCTGGATGATCTCGTAGAATAGCGTCGGCCGGTCTTCCATCGGCTTCGAGAATATCTGAAGCAGGTATCCCTCTTCGTCCCGATCGACGAGGATGCCGAGATCGCGAATCGGAGTGAGGTCTTCGTCGATCTTGCCGACGCGCTCCGTCACGGTGTCGTAGTAGGTGCCCGGGACGCGCAGAAATTCGACGCCGTTGTCACGGAGCTTGGTCACGGTCTCGATGATGTTGTCGGTCGCGATCGCGATGTGCTGGCAACCCGGACCCTGATAAAACTCCAGGTATTCGTCGATCTGCGATTTCTTCTTGCCCTTCGCCGGCTCGTTGAGCGGGAACTTGATTCGCCCGTTGCCGTTGGCGACGACCTTCGACATCAGCGCCGAATACTCGGTGGAGATCGCCTTGTCGTCGAATGAGATCAGCTGGCTGAAGCCGAGCACATCCGCGTAGTACTTGACCCACTTGTTCATGGCGCCGAGCTCGACGTTGCCGACGCAATGGTCGATGTACTTGAGCCCGACGCCCTTCGCATCGCCGCGCCCGGCGAACGGGACGAACCCGGGCATGAACTCGCCCTTGTAACCTTTGCGCTCGACGAGGCTGTGAATGGTTTCGCCGTAGGTGTGGATTCCAGCGATGACTACCTCGCCGTGTTCATCGACCAGAGACTTCGGCTCGTAGGCGGGCTTGGCCCCGCGCTCGACGGCGAGCCTGAACGCCTTCCTCGCATCGTCCACCCAGAGCGCGATGTCCTTGACGCCGTCACCATGCTTGTGAACGTGCGTTGCGATTTCGCTGTCGGGGCGGAGAGCAGTCGTGAGGACGAGCCTTACTTTGTCCTGCACCAGCACATAGCTGGCTCGATCCCGCGTCCCCGTCTCGGGCCCGCGGTACGCCAGAATCTTGTAGCCGAACACGTTGCGGTAGAACTGCGCCGCCTGCTTGGCGTTTCCGACGTAGAACTCAACGAAATCCGTTCCGTTGATCGGAAACGTGTCTGTAACCTGCTCAGGTGCAGTAAGTGTCGCGGTTCCCATGACTTCTCCAGATTCAGCGCGATGGTTCAGTTCTGGTGTTTACAGTGCTAGGCAACCCCCTTCCTATGCAGAGATGGGGCCGGTTCATCTCTAAAATTAGCTTGCGCGACCTCGAAAGGTATCTCCAGCGCGTCCCCGGGCTGTACCGCTTCCCACCGGGCGAACATTTCGGCGCGAATCGTCCTGACACGGGCAAGATCTTCTTCCGTTAGCTCGGGCTGTGGAGGCAGGGAATTCTCCGCGGCGTACTCCGCAACCTTCTGGTTCAGCTCCTCAGCGGACGCCGGTTCACCGATGCGGCGCTCGAGGTCGAACATGCCGACGATCATCTCCGAAATGGCCGCCTGGGCCGGCAGTCGTCCCCGCGGCCACGGATGCCCAAAATCCGAGAAATCCCATCCCGCCGAGACGAGGCCGTAAAACCCCTCAGCGTGGCCGAGCACTGTTTCGACTGCGTAGTGCGTCAGGTCGTGCCTCGGAAAGAACGTCGCCTGCGCGCCTTCCTGCCGTTGCCACGTAGTTGTTCCATCAGCGCGAATGCAGCTGAGCGCCGTTCGCCCGTCCTTTCCCTTCTTGATCCGAATGACAATGCTCTGCGTGTCCGGCATGCGCCGTTATCTAATGCAGTGTTTCCCCTTTCTCCAGCATCTCGATGAACTTGCGGGCGAGGCGTTCCCGCGTCTGCGCTTTCTTGGCCGTGTGCAGTCGCCAGATTATCGCGTAACGATTGGCCGCGTTCAGCGTACTGAAAAACGCTTTTGCTCGCGGATTCTCGTTCAACGCGTTCTGAAAATCGGGATGAATGGGAGCGTCCTTCGGCGAGTTGTACGCAGCCTCCCACCGCCCGTCCGTCCGGGCGCGGTCGATCTCTTTGAGTCCTGCCGGCCGCATTTTCCCGCTGGCGATCAACGCCAGCGCTTTCTCGCGATTTATCTTGGACCAGAGGCTGCGCGGGCGGCGCGGGACGAAACGCTGGAGCCAGGTTGTCTCGCTCTCAGGTTTCTTCTGCCCGTCTATCCAGCCGTAGCAGAGCGCGACCTCGACCGCCTCCGGATAAGTGATGGAACGCACTCCAGATGCTTTTTTCGCGATGCGCATCCAGAGCCCGTCGGTCGCGGTCTGATTTTCCTCGAGCCAGGATTCCCATGCCTCCGCATTCTTGAAGGAGCGGATCGGAGGGCCGGCCGAGGCAGGAGCGGAGTTCTTACTGGATTTCTTTTTCATCTGCGCGCTGCTTTCGCGCTCAGTGCATTCCCGCGCGGTGATCCATTCTCTGGAACGCCAGGAACTCGTGAATCGCCGCGACGGCTTCGGGATTTTTGCTGGAGATGACGACTTCGCCGCCACCGGGAAGATCGCGCGGCGAGTAAGTAATGTCCTGCTTCAGCCGCGTCATTACCCCAGTGCCGGGAACTTCGCTCGTCGCATGGACGAAACCGGGAAGCGCAAAATCCCCTCGGGTGAATGCCGCTGCAATGGTCCGCATGTGCGCCCTGATTGTGGCCTCGCCATGCGGGTCATTCTCCATTCTCTGAAGTACCACCCGTCCGCCGTCCGGCAGCGGCTCGAAGATGTGCTGCGACGTGTACTGATTGACGCCCATCGCCGATTCGCCGCGCTGTTGTAGCGCCGCAAATGCAGAGTCGTTCGACGCGGGAGCCGGCTTGCTGGAGGAACAGCCGACCGCAGCGGCTACGAATAGCAGGACTCGAATTTTACCGGCTCTACCGATCACGCTTCGTCTCGCGCCCGCGCGCATCCGCCAACTTGCGCGCAATGCCCCGGTAGAACTGGGCGTCGGCAACCTTGTTTTCTTCCTCGAGCCCGAGGGCGGCCCGTTCCAGCGCGTAGAGAATGTTGCCGAGATAGAGTTGCGCGAGGG
>DATARP010000266.1:0-5740 GCA_036264075.1 Gemmatimonadaceae bacterium
AAGATCCCGATAGAGCGGGCGACCGGACTCGAACCGGCGACGTCCAGCTTGGGAAGCTGGCATTCTACCAACTGAATTACGCCCGCGAAGCCGACAGAGCCACAGGTGAGATTTGAACTCACGACCGCCCGATTACGAATCGGGTGCTCTACCCCTGAGCTACTGTGGCAAATTCCGAAAGCCATGCCCTGGAGCGGACTCGAACCGCTATGCCTTTCGGCACCACCCCCTCAAGATGGCGTGTCTACCAATTTCACCACCAGGGCAAAACCATTTCTGAATCGCGTCGGCCGATCGCTCGATCAGCGCGGTTCCAAAAACAAAACGGGGCCGACGGGGCTCGAACCCGCGACCTCTCGAGTGACAGTCGAGTGCTCTAACCAAACTGAGCTACGGCCCCAACTACTGGAGTCAGGGTCGGAAACCCCCTTCTCACCGCACACCTGCCTCGTACCCGGACTGGGTGTCAATCAATCCGCTCTGCAATAGCCCCAAGGGGAATCGAACCCCTCTCTGCACCGTGAAAGGGTGCCGTCCTAACCGATAGACGATGGGGCCGATCGACCTTCATCCATCATAGCGCTAACGGGATTCGAACCCGTGTTTGGGCCTTGAGAGGGCCCCGTCCTAGTCCCCTAGACGATAGCGCCGCAACCACAACGACCCGCACCACCACGAGCCAACAATCTTTTGAGCAAAGCGAACAGGCCCGGAGGGAATCGAACCCCCAACCGCCGGTTTTGGAGACCGGTGCTCTACCAATTGAGCTACGGACCTAATCCCGAACGGCCAACAACTGCGAGCGGCTAGCTACTGCGAACTGCGGACAACTCGGCTCCGTGCGCCATTCAGAGTTCGTACTGCAGGGGTGGCTGACGGGAATTGAACCCGCAACCCCCGGTGCCACAGACCGGTGCTCTAACCAATTGAGCTACAGCCACCATGAACTGCTCTGCATCTTAACCGCGTTCGACAGTCGAATCAACCGACGAAACCGCCGCACAACCGTTCTACTTCGCGCGATCCATGTACTCGCCGGTGTTCGGATTAACGCGCACCTTCTCGCCCGTGTTGACGAACTCCGGGACGTTGATCGTAACACCGTTCTCGAGCTTGGCCGGCTTCGTCGACGCGGTCTTCGTCGCCGTCTTCATGACGGGGGCGGTATCCACTATCTCCAGCACCAGCGAGTTCGGCAGCTGAATTCCGATGACTTTCCCATTGTAGTACTCGGCCTGGATCTTCATCCCCGACTGCATCCACTGCGCGTTGTCTCCGAGTACCTCTTCCTCGATCTCGAGCTGGTCGTAGTTCTCGGTGTTCATGAAGTGGTACGTGTTGCCGCCCTGGTACATGAACTCGAGGTCGTGCGTCTCCATCGACGCCTTCTCGATCGTGTCAGCGGCGCGGAATCGGTGCTCGAAATTGTTGCCGGTGCGAAGATTCCTGAGCTTCGCCTGGACCATCGCGCGCAGGTTGCCCGGCGTGTGGTGGCGAAACTCTACTACCCGGCACGGATCGCCCTGAAAAACGAGGACCATTCCGCGCCGGATCTGGGTGGCAGGCATTGCCATATAAGTTTTCCAGAACTGGGGTCGAAAGCTTGCGATCGAGCTGGGCGGTGAGCCGCGTCGCTTCGATCGGAACGGAGCGTAAACGCAAACAGCCTTGGAACTTAGCCGCTTCCCGGATTTCGGTCAAGCTGCGCGACGATGGGCTTGAGCGACTTCCACAAGTTGTCGGCGACGATCCGCTCGCCGGCCACGTTCGGGTGCACTCCGTCGGCCTGATTCAGACGCGAGATACCCGCGACCCCGTCGAGCAGGAAAGGCAACAACGGCACGTTCTCTTTCCTCGCGATCTCCGCGTAAATCGTGCGGAAGCTCCGCGTGTACGCGACACCGTAGTTAGGCGGCGCCTCCATCTGGACGAGCACTATCTTCGCCCGCGGCTGCTTCTGCCGGATCGTGGCGATCACCTGCTCAAGATTCGCGCGCGCCGCGTCGGGCGAAAGACCGCGCAGAGCATCGTTTGCGCCGCCTTCGATCACCACGAGATCCGCTGGGGTTTGGAGCACCCAGTCGATCCGCCGGGCAGCTCCGGCAGTAGTCTCACCCGAGAGCCCTCCATTCACCGCTTTGATCGGGAGTCCTTCTGATTGCGCTTTCTTCTCGATGAGCGACGGGAATGCCTGCTCTGGATCCAGCCCCAGGCCAGCGGTGAGACTCGTTCCGAAGAAAAGGACAACAGGCGTGCGTAATGGTTTCGATGGAGTGGCGCCGGCTGTGGACGAGTCTTCGCTTCCCTTCACTGCAGTCATGTTATTCTTCGCCTCAGCCACATTTTTCGAATTGTCCACTTTTCCGCCCGACCCGCACGCGTTCACCACGCACAGAATCGCAACCAACAATCCCCGCTCAGCGCTCTCGCGCACCCGTCTGGCTGCTCGTGTCATTGCGGCGCCGATTCTGACCTACACTCGAATTCGTTCATGCTGATTGCCCGTGAAGTAACCAAAGAATACATGAGCGGCGAGCAGAAGCTTGCCGTGCTCCGCGACGTATCGTTCACAATTCCCCAGGGCGCCTTCGTCGCAATCGTCGGACCCTCGGGGAGCGGGAAGACGACTCTGTTGGGACTTCTCGCCGGACTTGATACACCAACACGCGGCACAGTGCTCCTCGACAACGCCGACCTGGGAACGCTGAACGAAAACGAGCGCGCCCGGCTCCGCGGAGAAAAAGTCGGGTTCGTGTTCCAGACGTTCCAGCTGATTCCAACGCTGACGGCGCTGGAAAACGTGCAGGTACCGCTCGAGCTGCGCGGCACGTCGGGCGCGGTCGAGCGCGCGCGCGACCTCATCGAGCGAGTCGGGCTCACGGGGCGCGGCCACCACTTTCCCGCCCAATTGTCCGGCGGAGAGCAGCAGCGCGTCGCCATCGCGCGCGCCTTTGCCAATTCGCCGAAGATCCTCTTCGCGGACGAGCCGACGGGCAATCTCGACAACGCCACGGGACACCGCATCTTCGAGCTACTCCGATCGCTCAACAGTGACGGCGGGTCGACGATCGTTCTGGTGACCCACGACTCCACTCTGGCTTCGCGCGCATCCCGCACGATCCGCCTGCTCGACGGCGCCGTCGTGGAAGACACGGGCGCGAGCGCGGGACGCCCCGCTTGACCGTCATATCCCGTAGCATTTGGAGCCTGGCCTGGCGGGAGAGCCGGACTGCGCGCCGGCGCCTGCTCCTCTACATGTCGTCGATCTCACTCGGTGTCGCAGCGCTGGTCGCCATCGACTCGTTCTCAACGAACATCGTGCAATCCGTGAAGGACCAGTCGCGCGCGCTGATGGGCGGAGACATCTCGTTCAATTCGTCGAAGCCGTTCGCGCCCGCGATGGACTCGCTGTTCGACTCACTCGCGCACCACGGGTTGTCCTTCGCGCGCGTGACGACTTTCCCCTCCATGGCGGTCGTTCCGCGCACTGCGGGCACTCGGTTCGCGCAGGTTCGCGGCGTCACCGACAACTATCCCTTCTACGGCAACATTGTGACCGAGCCCGCGGGCCGCTGGCCAATGCTGCGGACCGGCGCGAATGCCATCGTCGATCCTTCTCTGCTGACTTCCCTCAACGCGAGGGTCGGCGACACCCTCAGGCTCGGGTTCGGCACCTTCACGATCATCGCCACGATAAAAGACGTTCCGGCCGCCGCCGGAATCGCCGAGATGCTGGGGCCGCGCATTTTCATTCCCGCCAAATACATCGCGGAGACGCAGCTGCTCGTGTTCGGCAGCACCGCCGACCGTTCGGTGCTCGCGAAACTTCCGCCGAACGTCGATCCAGACAACTTCGTTAAGCCCCTGCGCAAGCGGATCGAGAATCAGCAGGTGCGCCTGCGAACGGTGACGCAGACCGAAATGCAGACGTCCGACGCGATCGAGAATCTCACGAGCTTCATCGGAATCGTAGGACTGGTGGCGCTGCTGCTGGGGGGAATCGGCGTCGCCAGCGGAGTGCGCGCGTTCGTCGCCCGCAAGATCGACACGGTCGCCGTGCTCCGATGCCTCGGCGCCTCGAGCGGACAGGTGCTTGCTATCTACGTGGTGCAAGCGGCCGGGATGGGTCTCGCCGGAGCCGCCGCGGGGGCCGCGCTTGGTGTGGCGATTCAATTCATCCTGCCTCAGGCGCTCACCGATTTTCTGCCGATCGACGTGAAGGTGAGTCTGGTCCCCGTTGCAGTGTTGACAGGACTCGCAGTCGGCGGTTGGATCGCGCTTATCTTCGCGCTCAGGCCTTTGCTTGCGCTTCGCAACGTGTCGCCGCTGCAGACTCTGCGACGCGATACCGACGCCGAGGTTCTTCGCATGCACTGGTCGGACCTGCCGAGGATCGCCGTCGATGTCGCATTGGTGCTGAGCGTGGTGGCCATCGCGTTTCTGCGCGCGCGCACCGCCAGGCAGGCTCTCTCCATGAGTGCCGCAACAGGAGTTGCGATTCTCGCGCTTGGGGCGAGCGCAGCACTTCTCTCCTGGGCGGCGCGCAAAGGACTCCGCACCGGATGGCCCTACGTCGTCCGCCAGGGTGTCGCGAACCTGTACCGGCCAGGGAATCAGACCCGTGCCGTCGTCCTCGCTCTAGGGTTCGGCGCGTTTCTCGTCAGTACGCTCTATCTAGTTCAGCACAACATCCTGCGGCGATTCACGACCGCCGCCGCAGAGTCGCGCGGCAACGTCGTCTTCTTCGACGTCCAGCAGGACCAAGCTGCTGGGCTGGATTCGATAATCAGGTCGCGCGGCAACGAAATCGTACAGACAGCGCCCGTGGTGACAATGCGCATCGCCGCAATAAACGGTAAGACAATTTCGGACATGCCGGCTGCCCGTGAGCGGGGTGGGCGAGCTGGGTGGGCATTTCGACGGGAATTCCGCTCGACTTACCGTGACAAGCCGGCGGCGAGCGAAACGATAGTAAGCGGGAAGTGGTTCGGCGCAAAGGCGCTCACGGCCGCCCAGGACACCGGAGAGATTTCACTCGAAGAAGGGATCGCCAAGGAGCTCATCGTCAAACTGGGCGACATCATCGTCTGGAACGTGCAGGGTGTGGAGATTCCCACCCGCATAACGAGCCTGAGAAAAGTTGTCTGGACCAGATTCGAGCCGAATTTCTTCGTGGTGTTTGCGCCGCCCGTTCTCAAGGACGCACCGAAGCAATACGTGCTGCTGACTCAGGTGAAGGACCCGCAAGGCGTAACGCTCCTGCAGCGCGAGGTCGTCAACCGCTTTCCGAACATCTCGAGCATAGACCTGACCTCGATCAAGCGGACCGTCGATCGCATTGTTGGTAGGGTGTCGCTTGCAATTCGATTCATGGCGCTCTTCAGTCTCGCCGTTGCGATACCGGTTCTCTTCAGCGCTGTCGCTGCGACTCGGCGCGCGCGCGTTCGCGAAGGTGTTCTGCTCAGGACTCTCGGCGCCACACGCGGCCAGATAGCGAAGATTCTTCTGGCCGAGTACTCGCTGCTCGGAGTGCTCGGCGGGTTGACCGGAATGCTGTTGTCGATGGCGGGCGGCTGGGCCGTCGTGCGCTATCTGTTCAAGATGCCGTTCGCACTTCCACTGGCGCCGATCACGGGCATCGCCCTGGTGATTGTCGCGCTCACCCTACTGATAGGCCTGCTAGCAGGAAGGGACGTGTTCAGGGAAACGCCCATCGCCGCACTTCGCGATATCTAGCCTG
>DATARP010000082.1:0-24170 GCA_036264075.1 Gemmatimonadaceae bacterium
CGCGAATCCGTCGGTCGGGAAGCGGTGGTTTTCGGGTATCGATCATCCTCCCACACCGGCGCACGAAGTTTTCGCCCGCGAAAAACCCAGCCGCGCCTTTCGCGTCTTCGTGATGGGAGAATCAGCGGCCGCGGGTTTTCCCTACCCGCGCAACGCGGAGTTTTCGCGGCTCCTCCAGGACGTGCTGCGGGATGTGATGCCCGGAGACTCGGTGGAGGTGATCAACCTCGCGATCGCCGCTACCAACAGCTTCGCTTTGCTCGACATAGCAAAGGAAGTGGCGACACAGCATCCAGATGCGGTCCTCATCTACGCCGGGCACAACGAGTACTATGGCGCGCTGGGAGTCGCCTCTCGCGTAGCAGTTCCCGGCGGGGCGAGCGTTGTTCGCCTCTACTTGAGGCTTCTGCGCCTGCGGTCGGTTCTCGCGCTGCGCAATGGAATCGCGCGAGTCATGTCACGGGGAAAGGAGCAGAATGGCGACTCCGACGCTGCCAGCCTCATGGAGATTCTGGCGCGCGACCGGCAGATCCCGCTCGGCGGAAGCCGCTACGAAATGGGCGCGCAGCAGTTCGAGCGCAACCTTGAAGCGATATGCGGTCTCTTCAAGCGCGAGGGGGTCCGGGTGTTCGTGGGAAGCCTCGCGAGCAACCTTCGGGACCAGCCGCCGTTCGCAGCCGATGCGAACGCGACCCCCGGCTCCGCAGACAGCGCGTTCGCCGCAGCCCGGTCAGCTTTCGCGGCGGGCGACAGCATCCGCGCGGACAGTCTGTTCAGTCGGGCGAGAGATCTCGATGTCGTGAGGTTTCGCGCTCCGAGCGAATTCAACCGCGTCATTCGCCGAGTGACGGCTCGTACAGGAGCGACCTACGTTCCGATAGCCGAGGCATTCGCTGGCGCCTCGCCCAAAGGCGTTCCCGGCTCCAACATTTTTCTCGAGCACGTCCATCCCACAAGTGCCGGACAGGCGCTCATTGGTCGCGTGTACTTTGAGTCGCTGCTCCACAGCGGCGTACTCGGCAGAAAAGCCGACACGACGCGGCTGCGCTCGTGGGACGCCTACGCTCGCGGGCAGGACCTGACTCCCTTCGACGAGCGAATCGCGTATCACACCACGCTCACTCTGAAGTCCCGCTGGCCTTTCGTTCCCGTTTCGCAGCAGGTCGACTATCGGGGGAAGTATATCCCCTCCAGTCTGCTCGACAGCCTTGCCTTCGCGGTGTCGGCAGGAGCTCGGTGGGAGCTCGCGAAGTTCCGGCTGGGCGAAGATTACGAGAGGAGGATGCAATTCGACTCCGCCGTCGCGGAGTACGCAGGACTGGCGCGGGATGCGCCCTTCACTAATGAGCCGTGGCTCTTTGTCGCGCGCGCACTTGGACGGGCGGGGAAGACCGCGGAAGCAGAAGACGCCCTGAAACATGCGGTGGCCATTCGCCCGACGCCTACGGCTCTCGACGTGCTCGGTACGCGCGCCGCACAGCGCCGCGACCTTCCCGCCGCGATTTCATACTTGGAGCAATCGCTCAAGCTCGAGCCCGCTCAGCCCGACGTGCTCTACCAGCTCTCTCTCGCGTACGGGATGTCGCGGAAGATCGATGCGGCGAGGGAAACCGCCGTGCGCCTGTCGCGCGTCGCGCCCAATTATCCCAGGCTGCCCGACCTGATCAGAGCGCTCCAGTCCGCGCAGTGAATCAGAAGATCGAATAGATGAATGGTGCGAGCGCCGTCCCCTGCGCGAGAACCAGAATTCCGCCGATGAGCACGAACAGGATTATGATCGGCGCGAGCCACAGTTTCTTTCGCTCGCGCATGAATGCCCACAGCTCCTTGATCACGCTCAGCATTGAGAGCTCCTAGAATTGCCGTTCCATGCGACTTGCCGGAGGAAGCGGTTGGCGCTTTTCCCATGAAGTCGGCCCCTTGGCACCGCGCCGTGTGACCAGGCGGCGCACAATTCCCGAGGGAGTGAACA
This sequence comes from Gemmatimonadaceae bacterium, assembly GCA_036264075.1. GTDB lineage: Bacteria > Gemmatimonadota > Gemmatimonadetes > Gemmatimonadales > Gemmatimonadaceae > UBA4720. The sequence continues at coordinate 1,973 of DATARP010000082.1, forward strand.
CCAGATAGTACACTACGGCCAGAAGTACGGGAGTCGTGACATTGCTGAGGCCCTCGCCAATCTTCATCCATCCGCGGCGTATGGGGCCGAGCCGGCTCGGCACGACCAGAGCACCCAGCAGCGACAGGACCGCCAATCCGAACGCGACCGTAGACGCGGCGTGTCGCTCCTTCCACAGCGTCAACAAGCCCACGAAAAGAAAGCCAGCCGCAAGCGTGAGCGCGAATGTACGATTGTCGCGCACGTTTCGTCTCTCGGTGGCCTGAGGCGACTCCGTGTCCTGCCACGCGTATTTCAATCGATCCCGACCATTTCTGGCGCCGCTGTCGCGAGCGACTGTTTGGATTGCATCTCGCGTCGTACGACAAACGGTCCGATCACGAGCGCATCTATCGCCGTGCGGGCAAAGCAGGCGAGCGCGTCACCGGGAGTAGCAACGATTGGCTCACCGCGAACGTTGAACGATGTATTCACGACGAGAGGGCAGCCGGTCCTTTCGGCGAACGCGGAAATCAATCCGTGAAAGACGGGGTTTTGCTCGCGCGAAACTGTCTGCACGCGAGCAGAATAGTCGAGGTGCGTGACAGCGGGGATTTGAGACCGCACATTGGCGACGCTGCTTAGCCCTGCCGCGCGGTCGCCACCATGGACTCTCCGCGACTCGAGAACGGGAACGACGGACGTCATGTAAGGTGATTCGCCGCGGATGTCGAAGTACTCGCTGGCGCGCTCGCCGAGAACGCTTGGCGCGAACGGGCGGAATCCTTCGCGGAATTTGATCTTCTGATTCAGCCGCGACTGCATGGCGGGATCGCGAGCATCAGCCAATATGCTTCGGGCGCCGAGCGCGCGAGGCCCGAACTCCATCCTGCCCTGGAACCAGCCCACCACTTTCCCATCGCCTATCAGCTCGGCGACAGAGTCATCGATGCTGCCGTCGGAAAGGTCCTCGAAATTCGCCCCCGCCTCAAGCAGCGTTTCACTCACTTCGCCAGGCGTGAAAGCGGGACCCAGAAATGCCCCTTTCATCGAGTCTGAGCCCGCACGCTTGGTTCGCGGGTGTCCAAAGTATTTGTGCAGCGCGCAGTACGCCGCGCCGATTGCTCCTCCGGCGTCACCCGCTGCCGGTTGAACCCAGATCTCGCTGAACGGTCCCTCGCGCTCGAGGCGGCCGTTGGCCACTGCGTTCAACGCGACACCGCCAGCCATGCAAAGCTTGTCGAGTCCAGTTCGCCGGTAGGCGTATTTCGCCATCCGCAGTACGATCTCTTCGCAGACCTGCTGCACCGAGCACGCGAGATCCATCTCGCGTTGCGTGAGGGGACCCTCGGGAACGCGCGGAGGGCCGTCGAACAACCCGTCGAAATTCCGATTCGTCATCCGCAAGCCACCGCGATAGTCGAAGAACTTCTGGTTCAGCGTGAACGAGCCATCGTTGCTCAGCTCCAAAAGCTCGGAATGGATTCTCTCGACGTACCGGGGAGTTCCGAACGGTGCCAGCCCCATCAACTTGTACTCTCCGCTGTTCACCCTGAAGCCGGCGTGGTAGGTGAAGGCTGAGTAGAGGAGGCCCAGCGAATTCGGGAAGCGCATTTCTTCGAGGAGTTCCAGCGCTGATCCGCGTCCTACACCGATCGTGGCCGTCGCCCATTCGCCGACGCCATCGATCGTGAGTATCGCCGCCTCATCGAACGGTGAAGGGAAATAGGCGCTCCCCGCGTGGGCCTCGTGATGCTCCGTGTAGAGAATCTTTCCAGCGAATCCTCCCAGCGCGGAGCGGATGTCGCGCTCGATGTAGAGTCGGTCCTTGAGCCACAACGGCGCCGCCCGCCGGAACGATCGCAATCCGCGTGGAGCGATATCCAGATAGGTCTCGATCAAGCGCTCGAATTTGAGGAGCGGCTTCTCGTAGAACACCACTGCATCCAGGTCCGATACCGTAATCCCCGCCTCATGCAGGCAATAGGTCGATGCGTGCCGCGGAAATCGTTCGTCACCCTTGATGCGCGTGAAGCGCTCCTCCTGGGCTGCGGCGATGATGTCATCCCCCACCAACAGGCACGCCGCGCTATCGTGGTAGAAGGCCGAAATACCCAGAACGTTCATGGCGTTATAGTATACTCCTCTATCCCAGGCGGCTAAGGACGCTGTGACCGGCACGCGATAAATGGATCTCTATATTTTCTCTTTCGTTCTCGGCGCGGCTGGTATGGCGGCGATGGCGTTCATTGGGTTCACTGGCAGCCACGGCGGCTCGCATCAGGTGCACGATACCGGCGGACACGAGATGCACGGAGTCGGCGGCCACGCACACGTGACGCCCCACACGCACCTCACAGCTCATACCCACGCGACTCCCCACGCGCATGCCGGCGACTGGAAATCGCACGCGTGGTCGTGGCTGTCGCCGCGAGTGCTGTTCAACTTTCTGGTGGGTTTCGGTGCGACGGGGATGGTTATCGAACGTCTGGTCGGACCCTTTCTGGCACTCCCGATCGCCGCTGTCGGTGGCGTCACGTTCGAGATGCTCGTCGTGCGTCCGATCTTCAACTCGCTCTTCAGGTTCGAATCGGCGCCCGCCCAAACCCTGGAATCCGCCCTAATGTCGGAAGGGCGCGCTGTGACGGGATTCGATGCAAATGGCAATGGATTGATTTCGCTCGAGCTGGGTGGTGAATTAGTGCAGGTGCTCGGAGTCCAGCTCAATTCCGACCGAGCTTCTGGCGCTCGAATCCGGGCGGGTGATATCGTCCGTATAGAAGAAGTAGATAGCGAGCGCAATCGCTGTACGGTGTCCCGCATCGGTCTCGGTGAGACCGAGTCGCGCGAGGCCGACCGTTACTAAAGGATCAACTCTCATGACGCAGACACTTATCATCGTCGCCGCCGTTCTGGTTGGCGTGCTTGGAGTAATTCCCCTCATCGTCTCTTCGTTCCTTCGCAACGTCGAAGCTGGAACGATCAGGATGGTGAGCTGGCTACAGGGCAGCACGATTATTTATCGCGGGCCGGGTAAGTCGAAGGAGGTGCCGCTGCTGACAACCGGCACGACGCTGTCCAGCAAGGCGATCAACGTCGATCTCGACATTACCGATCAGACCGCCGATCTCGATCGCAACGGCACTCCTCAGCCGATCAAGGTTCGAATTCTCGCGAGCGCGATCGTCTCTGTGGGCGACACGGACACGATGATCAAGACCGCGGCAAACCGTTTCTTCTCCAAGGATGCGGCGGACCAGGAGAACATTCTCATCGATCTGCTTTCGAGCTCTGCCCGCAGAGCAATCAACTTGCTGACGCACGACCAGCTGTTCTCCGCCAAGACGGCTCCGCTCTATCCCGGTGGCCAACCTGCCGCGCTCGCGGCCGGCTCCAGTCAGAGCACAGGAGTCGCGGTTGCTCCCATTCAGGCGATGGCGATGACCCACGCCGCGGAAGCCGCGCTGCAGGGAATGGAAGACGACGACGATCCCCTCGCAGTGATCATCAGGAAGGCGTGCTCGAGAGAGCTGACCGACCTCGGTCTCACCTTCAACTCCCTCAACATCAAAGTCGTGCAGTCCGAGGTTGCGGAATCGCGCCGGCGCCAGTCGGCCGCCGAGGCGCAGGCGAACGCGGACATAGTGACGGCGCAGCAGGCGCGCCGCGCAAAGGATGCGCAGCTCGAGGCCGAGCGTGTGATATCTGACAAGCAGCGCGAGCTGGAACAGACGAAAGCGGCGAATGCCGCCCTGATCGCAGAGGCCGAAGCGAAAAAGCAGACCGCGTTGGGTGTTCAGCGCGTCGCCGAGCTCGAGGCAACGCAGATCGCGCAGGCAAGAGCGGACGCCGAGCGCATGCGCATAGGCGCGGAGGCGAGCGCCAGAGCGGAGGCGATTCGCATCACCACCGTCGCGCAGGCCAACGCCGAGAGCATTGCGAAGGTGAACGAAGCGATCAAAGCCGGCGGCGAGAGCTACTTCCGCTACAGACAGATCGAGATGATTCCCGAGATCGCGCCGGTGATTGCCGATGCGTTGGCAAAGGCGCGGCTGGTAACGATTTCGGGAGATTCCGCGGAAGGCGGGGCGGCCCAGTCGGCGACCAGCAACATCACGAGCGTGATTCAGACCGTGCTGGCGGCGCAGCTCGTGTCGGGTAGCGGAATGCTGCAGCCTCCGGACGCGGGGCGCGAAAAGGACTCGCCGCGGGACAACGGTCGTCAGGCTCCCGCGCCGGCAGCGCCTCCGGCCCCTCCAAGCCCGCCCGCCAAAACAGGATTCCGCTGATATTTGTCTGGCGTTCTGCCAGACGTTTTGCAGAAATCCGCTCCAGGCGCTAAAGACAGCGCCCCGAGGGCGTAGCATAAGTCGTTTCAGCAGCATAACTTACAAGTACTGCTGAGCTTTGGCCCCGTGCCTGCCTTGACCGACAGTGCGGCGTGGTGATCCCGTCACGTCCTTCAACCGTCTTTCAAAACAGTTACGGAGTCTTTATGCAAAATCGTGTAAGTCGTTTACTCAGCGTGGCGGCGGTTATAATGCTCGCCAGCGGTTGCAGTGGGGACAGCCCGACCACGCCTTCGCAGGTCAGTGCGGCCGGCGCTCCCCTCAGCACCGCGATAAAGTCCGACATCGCAGCGACCGCGGGGAACGCGATCGCCGGCGATCTCGAATCTCTGATCGCGAATGAAGCATCCGCGGTCGGATCCTTTGCTCTGCTCGCGCCATCGAGCGCGATGTCATCGGTCGACGACACCTCGTCGAGCTCGACCACTTCAACAACTCCGGCAGACCAGCCCAATTGTACCGCTGGCACGCAGCCCGGAGTTTTTCTTTGCCTCAAAGAGCCGGGACCTGGTGATCATCTCCAGTGCACCTTCTCGGCGGAAAAGCAGCTGTATCTCTGCGTGAAGCTGGCGGATCCGACGCCCGTTACCACCCCCACACCCGCGCCGGAAGACAAGAAGACAGTCGTGAAGTCATATCAGTTCCTCGATGCTTCGGGCAATCCGATGGACGCGTTCATCAAGGGGACTACCGAAGCGATTCACTACGTCATGAGAACCGACGGCGTAGAGACGCGTGACAACAACCGCAGCGCGACACATTCGCTGCGCGACGCAATTCTCAGCGGGTTCCTCGGACCCAATCGCATCTGGAACGGATTCGGCAGCAGCGCAGATACCACCGTGCACACCGAAGAGCTGTCGACGCGTACGTATACCGGCTTCTCGGTCGATACGCTCAAGGCAGTGACGTTCCTCGACGAGCGTGCGTTGCATCCGTACCCACTCTCCGGCCAGTTCGTGAGAGTGGTGGACTATCAGGTTGTATCGACTGGCACGCAGTTAGAGACGCTTACGGTTCACAAGCGAGCCGTCGTCACTTTCAATGGAACGGCGGACGTGCCGATATCGCTTGGTGATTACAGCTGCGTTCTCCACCTGGACACTCACAAGGTGGATGGCTGCAAGTAGTTCTGGAGACGTGGATTTTTCGGCGGGGTGCCGGGCGCAAGCTCGGCACCCCGTCGGACATCTGTCCATTGTGAGTTATTGGACCCGACCCTATTATCGGGAAGCTCTCCCACCGAGGAAGCGTGAAGGTCCAGTCAGTCGGGCTTATGGCCGTTTTGACATGCTGCCCCAGGCTTGCGACCGCACAGGGTACTGGCTCCATCGTCGGAACCGTTACCGCGGAAACGGGTTTGGCTCTGTCAGGGGTCGACGTCGGCATTGTTGGAACCAAGCTCGGCACCGTCACCGATGACCATGGCGCGTTTCGGCTGACCGGAGTTGCTCCGGGAAGCTTCGAGGTTCGCGCACGCCGCCTTGGCTTCCGCCCCGGTTCGACTCGCATTGACGTCCGCGATGGTGGGACAAGCAGCGTGGAGCTGAAGCTGCCCGTAGTCGCGGAAGACCTCCAGCCGGTGGTGGTGCGCGGGAAGAAAATCGAATACACGGGCCGTCTGGCCGGCTACTACGAGAGGCTCGAGAGACGGTCATCGGGCGTCTTCGTGACCCGCGATCAGATCGACCGAGAGGATCCCCGGAACCTGACGCAGCTGCTTCAGCGCGTTCCCGGGGTGAGCCTCCAGCGCCTGCGCGCCGGATCTGTCGGTATACGCATGAGGGATCGCACCTGCCTTCCGCTCGTCTGGCTGGACGGGCAGGCGCTGCCCATGGGCGAAGTCGATCTCGACGGAATCCTGCCGAAATCCCTCGAGGGGATCGAGATATATCTCGGATCCACGACGGCTCCTTTCGAGTACAGCTGGACCAGAAACTCGGCGGCGTGCGGGACCTTGCTGCTATGGACTCGGGGAATCGATACGGAAGCGCCGCATTCGACCATCACCTCTCCCGCGGAGCTCGAGGCGCTCGTCGCGTCACTGTCGGTATTCACGGCAGACCAGGTCGACAAGGTCGCCGCCCTCGACTCGACCAGTCCACTTCAGATTCCATATCCGCCGGCCTTATTCGCGGCGCACGTGCGCGGAACGGTGCTGGCGGAGTTCGTCGTCGATGCGGACGGTAAGGTGGAGGGGGACACCTTCGGCGTGATCTCTTCGACCCATCCGCTGTTCAGCGCGGCGGTTCGGAGCACCATCGCGAAGGCTGTCTTCACTCCGGCTTTGCGGGGCGGAAAGCCTGTTCGCCAGCTCGTGCATCAGCCGTTTGAGTTCACCGGAGTGAACTAAGGCGTTTTTCCGCCGGCCATAAACTGTCGATCACGGGGGATTAGCAGTCAGACACCTCCGATCCGAAAATGGTTTGAAGAAAACCGTTGACAGCCCAAAAGCTCGTCCGTACCTTCTCATCCGCCCGACTGGTACCCCAGCCGCGCTACGGCACATCCACCCGGAGGCCAATGCCTATACACTAGGTCAGCGATCGCAGTGCTTACTCGCATCCCAGAGATGCTCGAGAAGCGACGCACTCTCAGAATTGGAAATGCTCAGATGGCCCTCCCGCTCATGCAGCAGCTAGCAAGAGAGTAGACACACCCAAAATCTTCTCTCGCTGCACGAGATTCCATTCGAAGTGAGGAAAGTAAAAATGGAAAGTCGCAAGTTATTTCGCCTGTGCCTTGCCTTGGTATTTGGTCTCTGCTCTCTCCTTCTGACCAATACCGCGCATGGTCAGGGCGCCGTCATCACCGGAAAGGTGACGTCGGATGCAGGCAGAGAGATCGAAGGCGCGAACGTGACCATTCCCGAGCTCAACATCTCGGTGGGCACCAACGCAGCCGGCAATTACACAATCTCCATCCCAGCCGCCCGGCTGAACGGAGCCCCGGCAACCCTCAGGGTTCGCGCGATCGGATTTGTCCCGCGGAGCTCGCTCATCGCGCTTAGCGAAGGGCCGAGAACCGCCAACTTCGCGCTGGCCCAGGACATCAACCGGCTGGAAGCCGTCGTCACCACCGGTGTGACTGGCGCAACGTCCCAGCTCAAGCTGCCGTTCTCGGTGTCGCGAATCGATTCCGCCGACATGAAGGTTCCCGCCGCCAATCCGCTCTCGCAGCTCGCCGGCAAGGTGCCAGGCGCTCAGATCGTCGCCGCCAGCGGCAGACCTGGAGCATCGCCCGCCGTGATTCTGCGCGGACCGACGGCCATCACTGGCGCCGGACGCGGTCAGGCCCCCCTCTATATCGTCGACGGAGTCATCCTCGCCGATCAGGGCACGCTCGGCGGTGGCGGACTCCCCGATGTGAACCCGCTCGATATCGAGAGCGTCGAAGTCATCAAGGGCGCTGCAGCCTCCTCGCTGTACGGAGCACGGGCCGGCAACGGCGTCATCAACATCCGCACGAAGACCGGAGTCGGCGCGAACGAAGGCATTCGCATTGGCGCCCGCAGCGAGTACGGATCGAGCGACATCGAGCACCATTTGCTGATCGCCCAGCGCAACGCCCTGCTGATGGATGAAACGGGCACGCGGTTCTGCGTGAACTCCAAGAACCCACAGCCTGTCTCCGGCCCGTATCAGTGCTTGCAAACGATCGACTACGCGACCGAAGCCCGCCGAATCAACGGCCAGGGTGGTGACTTCCCGCTCGCTACATTCACGTTCCCGATCGATCCAGGCTCAGGGCTTACGTCGTCGAACCCAGCGCTTCGTGACCAGTTCCTGGTCAACAAGTGGCCCGGCCCGAACTACGACGCCGTGTCCCAGTTCGTGACGCCAAAGCCGGTGCTGAACAACAGCCTCGACATGCGCGGCAAATACGGTCAGACGTCGTTCTACGCGAGCGCTTCCGCGTTCAACCAGGGTGGTGCGATCAAGTACCTGAACGGATTGCAGCGCACGACGGGCCGCATCAACCTCGATCAGCAAATCAGCAGCAAGTGGACGGCCTCGCTGACCAGTTATTACGCGCACGACCAGAATGACGGCTACTTCCAGGAAGGCGGAAACGTCGGAGGAGGCGCGTTCTTCAGACTCACGCGTACGCCGCCGATCGTCAATCTCGATGCGGTCGACTCGCTCGGTCGCCTCTATATCCGCCCGAATCTTCAGGGCGGTGGAGTCCAGAACAACAATCCTCTGTACACCCTCCAGAACGATTGGCAGGTCACCCGCACCGAACACTTCATCGGCGGCGGCACGCTTCGCTACCAGCCTACGACGTGGGCGGACCTCGAAGGGAACGTCAGCTACGATGGAGCTTCGTCCAACTGGAACAACTTCGACAACAAAGGATATCGGACGACCGCCCTCTCCGTAACCAACCAGGGTTACACGGAGCAGGCGACGCAGAAGGGGCAATCGTACAACTCGAGCGCCACTCTGAACATCAGGCACGAGTTCGGCAGCTCGATCAATTCGCGCACAAGCTTCCGCTACCTGTTCGAGCGGCAGGACAATGATTTTCGCGACGCAGGTGCGTCGAAGCTGATCGTCGTCGGCATCCCGAGTCTCGCCAACGCGATCGACCAGGCAACGAAATTCATCTCGTCCTCGACGAGCTCCGTCCGCAGCATCGGATTCTTCGCCGCGCAGGATTTCGACATCCTTGACCGTTACATCATCGGCGGCCTCGTCCGCCGCGACGGAAGCTCGCTCTTCGGCGCAGCAAACCGCTGGAAGACTTTCGGTCGCGGCTCGTTCGCGTGGCGAGTTTCGCAGGAGCCGTGGTGGTTCCTGGCGCCGCTCAACGAATTCAAGCTGAGAGCCTCCATCGGTACCGCCGGCGGACGTCCCGGCTTCGCTTCGCAGTATGAGACCTACAACCTCTCGGGAGGCCAGGTTACCCCGAGCACGCTCGGCAACCGCTTCCTGAAGCCCGAGACGATTCGGGAGGTCGAGCTGGGCATGGACGCCGAAGTGTTCCATCGCATCGGCATTAACCTGACGCACGCAAAGTCGAATGCATTCGATCAGATCCTGCTCGTGCCCGCTCCGGCTGCAACCGGATTCGGCCAGCAGTATCAGAACGCCGGCGTGCTGCAGAACAAGACGTGGGAAGCGTCGATCAACGTGCCCATCCTGGACAACTTCCACGATGTGACGTACTCGACGCGCTTCATCTACTCGACGAACCGCGCCGTCATTACGCACCTGTACGTGCCGAGCTTCAACTTCGGCGCTACGGCGCAGAACACCGGAGCTCTCTTCCTGGCTAAGGAAGGCGAGCGGTACGGAACGTTCTATGGTCGCGCATTTGCGCAGAGCTGCAGCCAGCTGCCGTCTCAGCTTGCCGCTTCGTGCGGGACTCCCGGCGCCGCCTTCCAGAAGAATTCCGATGGCTGGATAGTCTGGGTCGGACAGGGCAATACGATCAACGACGGCATCACGAAGAATTTGTGGAATGCTTCGCTGCCGGCGAATTCGCCGTTCTACGCGCCTCTTGGCGGCAAGCTCGGATACATGAATCCGGGAGTCGCAGTGAACTGGGGCATGCCGATAATCATTCGTGATTCGACCGGCACGGCCATTCAGACTCCGCTCGGCAACCCACTCCCGAACTTCCGTTGGGGCCTCTCGCAGAACCTCTCGTACAAGGGCTTCAGTGCATACGCGCTCGTGGATGCCGCGATCGGGCAGCACGTCTACAATCAGGGCAGAGGCTGGTCGTACCTCGACTTCCTGGAAGGCCGGGAAGACCAGAACGGTAAGACGGTCGAGACGGCAAAGCCCATCGGCTACTACTACCGAGCGGGCGCACCGGACGCAGGTGGCATCGGTGGCTTCTATGATCTGCTCGGCGCGAACAACGCCGTGGTGGAGAATGCCAGCTACGCGAAGCTGAGAGAAGTGAACATCGGTTATCACATCGGGACATTTGGGCGAGTCGGTGGCGACTGGAGCCTCGCGCTCATTGGTCGTAACCTGCACACGTGGACGAAGTACACCGGCTTCGATCCTGAAGTTGGTCTGGGTGCCGTGAGCGGAACTGCCAGCACAGCGAACGGCGCGGGCTCGGCGGCTATCAATGCCATCGATGCATTCACGTTCCCGAATCTCCGCTCGTACACCTTCTCGCTTTCCACGAGCTTCTAAATCCTTCGGATCTATGGTGGGGTCGGACTTCGACCCCACCGTAGGCACCGATCAACGCGAGGCAATTCAATGCGCAGTTATTTCGTAATCACATCGATCGCGGCCGCGGTGAGCGTTACCGCTTGCGGCAACGTGCTCGACGTCTCGAACGACAACAACCCGAACGTGTCGCAGGTGCTCGCGCGGCCCGCGGACGTCGAGGCTGTCATCGGCAGCTCGTACAACGTGAACCACAAAGCGACGATCGGCGTGAATACCGACGACATCAACAACCAGATGATTGTGATGTCGTTCGAGAACGGATCGGCGCTGGCCAACTATGGCTTCAACCGCCGCTACCCGATTCCCCGCAGCTTCATCGACAACTCGAAGAACAACTCGGTTGCCGCTGGCAATTACTACGACTTCGCCAACGATGCAAAGGGTGCGCGCTCGGCCTCGACCGGTCTGGAGCAGCTGAACAAGCCCGGATTCTCGCTCGGCTCGGTCGACCAGAACAACCGCGCTCGCGCGTTTGCGTACTTCAACATGGGCGTCGGCAACGGCAACCTTGCGCTCGTATACGATTCGGGCGCGGTGGTGACCGAATTCAACGTTCACGACATACCGCCGCTGGTCGGGCACGATTCTCTGATGCGCGCCGCGCTCAATCAGCTGGATTCCGCGTTTGTGTATTCGCAGAAGACGACGATGAACCTGCTGCCGACGTGGATCAACGGCAATGCTATGACCCCGGCGGTGTTCGGTCAGTTCATCAAATCCTACAAGGCGAGATTCCGAGCGGAGGTCGCTCGGACGCCCGCGGAGCGCGCGGCTGTAGACTGGAATGCTGTGCTCGCGGACGCGCTCGCTGGAATTCAGGCGAACGTGGTCGTCAGCCTGGCGCCTTCGAGCGGATGGGATATCGGCTGGATCATCCAGCACTACCTGTTTGACACCTGGCATCAACAGCCGCCGATGTTCATCGGAATGGCGGACAGCGCTCACACCGACGGGACGCTCGACTACGATGGATGGCTCGCGCTGCCGCTGGGCAGCCGCACGAGATTCCTCATCAAGACTGCGGATCAACGCTTTCCGCCCGGCGAGACACGCGCCCTGCAGCAAGCTGCCTCTGGCACCGGCCCGAATCCTGTGCCCCCACGCGCCAATCTCTATTTCAAGAACGGATTGGCCGACGCCACGGCGGATGCTTACCAGCTGTCGCAGTACGAGCATTACAGATTCCAGGCTCTCTATACCAACGGTCGCGTGGGAAATTTCACCCTGATGCCGAAGGCGGAGATCGACCTGCTGGCAGCAGAGGCCTACTACAGGCTCGGGGACTTCGCGAACGCGGCTGCGAAGATAAACATCACTCGCGTAGGAAACGGCGGGCTTCCGCCGGTGGTCGGAGCGGGAACGGTGCCAGGCGGCACTGCCTGCGTCCCGCGCGTGCCAGATCCCGCACAGAATTTCCAGAAGGCCACGTGCGGTGACCTGCTCGAGGCACTCAAGTGGGAGAAGCGTCTGGAGACGGCGTTCATCGTCTACGGCGCGTGGTATTTCGATAGCCGCGGCTGGGGCGATCTGGCAGAGGGCACCGCGCTCGAGTGGCCGGTTCCTTACCAGGAGCTCGACACGCGCGTGAAGCCCTATTACAACCTTGGCGGCATCGGCGGCAAGAGCGCTGCAGCTGGCAAAGGCACATACGGTTATTAGGGAAGCAGAAGATGCGGGAGAAGCACGGATTTCGAGTGATCGCCAACAGGGTGACAGCGCTGGCAGGCGCGGCCCTGTTGTCGGGTGCTCTCAACGGGTGTTACGAGTTTGTCCCTGCGCAAACGGACGTGATGATTCCCGGGAAGCCGATTGCTCTGGAGATCAATGACCAGGGTCGCGTCGGATTGGGGAGTCAAATCGGGGCAGAGGTGCGGAGGTTGTCGGGAACGCTGGTCTCGCAGTCGGATCAGGATTATCAGATGAAAGTCACCGAGCTGACGTTTCTGAACGACAGAACCTCGCAGTGGAGCGGGGAACAGGTCACAGTGCCGAGACAGTATGCCCGAACGGTTTTCGAGCAAAAGCTTTCCAGTGGTCGCACGCTGATGGCAACTGCGGTGAGTGCCGGTCTCATACTGACCGGTATTCTGGTCAGCTCTCTCAGTGGGCGCGGAGGTGGAGGGGGCGACCCTTCAAAGCCGCCGCCGCCACCGCCAAATCAATGAGCAGAATTGTTTCTTCGAACAGAGTCAGCAGCCACGTATTCATCAACATTTTGAGTCGGAGCAATAAATGAGTTTTTCTCGTCTTCTCCTCCTTGGTGCCGCCGCTGCGTCTGTCGCGGCATGCGGTAGCAGCTCGGATGTAACCGTAGTCACGCCCGATCCCGCGGCGCTGATTCGCTTCGTCAATGCGGTGCCTGACACTGGCTCGATGGATTTCCGGTTCGTGGATGTCGTGGACGGGGTTCCTTCGACGCCGTTCACCAACCTCAAATTCCGCGACGGATTTGATCGAGCGTACCAGAGGGTGAACGTGGGGACGCACCACATTCGCGTTTTCATGGGCAGCGCAAACGTGGGCCCCTCGGGATCGGCCAATGATCCGACTGTGGTTTCAACAGTGATGGGCGACACGACCTTCACGTTCGCGCTGGGGGTTCATTACACGTTCGTGTTCTATGGATCCGCTCGCGCGGGCGCACAGAAATTCCTGGTTCTTACCGACGATATCGTGGCCCCACCTTCGGGCAATTTCTCGTTGCGCGCGGCGAACCTGAACGGGACAGCCGAGGACGTGTACGTGAACACCAGCACGGCGCCTCTGCCAGCAGTTGGTGGAAGTCCCGGTTATCCGGCCGTGCCGCCCCTCACGGCTACTTCCTACATCGCGATTCCTCTCGCGGCCGCGAACAGCAATTACGCGGTGAGCGCGGCGGACGCGGGCACTACGACGCCAGTGAGCTCAGTCGTTATGCCCGTAGGCTCGGCGGCGGTGGCGGAGGTACCTGGAGTTTCCGCGGCGCTCGCACCGACGGCGGGTTCACGGGTGGGCGGCGTTTTCACCGCGTACATCTTCCCGAGCTCCACAGCCGGAAGCAAGGCGGCGCCGTTTGCGACTCCGGGCATTGTTCTGCAGGCAGACAAGCAGCCGTAACCGTTTCTGATGGGTCTTCGCGACTGACGCGAATTCTGAAAGCCGCCGGTCTTCCTGATCGGCGGCTTTTTGTTTCTCTGGAGGCCGACCAATTCCCTGGGCAATAGCCGCTCTTCTCGTTGCAGGAATCATCGCCGCGCTCGTCATCTGGCGGCGTGCGACCCGAATCGCGCTGCGCGCGGTTCACCGCTCTCGCTCACGTGTGGACCGGTTCAAGCTCGCCAAGAAAGCCGAGATAAAGGAGACTCTGCTCGCCGACCAGGTGATTGCCGCCGCGGTGAAGGAACACGCGACGGAATTCTCGCTGGACGAAGCGGCAGTCTGGAGGCGCGTGGAAGCCTACATCGACGAGATCGTGCCGTTCTTCAACATCCTGACCTACTACAAGGTAGGCCTCGCCGTCAGCAAAGCTCTCCTCGGCTTCTTCTACAAAGTCTCCGCCGAATACGCAGGAAGGGAATCGAGTGAGATCCTGCCGCGCGATTCGATTGTGATCTACCTGATGAACCACCGGTCCAATGCCGATTACGTGCTCGTCGGGTATGTACTGTCGGGCAGGGTGGCGATCTCGTACGCCGTCGGAGAGTGGGCGAGAACATTTCCGCTCGAGCACATCTTCAAGAGCTTCGGCGCGTACTTCATCCGCCGCAAATACCGCGAAAAGCTGTACCACGCCGTCCTGGAGAGATACGTACGGCTGATCACGCGGAACGGCGTGACGCAAGGAATCTTCCTCGAAGGAGGATTGAGCCGCGACGGAAAACTGGGCAAGGCGAAAATCGGGCTGCTGGATTACCTGCTCGGCGTCGCACGCGATCCCGCGATGAGACGGCGCATTTACATCGTTCCCGTTGCGATCAACTACGATCGGGTGCTGGAGGATCGCTCGCTGCTTCGTGAGCTGGAGGTGAGGGAGGGGCGGAAGCGACCGCCGCTCTACGCCCAGCTTGGCGAGGTCCTGCGCTACGTGTGGTGGAACATGGTGCGTCTCGTCGCGCGAAGATGGCGGCGATACGGGCGCGCCGCCGTCGTCATCGGTGAGCCGTTTCCCATCGAGCCATGGCTGGATGAACAGGATCGCGAGACGGGCGGACTGTTCGAGATCGAGCGCGCCGACCGTCTCGCTCGGGTGCAACTGCTGTCCGACTCCGTGCTCGAGAGGATAGCCGCTATCGTGCCCGTCACGCCGGTGCCGCTCGCGTGTGCGGCGTTACAGAGCTTCGACGGCGATTTCATCTCGCACAAGCAGCTGATCTCGCGCATGGCGGAGATGCACGAGGTCCTCAACGAGCTGAACGCACGAGTGATCCATCGCGAGGGATCCATCGACGACATCTTCGATCGCGCATGGAGGATGCTGCGCATGCGCCGCATCCTCGTCAGGGTGGGAGAGGGATACGCGATACTTCCCGGTGGGCGGCCGCTGATCAGCTATTACGCCAACAACATCAGCCACCTTCTCGGACCATTCGCCGAAGGCGTGAAGGAGCGTGACTCACTGCCGGCGCTAAGCGCCGCCAGGAGCTGAGCGTCGAGTACTACCAGACCCCGATGCTGGAGTGCTCGAGCTTCCCTTCGATGGTCAATCGAATCGTGTCGCCGGTGCGAACCGATACGAGCTCGGTGCGATAGTCATCGCCGCCACCGACGCGGTGGAGTCCAACCCTGATGGCGCCCTGTTCGCCGAGAAAACGGGAGGGAATCTCGAAGGAGTCGTCCTTGGCTGCGGCGATCTGCGCGAAGCGGTTGGTGCGGCCATCGTGAATGATGAAGAGGACGACGTCCGACCAGTTGTGATTCTCGACCTGGAGAATCACGGGTCCGGAGACGCGCTGTGGCGCGTCAGCCTCATCTCCAGAGGCGGGATGGTTTCGGCCTGCGCAGGCTATAACGAGGGAGGCCAGAGCGAAATACGACGCAACAATTGTCCGAGGGGCCATCATTCTTCCTCCGGGAGTTCCAATGTGCTGCACGGGCCACGCCACGTCGAGACCGGTGACGGTCGTAGCGCATGAGTCTTCCCCCACGCCTTAGTACCTCGCACCGCCCACCTTAATCTTCTCACAGCGGTTTTTCGTTCGCTTCATTGCTAGCTCTCAGGGAGCCCGTGAGTTGACACAACTTGGTGTCCTGCCTAACTTTGTAGGCTAGTCTGCCCCCGAATTGGGCGGCCGTAGATTTACGTTCAGGATTTAATGCCGACAATCAACCAGTTAGTCCGTCAGAGCCGCCGCGACGTCCAGAAGAAGGAAAAGGCGCCGGCACTGAAGTCCAATCCCCAAAAGCGTGGCGTCTGCACCCGCGTCTACACCACCACTCCGAAGAAGCCGAACTCGGCGCTTCGCAAGGTAGCGCGCGTGCGCCTGACCAACGGATTCGAAGTCACCGCGTACATCCCCGGCGAAGGCCACAACTTGCAGGAGCACTCGATCGTGCTCATTCGCGGTGGCCGCGTTAAGGATCTGCCGGGCGTTCGATACCATATCGTTCGCGGATCGCTCGATGCTTCCGGCGTGAACGGCCGCAACAAGAGCCGCTCCAAGTACGGCACCAAGAAACCAAAGGCCGCCGGTGCTGCTGGCGGAGGTAAGAAGAAATGAGCCGCCGCAAGAAGTCCATCAAGCGTCCGATTCTTCCCGACGCTCGCTACGATAGCCAGACGGTCTCGAAGTTCATCAACGCCATCATGTACCAGGGCAAGAAGTCGACTGCCGAAAGAATCTTTTACGGCGCGATGGACATCGTCGAGAACAAGACAAGCCAGCCTGGCGTGACGATCTTCAAGCAGGCGCTCACCAACCTCAAGCCGGCAGTCGAAGTAAAGAGCCGCCGCGTCGGTGGTGCCACGTATCAGGTGCCGGTCGAGGTTCGTCCAGATCGCCGCACTGCGCTCGCGATGCGCTGGCTGATCACGTTCTCACGCGGCCGCAACGAAAAGTCGATGGCCGAAAAGCTGGCCGCCGAAGTGATCGCGGCGAGCAAGGGCGAAGGCAACGCGGTCAAGAAGAAGGAAGACACTCACCGCATGGCCGAAGCGAACAAGGCGTTCGCGCACTATCGCTGGTAGGGTTACCAGTTCGATCTAAAAAGCCCCGCTGCTTGC
Organism: Gemmatimonadaceae bacterium; assembly: GCA_036264075.1. GTDB lineage: Bacteria > Gemmatimonadota > Gemmatimonadetes > Gemmatimonadales > Gemmatimonadaceae > UBA4720. The sequence continues at coordinate 18,700 of DATARP010000082.1, forward strand.
AGCGGGGCTTTTTTGTTAGTGGGGCGTGGGCTTCCTCGCGCGATCCCCCTGCCGGCGCTCGGACACCACCCTCGCCTGTCTTCTGCGCTCGGCCGTCGTCGCGATTACCGCCAGTGCGAGCTCGATCAGTCCATAGAACATCGCGACCAGCGAGAGCAGCGACACGATGGCGAGAAGGCGCGTCATCCCCGATGAAAGGGTTCCCCTGATTACCTCATAGGTCGAGGCCGCGACCAGAATCGCGGAGACGATCGTGATGGTCGTCGCGATCGTGATCGACATGCCGAGGTCGACATGGGGCAGCACTTCGGGCGTCTGTTGAGCTGGCGTCGCGGGATCTGTCATCCACTGTCCGGTTTGCAGTTCGAGTTGTCGCATCCCGTCAAGAGCATCATGCTTCGTGCCGTGAGCGCATGCAAGGAAGAGCTGAAATGTTACCGCAGAGTCATGTGAATCAATGACCGCCATCCGCGAACACGGCAGGGCTCGGACAAGTCGTAAGTCGTCCTCTGACTAGAGCTTGCGACTCGCCTTGCCGTCGCGCATCTTCGAATAATCATCCGTTGAGCTTTTGATCCCTCGTCCGCCGGTCGAGGGATTTCCGTCGCGCAACCACGCGCCTCCGAGTCATGGAGGAAGCATGAAGTACCCTGAAGCTCGAAACTACGTCGGCGGCTCGTTCGTCGGCACGGACCGGCCGTTCATCGAGGTGTTCAACCCGAGCGACGGCAGTGTCATCTCGCGCGTCCCGCTTTCGACCCAGGACGACGTCGATGCCGCCGTCGCAAGCGCGGCCAAGGCTTTCCCCGGCTGGTCCGCGACTCCGATAAAGGAGCGCGTGCAGGTCTTCTATAAGTACAAGACGCTCCTCGAGAAGAACATCGACGAGCTGGCCGCTTTGATCACTGAAGAAAACGGCAAAGTTGCCAGCGAAGCACGGGCGGAGGTTCTCAAATCGGCGGAGCTCTGCGAGTTCGCTTGCTCGCTCCCGCAGATCGCGCCCGGCGAAGTTCTGGAAGTGAGTCGTGGCGTGGAGTGTCGCATCGAGAGGTACCCGCTGGGAGTGGTCGCGGCGATCACGCCATTCAATTTTCCCAACATGGTGCCGAACTGGTCGATCCCCAACGCGATCACGCTCGGCAACTGTTTCATTCTCAAGCCGTCGGAGCTGGTTCCGTTGAGCGCCGGGAGAATTGCCGAGCTGCTCAAGGAAGCAGGACTACCCGAAGGAGTGCTGCAGATCGTCAACGGCGGGAAGGAAGCTGTCGAAGCGATCTGCGATCATCCAGGAATAGCAGCGATCAGCTTCGTGGGGTCGACCAAGATCGCGAAGGTCGTCTACCGCCGGTCCACCGCCACGCTAAAGCGCTGCCTCGCGCTCGGCGGCGCGAAGAATCATCTCATCGTGATGCCCGATGCCGACAAGGAAATGACGTCGAGCAATGTCGTCGCTTCGATGTCGGGCTGTGCTGGACAGCGTTGCATGGCCGCATCCGTTATGGTGGCCGTTTCAAAGACGGATCACATCATCGAGCGGATGGTGGAGCACGCGAAGAAGATCGTTCCCGGTAATGACATCGGTCCGGTGATATCCGTCGCCGCCAGAGAGCGGATAGAGAAGTACATCGGCGAGGCGGAAGCGGCCGGGGCGAAAGTTCTGGTCGACGGTCGACGCACCGTTGTGAAGGGGAAAGAGCAGGGTTATTTCATCGGCCCCACGATCATCGATCATGTGACGCCCGACATGCGCATTGCGCAGGATGAGGTCTTCGGGCCGGTGCTCGTAATCATTCGGGCGAAAAACGTCGACGAAGCGCTAAAGGTCGAAAACGCCTCTCCCTACGGAAATGCCGCGTCGGTATTCACAGAGAGTGGCGGTACCGCCCGTTACGTTATGGAGCACGCGAGCGCGGGGATGGTCGGCGTGAACGTCGGCGTGCCCGTTCCCCGCGAGCCGTTCTCGTTCGGCGGCTGGAACGACTCCAAGTTCGGCGTCGGCGACATCACCGGCCGGGGGTCGATCGAATTCTGGACTCAGGCGAAGAAGATGACGACGAAGTGGAACAAGGAAAGCGGCACCAACTGGATGTCTTGAGGGGAGGAAGTATGAGCGTTGATCGTTCAGTGACATTCACCGGGATCGAGTTCGAGAATCCCTTTCTGCTCTCGTCGGCTCCGCCGACAGAATCCGAATCGAACATCACGCGCGCGTTCGAAGCCGGGTGGGGCGGGGTCGTAACGAAGACGATCGGTCTCCATCCCGTCGTGAACGTCTACGGAGCGAAGGCCAAGTTCATGCGCACGAGCGCGGACGACGCCAATGTGTCCATGAAGAAGCGCCCTGGCGCGGCCTTGCACTCTTCGTGGAACTGGGAGCTCATCTCCGACAAGACCCTCGAGTGGTGGGCGCCGCGCATCCGTCGCATCAAGGAGGCGTTCCCGAACAAGGTCCTCATCGCATCTATCATGGCTGGTTCCGGAAACGACAAGGAGCTGCGCCACTGGCAGGAGCTGGCCGAGACTGCGCAGGGTGAAGGCGCGGACGGGCTGGAGCTCAACTTCTCCTGTCCTCACATGGATCGGCGGGATATGGGATCCAACATCGGAAAGGATCAGGGTCTTTGCTCGGTGGTGACCGAGGCGGTGAAGGAAGTCGCGAAGGTTCCGGTCTGGTGCAAGCTCACACCCGCCACGGCGGACATCGTTGTTGAAGCCGCGGCGTGCTTCCGTGGCGGAGCCGACGCGATCGTCTCCTCCAACACCTTCCCGTCGATCCCACTCATCGATCCGGAGACCCTGGAGTTTGAAATCAACGTCGACGGCTTCGTGTCGAGTGGTGGACTTGGAGGGCCGGCAATTCTCCCGCTCTCACTCGCGAAGATGGCGCAGCTGACGAAGGCGTTTCCGGACAAGAGCTTCTCCGGCATCGGCGGAATCTCCGATTTCAATCAGGCTGCGTCGTATTTCTTGCTCGGGTGCGGAACCGTTCAGGTCTGTACTGCTGCTATGCTCGACCAGGCAGTTGGTCCCAACGTGATCAAGAGACTTCTCTCGGGGCTGGACAAGTTTCTCGAGGAGCACGCGAAGGACGGGTGGAAGAGCATCGAGGATTTCCGCGGCATTCGACGCGACAGAATCGTGCTCCAATCGGACATCAGGCGCCCCGACTCAGCCGACTATCACTCGGGCTACGAGGGCGTCGAGGGCTATGCGACGCCGCAGCCCGACGAAGTGCCGGTGCGGGCCTAGATCGTGACTGTCGCTCGCACGTCACCAACCGTCGATCGTGGCGCACCGGCCAAGGCCGCGCGCACGAAGTCCGCGGCACCCGCAATGCCGCCTTGCGATCACAAGCCCAAGCCTTATAACGGGCCGCCGCGGGCCGAGCTTCTCGCGATGCGCGCGAAGTACACCAACCCGGCGATCTTCACGCTTTACGGCGAGCCCCTGCTGATTGTCGAAGGGCACATGCAGTGGCTGTTCGACGAAACCGGCAAGCGATACCTCGACATGTTTGCCGGCATCGTCACCGTGTCGTGCGGACATTGTCATCCGAAGATCGTCGCGGCGATTCAGAAACAGGTAGAGACGCTGCAGCATGCCACGACGATTTATCTGCACCCGAACTTTCCACTTCTGGCGAAGAAGCTCGCGTCGAAGATGCCGAAGGGTCTCGACGTCACCTACTTCGTGAACGATGGGAGCGAGGCAAACGACCTGGCTGTGACGATGGCGCGGTTGTATACAGGCAACACGGACGTCATCGCTCTGCGCAACGGCTATCACGGCGGGTCTCCGAGCTCCACGGGACTCACATCGCACAACACCTGGAAGTTTCCGGTGCCCGGTGCGATCGGCGTCCATCACGCGGTGTCTCCGGATCCGTACCGCAGCCAATTCTCCGGCACGCCCGAGGAGATCGCAACGAAGAGCGCAGAGGACATCCTCGGAATCATCCGCTACTCTACGCCGGGCAGGGTGGCGGCATTCATCGCCGAGCCGATTCAAGGCGTTGGAGGCGCGACCCACGGAGCGCGGAATTATCTGAGTGAGGCGTATCGCATTACCCGTGATCACGGCGGGCTCTGCATCGCCGACGAAGTGCAAACCGGCTTTGGCCGCACCGGCGATCACTATTGGGGCTTCGAGAATTTCGACGTCGTTCCCGATTTCGTTACGATGGCGAAGGGGATAGGCAACGGCGTTCCGCTCGGCGCGGTGACGACCCGCATGGAGATCGCGCAAGCCCTCACCCAGCGAATTCACTTCAACACGTTCGGCGGAAATCCGGTCTGCATGGCGGCGGGGCTCGCCGTTCTCGACGTCATCGACGAAGATGGCTTGCAGGAGAACTCACGCGTCCTCGGAAAGAGGCTCAAGGATGGATTCCAAAAGCTGGCCAAGCATCACACCCTGATCGGTGATGTCCGGGGAATGGGACTCATGCTTGGGGTCGAGCTGGTTCGCGACAGGAGCACGAAACAGCCAGCGAAAAAGGAAACCCTGGCGGTTCTGGAAGCTGCGCGCGAGATGGGTGTCCTGATCGGGAAGGGCGGCCTGGACGGCAACGTGCTGCGGATCAAGCCGCCGATGTGCATCACGGCCGCTGACGCGGATTTCACGCTCGAAGTACTGGATCAGGCCCTTAGGGCGGTCAGCGCTTGAATGCCAACAAAGAAGACTGATAAGCGACCCGCTCCCGGCGGTGCGCGGACCGCTTCGAGCTCCGATCGTAACTCCGTGAAATTCGACACCATCGTCAAAGGTGGGAACGTCGTCACACCCGCTGGTACGTTCACGGTAGACGTTGGAATTTCCGGTGAGAAGATCGCCGCTCTCGGAGTGAATCTCGACGCGGACAAGTCCACGAAGGTTATCGACGCGAAAGGGCATCACGTCATTCCAGGCGTGCTCGACGTGCACGTCCACCTCGAGCTCCCGTTTATGGGGGCGGTGTCAGCCGACGATTACCGTACTGGGACGAGGGCCGGCGCGCGCGGAGGAGTGACTACGGTGATCGACTTCGCGATTCCCTACGCCGGCCAATCGCTGAACGACGCTGCGGACAACTGGATGAAGAAGGCACAAGGGAAATCGCTCATCGACTACACCTTTCACATCTGCATCACGCGCTGGAATGATCATAAGGATCAGATCAAGGGAATGGTCGACCGCGGCTTCACGACCTTCAAGGAATTCATGATCTATGAATCCGAAGGCTGGCAGTCGGATGACCGCGCGATGTTCGGAACGCTGGAGAAGATGAAAGAGTACGGCACCATGCTCCTGGTCCACGCCGAGTCGGCGCGAGTGCTCGACGAGCTGATCGCGCGACACCACACGCCGGAGATGATGAAGAAGTTCGGCGCCCGGCTGCACGCGATGACGCGTCCCAACTTTGTCGAGGCGGAGGCGATCCAGCGGGCAGTCCAATGGAGCGAGGCCACCGGTGGTCAGTTGTACATCGTCCA
>DATARP010000087.1:0-10757 GCA_036264075.1 Gemmatimonadaceae bacterium
CTGAGCTTTTGCATGCCCTTCTTCTTATCGCCGTCGAGATAACGCTCGGTGGCTCTGATTGCGCCTACCGGCAACGAAATGAGACGGTCGACCAGGCCGTCAGCGCTCAGCGCGAGCTCGAGAGAGCCGCCGCCGATATCCATCACCACCGAGCGGCCCACTCCCAGATCGAAATGCGCGAGGGCACTGCGAAAGCTGAGGCGGGCTTCGTCTTCTCCGCGTAGAACCTTCACCTTCAGTCCAGTCTCCGACTTCACCAGCTTGAGAAACTCCTCGCCGTTGGCAGCGTCGCGGACCGCGCTTGTCGCGACGACCTCGGTGCGCGTCACTCCGAGCTGGTCGGCAAGCGTCGCCATCCTTGTAAGTGTGCTCAGCGCATTCTGGATCGCGACTTCACTCAGCTTTCCCGTCTCGGACAGTCCTGCGCCCAGTCTCGGCGCAGCCTTCATTTCGTCGACGACCCTAATCGTCCCCGTGGGCGAAACATCGGCGATCGTCTGGCGAATCGAGTTCGACCCGATGTCGATGGCCGAAATGCGAAGGTCCCCATCGCTCCCAGGCGCTGGTGCGCTGGGGGTGCTAAGAGTCAGACGAGGATTCGCGGAGCCGGCCATATGTTAAAGGTGACGGGTGGTCGCGCGAAACGAAACTGCCGCCTCAGTGACATCTGCCTCCGGCCTGGCCCCAAATCCGCGAATGAGGAGCTTTGCGCCTATGGGAACTGATCAGAAGAACTCGCGCCTCTTCCGAAGCATCCGCGTTCAGAATGCAAATCCGATGTTCGTCACTACGCGATGCGTGCTGCGGTTCGTGAACAGGACGTTGAAGTTGATTGCCGGATTGAGGTAGCCAAACCAGAGTCCCCCGCCGGCGGCTGAGTGCCAACCGCCCGGCGATTGGCCGTTCACATAAACGCGGCCGGCGTCAGCGAAGCCCAGCGCGCCGACATCGAGCGGAAGGATAAACGGGAACTTTGCGATCGGCACGCGGAGCTCCGCGCTTCCGTACATCGATGCGTCTCCAGCGTAGCGCTGCTTCTCTTCCGTTCGAAACGTTTCCGATCCGCCCAGAAATGCGGCGTCGAAGTACGGGGCGGGACCCCACAGTTTCTTCCCGCCCGCACGGAAGGCAAGCACCGGCAGCTTCGGAGCGGGCAGCGTGAAGTAGGCGGCGGCAAATCCGTCGAGCGATTCATACGCCTTCGCCACGTCCCACATCGCCGGATACCCGGCTCCCGCGACGTCGAGCACGATGCGCGGCTTCATGGTGTCGGGATAGTAACGGCTGTCGATGTGCGCCTTCAGCCGGAGACCCGCCTGCCCATATTTGCTGTAGCCGGTCGGACGCTGTTGCGTGAGGAAGGGACTGCCGAGCGTATCGGTCGTGGTGTAGCGCACGATCGGACCCAGCGAGATGTCGCTCACAGGACTGAAAGACCGCCCGATCGCCGGGTTGAACTCCCACTGCCGCTGACGCACGTCGTACACCTTTCCGCGCAGATCAGCGACATCGTTTCCGAAACCATGGAACTGCACGACCTCGAACTGCGACATGTGCGCCGTCACCGGGATGTGCGTGTCGGATTCCTCGAGTCTCTTGTCGAGCAGAGCACGAACACGCAGACGCTGGCTCGCAAACGAATACGCAAGGTCGGCCTCCGTAAGGAGGGAGTACGGCACCTTGCGGAACCCGTAGACAGTGCGAGACACGCCGACTTCCGGGTATATGCCGAGCAGACGTTGAGAGTGGATTCCCAGCACTGGCTTGAGCGAGCTGCCGCGATCCTTCTGTGGCGGTGTCAGCCTGCCGTACGCGCGCAGCCACGGCCGGCGGTTGAAGTAGTGGTTGAACGCGTCGTCGATGTTGATCTTCTCGTCGACGGTGTCACGAGCGTACACCACGTTGTTCACGTTTCCGGCGTCATAGAATCGGGTCTGATTTCTCCTCCCGCCAACGACCGAATTGTCGACGAACACGTTGTTGCCGTTGCCGCCGATGATCCGTATCGGGATGCTGCTGCGGACACCTCCCTCGACGGTCGCGCGATCGTCACCTCCGTGCAGGTAGATGCGGATCTCCTTCGTCTCGCTCGCGTAGAAACGCCGCGAGAAGTACGGAGCGTCATTCCCCGATTGGATGCGAACATCCACGACCCCATCGCCCGAGCGCGTTACTGTAGCCTGATCGTCCGCGTCGGTGCCGTGGATATCTGCAACCGTCCACAGCTCGCCGTAGTACTTATCGGCTTCTGCGCGCAGGCCGTCGCGCCGCGCTTTGAGCTTGGCCGCCATCGCGCGTGAGTCGTTCGCGTATTGCGGCGGCAATGTAGCGAGCGCATTGTCGATCACCGGATCGGTGATCCTTTGCTGTAAGCTGGTGGCAACGGAATCCCACACCGTCTTATCTAGACTTCCAAGCATTCGCCGATCGAATTCGACTGCATTGGCGAACAGGGCGCTCGGATCGGGATACCTGCTCTCGAACGTGACGAGGTTCGGAAGAGCGAATCGCGCGACCTTCATCGCCAACCCTTCGTAAGACACGAATGCATGGTCACGGTCGACGGCGATTGGCTCCCACGTGGCGTCGTGGCCTCCGAACCGCGCCCACTTCCACTGATCCGGGTGGCGGTCGTTGTCGCCGATAAGCATGTCCAGCTCTATCGCCGTCAACAACGCGCGCGCATCGGCGCGCGTCTGGGGATCGGTGTTGATTCGGTCGAGCAGCGTGTCGCTGCCGATGATCTTGCTTGCGCCCGCGAAAGCCGGCCCGTTCTTGGGCACGTCCGGATGCTCCTCGAGCTCGCCGAGCATGCCGGCGAATTGCTGCCGGTGCTCACCGAGAATGGGATCATCGGGCATTATCGCGACGACCGGGTGTGGATGGAGAATACCGACCGAGGCTTGCAGAGGATCTGCGGCGATCGCTCCCAGCGGATGCGAAGCGCTTCCCTCGTCGCCTACGATGTACCAGATGATGGTCCCTTTGTACTGCGCGGGAAGGACGCTGAATCTCTTCCTTACCGAGCGGAATGCCCACTTCGACCCGTCCTCGGCATCGAACCGAAGCGATATGGTTTGCGCTCCGCCGCCCAGCTTGCCGGGCTTGAGGCCGCCGTGAAAAGTTCTCAGGTTGAGAACGGGCACCTTGATCGGCGCCGTCCACTCGTCCCGATAGTTCTTGCCGAGCATGACCTGGTGGAAATGTCCGGCTCTATAGATCTCACCGGGGACGACGACCACACTGTCCGTCCCGACGATTCGCGTTGAATTCTGAGCCGAGGCTCTCGAAATCGCGCTCGAAGCAAGGACCGTCACCATTGCGATCGCGGCAGGAATTCTCAGGGAGTGGCTGCTTTTCATAAATGGTCTCTGGCGCGTCTTACTGTCGCCAGCGGTAGAGTGTGATAGCGGGGGGCTTGACGTTCGCTTCGTCGCTTACGAGCAGAAGACTGTCCGGTGTAACAGCGATGCCTTCCGGCTGGCGATGGTCGCCCGGAAGAGGTTCCGAGCGCACGACCTCGCCGTCGGGAGTAACGACGATCAGCCCTTTCTCCTTCGACGCGACGATCACGTAATTCTTCGTGAACGGGTCGATGTTGATATCGGAAGGATGAAAATTCGTCCACTTGTTCGACCCGATCACGTCCTTAATCGGAATCTGCAGCGCGGTGATCTTCGCGGGATCGCCGAATGGGAGCGGGACGTGAAAAATCAACACTTCCTTGGGAGCCTTCTTCTCCAGGAATTTCTTGCAGACAAGCACCAGCCTGGAGCTGTCCGGCTCGAACACCATGCTCTCGAATTCGCACTGCTTCCCCAATCCGGTGTCGTACATCGTGTAGGGAACCTGCGAAGCGTCGGCGCCTTCCTTGAACTTGTAAATCTTGCCGTTGCTGCGGAGCAGATAGACGTCGGGTCCGGCGATCGTGATGGCCTCGAAGTCTCCCCGCACTCCGCCCTCCAGAGAAAAACCCTTGAGGAGGATCCCTGTCTTCGGGTCGATCTCGTACACCCGCCCGACGTTGTCGTCGTGGGTGAGAACCGTTCCGCGTGACGTAAGCGCGAGTCCGGAAATCTCCCGCAGCTCTGGCGGCATGATCCACTCGGCCACTGGCACCGGTTTAGTGGGATTGGCATCCGCCAACGCGAGTCTGTGCGCGAGTGAATCCCTGCGCGCCGCTTCGACCTTTTGAACCTGCGCCGCTTTGGCTTGCGGCGTCTCACGACAGCCCACCATCAACGGCGACAAGCTTGCCAGAAGTACGAAGCTTCGCGCGCCAATCATCCCTAGTCGGATTTGTCTTCTGCCGGCTCGCCGGTCTCGATGTCAGCCGAATTGATGATGCCGTCGGCGTTCTCGTGAATCGCGGTGAGCAGGACGTCTTTCGGGATGGATTTCTTCAGTCGCGTTAGGTAGTAAATCTCGCTCGGCTTGCCGACGTTGGTCACGACCTCGTCGAGAATCCATCTCTTGGTCATTCTGTTGAGGACCTCTTCGACTTGCTTCTGTGCTTCAGAAACATTGTCCGTCGTGATTGTCAGCACGGAGTCGTAGCGCGCCTTTTTCTTCTTCCCTATCTGGTCACGCACCCGATCGAACCGCTCGGCGAGGGCGTTCGCCTTGTCCGGCGTCAGCGAGAGGAGAAGATCTCTGTCGGGGATCTGGTGGTCGCCGGTGGGACTCGCCAGGGCTTGCAGCGGGCGCGACCACTGGGCAGCTGCCGTCGGCATCAGCATGTTCCTGCCGTAGTCGTAGCGCCACGTGACCACCAGGACGAAGTTGAAGATGATCGACACGACCGCGCCTACGGCGAGCGACTGAACCCCAGCCGCGAACCCGACCACGATGCTGAGGAAGATGTAAACGAGATCACGGGAATCGCGCAGCGTCGTTCTGAACCGCACCGCGCCAACCACGCCGGCGAGGCTGAACGCCAGGGCCAGGCTGTTCTGGACCATGAACACGATTCCGGCCACGACGATGGGCAGGATGATCAGAGTCTGCACCACGTTCTGGTTGTGCTGCCCCCCTGAAGGGCGAGCCGACATGTAGACCCACGTCACGGGGAGCATCAGGACGAGTGTGCCGATCAGAATCAACGCGGTAGTTATCGCGACTCCGAGCAGTGATCCAAGGCCGAAAGTGCCAGACGCGCTGGGCGAGCCGAGGGCGTCCGTCAGGACCGTCGGCCCTTCCGGCACATCGCCGAGGCCTTTGGCCGCGATCCGGGCGATCTCAGCCGGGAAGACCAATGACAGTAGAGCAACGACGACCGCCACGATCAGGTAATACGCCACCAAACGGCGCATTGGGCGATCCGACTTCATCGTTAGGACGTCGATTACTTGCTTTAAAACGGGCATATCGCCCCTCCAAGTGCAAAATGGACGCCTGAGCTAGGTGAATTGCCCGCCCGGCAACGACTTGGCCTTCTATAGAGCAGCCTTGAGTCTGGGGGCGTAACCCGCGATTTTACAAGGCTATGCCGGAAGAATCCCTGATTGTACGCGGCGCCCGCGAGCACAACCTCCGCAACATCGACGTAACCATCCCCCGGGACCGCCTGACGGTCATCACCGGCCTGTCCGGATCGGGGAAGTCCTCGCTCGCCTTCGACACAATCTACGCCGAGGGACAGCGCCGGTACGTCGAGTCGCTTTCGGCCTACGCCCGGCAGTTCCTGGGGCTCATGGAGAAGCCCGATGTGGACTCAATCGAGGGTCTATCGCCGGCCATCTCCATCGAGCAGAAGAGTGCGGGCCACAACCCTCGCTCCACAGTCGGAACTGTCACTGAGATCTACGACTACCTCCGGCTCCTTTACGCCCGGGCGGGAACACCCCACTGCCCAAACTGCGGCCGCGCGGTCGAGCGCCAGAGCGCCGGTCAGATCGCCGACTCGATCCTTGCCTGGCCGGAAGGGACCCGGATCGAAATCCTCGCTCCGCTCGTGCGCGGACGGAAGGGAGAGTTCCGCGAGTTGTTCGAAGCCGCCCGCAAACAGGGATTCGTCCGGGCCATCGTCGATGGGGAGCTGATCGAGGTCGCCGACCCGCCGAAGCTCAATCGGCGCATGAATCACAACATCTCGGTGATCGTCGACCGGCTCGTCGTGCGCGCTGAAGATCGGGGGCGTCTCAACGATTCCGTGGAGACCGCGCTCAAGCTCGCCGAAGGCACCGTCGAGATCCACCGTCAGGACGACCGCAGCCCTCATCTCTTCTCCGAGAGGTACGGCTGCCCGGTCTGCGGCATCTCGCTGCCGGAGCTAGAGCCGCGCCACTTCTCGTTCAACTCACCGTTCGGCGCATGTCCGGCCTGCGGTGGACTCGGCTCGCGGCGCGAAGTCAGCGAGGAGCTTCTGCTCGGCGACCCGAGCATCAGCATCCTCGAGGGTGTCATCCTGCCGTGGGGAGAACCGGACGGATACCTCAAGAAGGTCATCCTGCCCGGCCTCGCCAAGCAGTTTGGATTCAATCTCAACAGCCCGTGGGGCCAATTGAGTCCGGAAGTGCGCGACAAGCTTCTATATGGTACTGGGGGCAAGACCGGGCAGCGGACGGACACGTCAGGCACGAGCTGGGAAGGGATTCTCTCCAACATCCAACGCCGTTACGACGAGACTGACTCCGATTCGGTCCGCCTGGAGCTCGAGGAGTTCATGCAGCCGCGCGCGTGCACCACGTGCGGCGGGCGTCGGCTCAAGCCCGAATCCCTCGCGGTCACCCTCGCCGGCCAGAACATCGGCGATCTCGTGCAGCTATCCATCACTGACGCGCTGGAGTTCTTCGAGAGCGTTCCCGTTCGCGGCAACGGCAGGCCGGGACTCGATCCGGAGATCGCCGCGCCAATTCTGAAAGAAGTCCGCGAGCGCCTCCGTTTCCTCAACGATGTTGGTCTCGAGTACCTGACGCTCGGCCGCTCGGCTGAATCGCTATCGGGCGGCGAGGCGCAGCGCATTCGTCTGGCGACCCAGATCGGCTCTCGCCTGGTGGGCGTGTTGTATATCCTCGACGAGCCATCGATCGGACTCCACCAGCGCGACAACGCTCGTCTGCTCAACACACTCCGGCAGCTGCGCGATCTCGGCAACACCGTCATCGTCGTCGAGCACGACGAGGAGACGATGGAAGCCGCGGATCATCTTATCGATCTCGGACCTGGCGCAGGCAAGCATGGGGGTCTCGTCATCGCCGCCGGCACCGTCGACGAAGTGCGTTCCCATCCGGAATCCATCACGGGCCGCTACCTTCGCGGCGAAGCCGAGATTCCGATTCCAGAAGTGCGGCGCGCGCGAGATTCGCAGCGAATGATTCGGATCGAGGGCGCGCGCGAGCACAACCTGCGGAATCTCGACGTGGAGATTCCACTCGGGCTCTTCGTGGCCGTGACCGGAGTGTCGGGGAGCGGAAAGTCCACGCTCATCGAAGACATTCTTCACAAGTCGATGGCGCGGCACTTCTATCGGGCGAGAGTCATTCCCGGCGCGCACAAGCGCATCACCGGCTTCCAGCATCTCGACAAAGTCATCGACATCGATCAGAGCCCGATCGGACGTACGCCGCGCTCCAATCCCGCCACTTACACGGGACTCTTCACGCCGATCAGGGAGCTGTTCGCCGAGCTGCCCGAGGCGAAGATTCGCGGCTACGGTCCGGGACGGTTTTCGTTCAACGTCAAAGGCGGACGCTGTGAAGCGTGCGAGGGAGATGGACTCGTCAAAATCGAGATGCATTTTCTGCCCGACGTCTACGTCCCGTGCGACGTCTGCAAAGGGAAGCGCTACAACCGCGAGACGCTCGAGGTCCGCTTCCGGGGCCTGAGCATCGCCGATGTGCTCGAGCAGACGGTCGAAGATGCGCTGGCGTTCTTCGAGAACCAGCCGCGCGTTCGTCAGAAGCTGCAGACGCTTTTCGACGTCGGCCTCGGCTACATCCACCTGGGTCAGTCGGCGACGACGTTGTCCGGCGGAGAGGCCCAGAGAGTCAAGCTCGCCGCGGAGCTGTCGAAGCGGGACACCGGCCGCACCTTCTACATCCTGGACGAGCCGACGACGGGTCTCCATTTCGAGGACGTGCGGATGCTGCTGACCGTTTTGCACCGCCTCGTTGACCGTGGGAACACGGTGCTCGTCATTGAGCACAACCTCGACGTCATCAAGACGGCCGACTGGATCATCGACCTCGGTCCGGAAGGCGGTCTCCGCGGCGGCGACGTCGTCGCGGCCGGCACGCCGGAAGACGTTGCTGACGTTAAGGAGTCGTACACGGGACAGTACCTGCGGACCATGCTCAAACGGGAGCGTGGAAGCACTCGAAAAAGGGCAACGCTGAAGGCCGGATAAACGGAACACTGCCGTGTTTCCGTTTGTCGTTTTCCCCCGAAAGCCAGGCAATCACCATACTTTCAAGCATGGTCTCGCTCCTCGATATAATCGGACCGGTGATGGTTGGTCCTTCCTCCTCGCACACCGCCGGAGCGTGCAGACTTGGATTGCTCGCCCGATGTCTTCTCGGTGGAACCCCTCAAACAGGGCTGCTCCAGCTTCACGGCTCCTTTGCCCGGACCGGCGAAGGCCACGGCACCGACAAGGCTCTCGTGGGCGGCTTGCTGGGATTCCGTCCAGATGACGAGCGTCTCCGCGAAGCCCTCCAGATCGCCGAGCGGGAAGGCCTCGATTACAAGTTCGAGAAGGTAACGATCGCCGACGCCGCGCACCCCAATACCGTTCGTATCACCATCGAGCTGGATGGCAGAAAGGCCAGCATGCTCGGCTCGTCACTCGGGGCCGGCCGAATTCTGGTTCAGGAGATAGACGGGTTCCCGGTGGAGGTGACGGGAAACTTCCACACCATCGTTCTCGTAGCTGAGGATAGGAAGGGTTCGATCGCCAGAATCACCGGGATCCTGGCCGAGCACGACATCAACATCGCAACACTCAAGCTGACGAGAAAGGAGAGGGGCGGCGACGCATTCATGGTGATCGAGTGCGACGAGCAGCCCGACAAAAAAGCAGGGGAGGAATTGAGAGCGCTCGATTGGGTCCGGTGGACCCGTCGGCTGGATAAGGTGAGCGGGGGCTGAGTGTACAAAGCCCTCGCTGATGCAATCCGGGATGCGGAAAAGGAAAAGAAGTCGCTGGCAGAAGTTGCGCTCGCGGCAGAAGCTCGGGATCAGGGCAGAACGGTCGCGGACATTCGCGCCGTGCTGCAGCGGGCGCTCGACGTGATGCGTAGCGCTATAGAGAAGGGAATCGTCGGTGATTTGTATTCGGCATCGGGTCTGGTTGGCGGCGATGCGGCAAAGCTCCGGAACAGCACGAGCGGTCCGCTGGCGCAGACTCCGTTTCGCGACATTCTCACCCGGGCGTTGGCGGTTCAGGAAGTGAACGCGGCGATGGGAGTGATCGTGGCCGCACCGACCGCGGGCGGTGCGGGAGTTCTGCCGGCGATATTGACCGGTCTCGCGAAGGCGCGGTCGGTGTCGGACGCCAAAGTAGTCGATGGATTGGCGACGGCCGGATTGATAGGAGCCGTCGTCGCGGAGCGGGCGTCGCTGTCGGGTGCCGAAGGTGGTTGTCAGGCGGAAACGGGAGCTGCGGCGGGAATGGCAGCGGGCGCCGCGACCGAGATGCTGGGTGGGACGCCGTCGCAGGTGGGACACGCGGTGGCTCTCACGATGCAGGGAACGCTTGGACTGGTGTGCGATCCGTTGGGTGGGCTCGTCGAATTGCCGTGTGTGTTTCGCAACGCCACGGGCTCGGCGATCGCGCTCGCGGGAATCGAGATGGCTCTTGCCGGAATCACATTCGCGATCCCGGTAGACGAAGTGATCGACGTGATGGGAGAAATCGGTCGGGAGATGGATGTGCGGTACAGGGAAACTGCGGGGGGAGGGCTGGCGGCGACCCCGACGGGCCGCCGGCTGGCAAAGGAGCGGTTGTACCAGATCAAGAGGTCCGACGGCTGAAATCCGTCAGGAGTTGTAGATTTTACCGAACAATGGGTGCGAGTCGTCACATGACAACGGCAACTGAACGGGCGGAAGACCGTCAGTGGCAAAGATGTTAGGTGCAAGTCCACAACGTCGGGACGTCACTCAATGCAATACGGCGCATGCATTTGCCTTTACTCGGAATCGCGCCAGCAGCGTCCCGAGTAGTGAACTCGTAACTACGGTCTATGCATCTCCCATCTCCCGCCCGTTCCGTAGCAGTTTGAAAAATCAATCCAACGACCCATGAATATCTTCGATCGTATTGCAATGCTATTCCGGTCCAACGTCAACGCGGTGATCTCGGAATTCGAGCAGCCGGAAAAGATGTTGAACCAGATCATACTCGACATGCGCTCGCAGCTGGTGAAAGCGAAGCAGCAGGTTGCTGCTGCGATCGCCGACGAGAAGCGCCTCCAGGATCAGACCCGTCAGGAGCTGAAGGAAGCAGAGGACTGGGAGCGGAGAGCGATGCTCGCCGTCCAGCAGAATCAGGACGACCTCGCCAAGCAGGCGCTCATGCGCCGCACCGAGCACATCTCCCGCGGCGAGCAAATGCAGCTGACGTGGCAGGCGCACAAGCAGGAGACCGACCGTCTAAAGGACTCGCTGCGCGGCCTCAACGACAACATCGAAGAGGCAAACCGCAAGAAGAATCTCCTGCTTGCCAAACAGCGCCGCACCGAAGCGCAGAAGCGCATCAACGAGACGTTGTCTCACATCTCGGAGAAGTCGGCGTTCGAGGCGTTCGCGCGCATGGA
>DATARP010000111.1:0-7278 GCA_036264075.1 Gemmatimonadaceae bacterium
GGAAGCGAGCGACCTGGAGAAGGCGGAAGGTCTCGGCATTGGTCACGACGACTCGCTGCCGTCGATGACCGGGTTTCGCGCGGGAAAGAAAGAAGACAAGCTCGGCTGGCGGGCGTCCGATACCCGCGAGCTGATTTTCGAGGACGTCGAAGTTCCCGGCGAGAACATGCTCGGCGAAGAAGGTGAAGGCTTCAACAACTTCATGCGCACGCTTGACTCCGGCCGGGTCGGAATCGCGGCTCTCTCTTTGGGCATCGCCGAGGGAGCGTTCGAGCAATCGTTGCGGTATTCGACGCTCCGCAAGCAGTTCGGTCAGCCGATTTCGAACTTCCAGGGAATCCAGTTCCAGCTGTCCGACATGGCGACCGAAATCGAAGCAGCCAAGCATTTGATGTTTCACGCGGCGTGGCTGGCGCAGAACAAGCAGCCCTTCAGCAAGCAGGCAGCGATCGCGAAATTGTATTGTTCGGAGCTGGCGATGCGCACGACCATCAAGGCCATCCAGATCCATGGCGGGTACGGCTACACCAAGGAGTATCCTGTGGAGCGAATGTTCCGCGACGCAAAGATCTGCGAGATCGGCGAAGGGACGTCGGAGATACAGCGTCTCGTGATTGCCCGGCATCTGCTGAAGGAACTGGCGGATTGACTTACTCCGAGATCGCCAAGCGCGTCCGCCTTCCGCTCGGCTTCCTGCTCGGCCTGACCTATCTGGTTTTCGCTCGACCGACGCCGCTGACGCTGGCTGTCGGCGGCGCGGTTGCGTTCGTGGGTGTAATCGTCCGCGCCTGGGCTTCGGGGCACATCTCCAAGAACGAGCGGCTCGCCACGACTGGTCCTTACGCGCACACCAGAAACCCGCTGTACTTCGGGAGCTTCCTCATCGCGGCGGGCTTCGCGATCGCTGCACACTGGGCTTTGCTGCTCCTGGTCGTGGCATTCTTCGTCCTGATCTATGCGCCTACGATGCAGCGCGAGAAAGCCAATATCGCCGGCAGGTTTCCGGACACCTACCACGCGTACGCCGCGAACGTGCCGGCCTTTGTGCCGAGGCCGACACCCTGGAAAGCCACGCACCCAGACGACGATGGCGGGTTCAGCTTCGATCTCTATATGAAGCACGGCGAGTGGAAGGCCGGGCTGACCTTTGTCCTCGTGATCGGGTGGCTCATCTATAGGACCGTCGCCGGAATCTGAACCGACAGTGACCGGAATCTGAGCCCAGGCGTCACATACCTGTCTGGCGCCCTGACTCGAACCCACGCTCGTAAGTTGTTGTCACCGTTGCGGAAAGAGTCAGTTTGGCGGTAGATTGATGGCACTGACTGTGGCTTCCATTGCATGGGGCACTCGCGCGACTCGCGGGTCCCGGAAACATGGACTGGAAGCGCCGAAGGTGAAGTTCACAGGTAATCATAACGCGGCCCTGTAGCACGACCGCGCGGACTTTTTTGGACCGTCCTTTTCTCTGCTCGTCGAGTCGCCGAGCATTGGGATGAGACGGCGACAATGAAAAGAGAAATCCTCATCAACGCGGCTCCGCGCGAAACGCGGATCGCGATTCTGGAGGACGGGAAGCTCGTTGAGCTCCTCGTAGACCGTCCAGACAACCGACGCATGGTCGGTGACATCTATCTCGGCCGCGTCGATGCCGTACTCCCGGGTATCCAGGCCGCCTTCGTCGACATAGGCACCGAAAAGAGCGCCTTCCTCCATGCGTCCGACCTGGTTCGGCAGTCCGCCGACGAGGCCGAAGACGACGACGAGGAAGACGACGACGACGAGAGCGACGAGCCTGTCGCCAAGAAAAACGGCAACGGAAGCAACGGCAACGGCCGGCGGGCCAAGGCGCCTCCCATTCAGGAAGGACTCAAGCGCGGACAGGAGATTCTGGTTCAGATCTCGAAGGAGCCCATCTCCACCAAGGGTCCGCGAGTGACCGCTCAGATCTCGCTCGCCGGGCGGTTCCTGGTCTACATCCCTGACTCATCCAAGGTCGGCGTCAGCAGAAAAATCGGCTCGTCCGCCGAGCGTGCCCGCCTCAAGGAACAGGTCCAGAACATTCTCCCCGAGAAGTCAGGCGGGGTAATCGTCCGGACCGTCAGTGAAGACGTCACGCCCGAGATGCTCCAGCGCGAGCTGAATAGCCTCATGGCGCAGTGGAAGAAGATCAAGCGGAAGATGCACTTCCAGAAAGCGCCGTCCCTGGTGAATCGCGAGAGCGGCCTCACCCGCGGGCTGGTGCGCGACATTTTCAGCGACAAGGTCGACAGCCTTTCGGTCGACTCGAAGCAGGTCTACAACGAGATCGTCGGCTACCTCAAGGACATCGCCCCGGATCTCATCGCCAGAGTAAAGCTGCACGAAGCGCAGGTGCCGCTGTTCGATACAGCGGGGATCGAGTCAGAGATCCGCGACATCTTCAAGCGTCGCTGCGACCTCCCTTCGGGTGGTTATCTGATCATCGAGCCGACAGAGGCGCTGGTTTCAATCGACGTAAACTCCGGTCGCTATACAGGAAAGAAGGACCCGGAGAAGACGGTGCTGCGCACGAACATGGAGGCCGCCCAGGAAGTCGCGCGGCAGCTTCGTCTGCGCGACGTTGGAGGTATCATCGTCTGCGATTTCATCGACATGGAGACGAAGGCGAACCGTGAGCGGGTCCTTCAGGAGCTGAGACAGCACCTTTCCCGCGACCGTGCCCGGACGAAGGCATTTGCCGTGAGCGATCTCGGTCTGATAGAAATGACGCGGCAGCGCGTGCGGCAGAGCCACTACCAGTCATCGACCGAAGCATGCCCGACCTGCAACGGAACCGGTCGCGTGCTCACTCCGGAGACGATCGTCCGTCGCATGGAGCGCTCGGTGAAGCGCATGGCCGTCGAGGGCCGCCGCGACAACCTGCTGATCAAGCTCCACCCGGATGTCGCGATGTACGTCCTCGAACAGGAGCGCGATCTCGCCCAGAAGCTACAGAAGGCCGCCAACTTCTCGCTCGAGTTCCGGGACGATCCGCTGCTCAAGCCCGACGAGTTCAAGCTGGTGGTGAAGGCCCAGGGTCGGGACGTGACACAGCAGTACGCGATCGCCTAAAACCCACCTTAGTCTTCTCGCAGTAGGTTCTGGAGTTGACCTGCGAGAGGTGGCCATTTAACTTTCATGGCTGCACCGCACTACTTAACAGCAAGAATGTCTATGACTTACGCAATTATCAGAACCGGCGGGAAACAGTACCGCGCCGAAGCTGGCAAAACTATCCGAGTGCCGAGCCTTCCGGGCGATGCTGGCGCCAAGGTCACGTTCGACGACGTGATTCTCGGCTCCGATGGTGACAAGACGCACGTCGGCGCCCCCGGGCTCAAGGGCGCGCACGTCACCGCCGAGATCGTCAAGCATGGTAAGGGCGACAAGATCGTCGTCTTCAAGATGAAGCGCCGCAAGAATTACGCGAAAAAGCAGGGCCATCGGCAGAAGTTTACCGAGGTCCGTATCAAGGATATCGCCTTCGGAAAGAAGAGCGGGGGAGAGAAATAATGGCTCACAAGAAAGGCGTAGGCTCATCCCGCAACGGACGCGACAGCAATCCGCAGTACCGTGGCGTGAAGAAGTTCGGCGGTGAGAAAGTGGTCGCCGGCAACATCATCGTGCGCCAGTGCGGTACGAAGTGGCACCCCGGCCGCAACGTCGGACTCGGCACCGATTTCACGATCTATTCATTGATCGATGGAGTCGTGAAGTTCGAGCACAAGAACAAGACGCGGTACAAAGTGAGCGTCTACCCGGACGCCGAGACCGCCGCCTAGAGCGCGGCCGGTATTGGAAGAAAAGCCCCTTTCGGGGCTTTTTTGTTAGCCGAAACAACGGGCTATAGAATTGCGTAAGATTGAGTGCAGCTACCCTTACGCGAGATGACGATGCCACTACTCGATAGACTGAAACAGGAGCTCGACCGCGCCGGAAAGGCCGCACAGGACGCTTTCGACGACGGCAAGACGCGACTTGAAGCATTTCGCACCAGACAGCTCGCCGACAAGGCGGCCCAGTCGCTTGGCTACGCCGTCTATCGCGCGAAGAAAAGCGGAAGGGATCTCGACTCCGCTACGTTCGACCGCTTGAGCGCGACGCTGGAAACGCACGATACCGAGGCAGCCCGACTCGAAGCAGAAATCGAGCTCAGACGTCAGCAGTCGGCAGCATCCCGTCCGTCCTCAGGCGCGGGGACAAGCGGAACCTCGTCCTCCACGAGCGAAGAGTATCCGAGCTCGGCGAGCTAGAGCCGCCGCTTCGCCGATTCGATCCAAAAAAAAGCTCCCGGTTTCCCCGGGAGCTTTTCTTATATAGCGCGTCTGCTACTGCGGAGGATTGTTGTGCGTACCCGGCAGAGTCTTGTAGCGCTCCATCAGTAGATCCTGGCGAGTCTTGTCGCTGTACTCGTGACCGCGCACGAACACGTGCTCGACCCTGGTCGTGAACTCAAACGGATCACCGCTCCATACCACCACATTGCCTTCTCGCCCGGGCTGAAGTGAGCCGACTCGATCCGCCACGCCAAAAATTTCCGCCGGCGCGAGCGTCACCGCTCGCAACGCGTCATTCCAGCTCATGCCGTACGCGACAGCGTTGCCGGCTTCCTGCTTGAGATTGCGGACATTGAATGCTTCTTCGTCGCCGCCACCCGCGTTGCCGACGAGCGCGACTTCCACGCCGGCCTTCTTCAACAGGGCCGCATTCTCCTGTCGTTGGCCGAGAGCCGCGAATCCTGCCGGAATGTTGTTCATGGCTCCCGTAAGAACGGGAATGCGTGCGGCTGCCAGCTTGTCGGCCATCATCCACGCTTCTGCGCCGCTGCCAATCATCAGCTTCAGGTTGAACTCGCGAGCAATCCTCATTGCCGCATCGATATCCGATTCACGGTCGACGAAGACAATGAGTGGGAGCTTGCCCTGGATGACAGGAATCATCGCCTCCAGATCCAGTCGGCTCGCCGAGAACGGCCTCGTCTGCGCTCGATCGAACGCATCCCGGTGGGTCTGGAAGAATCGCGTGTCCTCCAGAAGCTCCCGCAGCTTGACGACCAACTCTCCGCGCGAGTTTACGCCCGCTGATTGCGGATCCCCGACTTCGGCGATCATGGCGATCGGGGCCCTCAGAATCATGTCTGTCGTGGTTCCCGGAACCACATCAAGCAGCGCGGCCTGGCCTGCCACTAATCCCCCGGTTGGCATCACGATGAAGCTCGTGATTCCATCCTTGCGCGCCGGAGCCATCATCACGGAGTTCGGATTCAGTCCGTCCCAAACTGTGAATGCGGCGGCGATCGCGTCCTTTCCGCGCGCGGACATGTCCCGAGTGTCCCTCACCTGAGCGACTTCCTGCACCCCCAGCTGCGTCGCTGAGTTCACGAAGCCCGGAGTGACGATCTTGCCTGTCGCATCGATGCGTTGCGCGGCCGCGGGAATCGCGATGTCTCTGCCAACCGCCGTGATCTTGCCGTTCACGATGACGACGGTCCCACCCTCGATGGGCGGACCGCTCACCGGATATACTTTGCCGCCTGTGATCGCGATCGTCTGCGCGCCCGCGGGGGCGACTATCGCGAGTGCAATCGCGACCGAAATGGCTATACGAAGCATGAGTGATCTCATCGATTAGTTCCTGTTGACCGGCACGAAGCCAAGCTCGAAGTCTGTGCGCCACTGCTCGGACGGATCGGCGCGGTCGTAGAGCATTGCGCCATCGATCCATACTTTTTCGGCGCGAGTGTACACGCTGAACGGATCGCCCGACCACAGAACGACGTCGGCGTTCTTGCCGACCTCGAGCGAGCCAATCTTGTCGTCGAGACCGAGCGCCCACGCCGGATTGATGGTGAGCCACTTGATGGCTTGGTCCTCGCTCACGGGCAGGCCTATCTCCGCGCCAGCTTCCATCGCTTTCGCCGCCTCCTGATTCAAACGCTGCGAGCCGGACGGATCGTCGGAGTGCACGATGACTCGCGCTCCGGCGTGATCGACGAGCGCCATGTTTCCTTTGACGGCGTCGAGCGCTTCCATCTTGAAGCTTCCCCAATCTGCCCAGAGCGAGGCGCTGATCCCTTCCTTCGCGAGCAGATCGGCAATCTTGTACGCCTCGACACCGTGGTGGAACGAGCGGATCTTGTAGCCGAATTCATGCGCGATGTCGATCATTTGCGCCATCTCGTCGGCGCGATAGCAATGGTTGTGAACGAGAATGTTTCCGCGCAGCACTTCCGCCAGTGTCTCGTTGCCGAGATCACGTCCCGGCGGATCGCCCTTGTGATCGGCGTTCCACTTGTCCCACCGCCGGCGGTATGCTTCGGCCGCGATCCACGCCGCCCGATAACCAGCGACGTTTCCCATCCGAGTGGACGGTCCGCGGTTCTGATAGACTCTCTTGGGATTCTCGCCGCACGCCATCTTGAGGCCGTACTTGGCGCCCGGGAATTTCATCGCCTGCACCGTGCGACCTGGTACGACCTTGAGAACCACGCTTCGCCCGCCGATCAGGTTTGCGGATCCGGGCAATACCTGCAAGGTTGTCACTCCGCCGGCGAGGTTGCGTGGAAACTGCGGATCCTGGGGCCACACCGAGTGTTCCGCCCACACGTACGGGGTCGCTGGATTCGTCGCCTCGTTTCCATCGCTGAGCGCATCCACCCCTGGCGCAGCGTAGACGCCGAGATGGGAGTGATCGTCGACGATTCCGGGAGTTACGTACTTGCCGGCTCCATCGATCACAATTGCGTCGGCCGGCGCATTAACGCTGGCACCGACCGCGGCGACCTTTCCGTTCTGGAGCAGGATCGCTCCATTGCGGATCATCGGACCGGCTGAGGTGAGGATGTTGACGTTGCGGATTACGGTTGGCTGCGAAGGGAACGGTCTATAGGTGCTGGGGAAGGGATCGGCATTCGGCGTTGATGTGCCTCCGAGACCCGGGCCGGCCTGGGCGGTATCGCGGGAGGGTGTCGACGATGTCGAGGTCTGCGGTGCGGCACTGGCGCACGCAGTGGCTCCTGCAAGCAGGAGGCAGTAAAAAACACGCATTTGAAGGACGTTCCTCCGAAGATGGATTCTGGGTCGCAATAAGGTAGCGCAGTTACCAGCCGAATGTGGCGAGCTCCGCAATACGATCGGGGCAAAGGCCATCGACTCCGATTGCGCGCAGTCGTTTCCACTGGGACGACTCGTTCGCCGTCCACGCGATCACTCTCGCGCCAACCGAGTGCGCGCGCTCGACCGTCTCTTCGTCGATCGA
>DATARP010000253.1:0-2528 GCA_036264075.1 Gemmatimonadaceae bacterium
CGAAGGACGTTACCGTGACGGCGACCGCAGTTGTCGGCCCGCCGCCTTCGTGGACCGCGACGGCTTCGCACGCTCTGTCGGCGAAAGCTTGCGATTCAGGTGTGACCACCCCCGGTGTAATCACCTGCGTGTAATTAGATCGGCATAAAAAGGCGGGGCGTCGAAAGACGCCCCGTTTTTTTTGCCCTATTTCTCGGGGATGTTGTTCTCCCGCAGAAGCTTCGCAAAGAACGCAAGATTGCGAGCCATGACCTTCGCCGCGCTGGCGGTCTCTTTCTGCCCGCGCAGTCTCTTGCGAAGAGATTCCTTCGTCGCCCGCGCGTAGTCGCCCAGGTACGACACCGCGCACAATGGCGGCAGCGTCACGCCTATCGACAGCAGGAAGTTGGCGAGGTTGCCGGTGACGTGCTGCTCGCCATCCTCCTCTCCCGTGATGACTATCCCGCCTACCTTGTTCATCAGCCGCGACTTCCCCGTCTCGCGCAGGTCGGTGTGCAATTCGTCCAGCCTCTCGATCACGCGCTGCATCAGTGACGACTGGTTCCCCCACCAGATCGGCGTTGCGAACACGATGATGTCCGCGGCGAGAATCTTCTTCTGTATTGCCGGCCACTCGTCGCCCGGCCCCATGTTGCTCTTGATGCCGGGCTTGACCTCGTACTCGGCCATCCGGACGATCTCGCTGGCGACGTTGTGCGTCCGCAGCTCATCGATCACCAGCTCGCAGAGGGTTTCGGTGTGCGAAAACTCGCCGCCGCCACGCTTTCGCTTGAGCGTCGAAAGCAGAAAAACCGCCTTGAGTCTTGGTCCGGGTGGCTCGGTGGGTCTCTTCGCAGCTGGCAAGCGTGCTCCGTTCGTGGAGTGCGTTAGGCTTTGATTGTACGGTAGCGCTCAAACGCAAGCCGAGTACCGCTTGCGCCGGATCCTGAACATTTGATCAGAGTCATGCGTAAATTCATCACCGGATTAGCAGTCAGGGAAAGAGACGTCCGCATCGACTAGCCATGTCGATCCGTTAACCATCTCTCTCCACCTGCATTCATTTCGAAACCGCATGAATAGATGAACATCCTAACCGAGCCGATAGGCAGCATCCCGCGACCGGCAAAGCTCATCGAAGTGGTAGACGCGGATAATTTTTCCGATCCGAAGCTCGATCCGCTCTACGAAGCTGCCGTCAAGGACACCATCGAACGGTTCGAGGAAACAGGCTCACCCATCATCACCGACGGCGAGCAGCGGAAGTACCACAACTTCTGGACCTACTCCGTTCAGGGATTGCCGAACACAGCGCCGGACGGATTCAAGATTCCCTTTTCGGCCGGGCACGTGCGACGGATGCCCAGACTGACGGGCGGGCCGTTCCACTACAAACGCTACGCCTACAGCTACCTCGACATCGCTCTCCGCTACGCGCACCGCCCCCTGAAGCAGGCCGTAATCTCGCCGTCCGCGCTCAGCCTGATGTACCCGGCCGATGAGATTCCCGGATACTCGCGCGATGATTTCATCGAGGACTTGCTGAGCGAGCACGAAAAGGAAATTCGCGGCTGCCTTTCGCGGGGCGCTGCCAAGGTCCAGATCGATTTCACCGAAGCGCGCTTTGCGATGAAGATCGATCCAACCGGGGAGCTGCTTGGCACGTTCATCGACTTGAACAACCTCGGCCTCGAGAGGTTCTCCAACGCGGAGCGCAAAGTCATCGGAGTTCACACGTGTCCGGGCGGCGATCGTGACTCCACCCACAGCTTCGACGTCGACTACGCCGAGTTCCTGCCGTTGCTCTTCGAGCTCAATGTAGGGTACTTCTGTGTGGCACTCGCCGGCGAAAAGGATCGCATCAAAGTGCTGAAGATCATCCAGGAGAATATGAGGCCGGATCAACAGGTTTTTGTCGGAGTAGTGTCTCCGATCGATCCGCACATCGACACGCCCGAAGCAGTCCGCGACCGTGTCATCGAGGCGGCGAAATACATTCCGATCGAGCAGCTGGGAACGACCGACGACTGCGGCTACGCGCCGTTCAGTGACGATACCTCGACGAGCCGCGACACGGCGTTCGCCAAGATTCGCGCGCGGGTCGAAGGCACCGCGATGGCCTCGGATCTGATAGCCGGCAAATAAGTGGACAGCGACGAGGAGAAATCTCTCCAGCTGGCCGCGCTCCAGAACGCCGCCAGTATGGTCGCCGCGCGCAGGCGCGCAGAGCAGGAGCGGGATCGCGCGCGAGCCGATGCCGAAGCCTCGCGCGCAGAGCTCGAAGCGCTCAACCAGGTGGGTACCACGCTGGCTCAGGAGCTGGACGTCGAGCGGATTGTCCAGACGGTAACCGACGCCGCTACGAATCTCACGGGCGCGCAGTTCGGAGCATTCTTCTACAACGTCGTCGACAGTCAGGGAGAAAAGCTCACTCTCTACACATTGTCCGGCGCTCCTCGTGAAGCCTTCGAGAATTTCGGGCATCCGCGCCCGACACCCGTTTTTGCTCCGACGTTCTACGGCACCGCTATCGTACGCAGCGACGACAT
>DATARP010000278.1:0-4744 GCA_036264075.1 Gemmatimonadaceae bacterium
CGCTCGCGCTTGTCCTTCGTGGCGTTGTAGACGTAAGAGCCGGACTGAAGAACGCCGGAATACACGCGGAAGAAGGTCAGCTTACCGACGAATGGATCGGTCGCAATCTTGAATGCGAGTCCGGCAAACGGCTCGTCGTCCTTCGGGTGTCGCTCGGCCGGCTCGCCGGTCGGCAGGTGGCCCTCGACGGCGGGAACGTCTTCCGGTGACGGAAGAAAATCGACCACCGCATCGAGCATGGCCTGCACGCCCTTGTTCTTGAAGGCGGCGCCGCAAAGTACGGGAACGATGAAACCACCGACGGTGGCGCTGCGGATGGCGTGACGGATTTCGTCGTTGGTGAGCGCGGTGCCGCTGAAGTACTTCTCGATCAGCGCCTCGTCGTGCGAGACGGCGGCTTCGATCACATCATGACGGGCCTTTTCCATGGCCTCGTGGTACTGCTCGGGAACTTCCGTAATCTCGAACTTCTTGCCCAGGGATTCGTCGTCGAAGACGTACTGCTTGCGCTCGATGACGTCGATGTGGCCGGTGAACGTCTCGCCGTTTCCTACCGGCAGCTGAATCGGATACGCGTTCTTCGTAAGTCGATCGCGAATCATTCGCATACAGCGATCGAAGTCGGCGCCGACGCGATCCATTTTATTCGCGAAAATCAGGCGCGGGACTTTGTAACGGTCGGCCTGACGCCAGACGGTCTCGGTCTGCGGCTCGACGCCAGCGACGGAATCGAGGAGGGTTACGGCACCGTCGAGCACGCGCAGGGATCGCTCGACTTCGACTGTGAAGTCGACGTGTCCCGGCGTGTCGATGATGTTGATCCGGTACTCGATGTCGTTGCGCGTCCAGAAGGCCGTGGTCGCCGCGGACGTGATCGTGATGCCGCGCTCCTGCTCCTGCTCCATCCAGTCCATCGTCGCGGTGCCTTCATGCACCTCGCCGATTTTGTGGGTTTTGCCGGTGTAGTAGAGAACGCGCTCCGTCATAGTCGTCTTCCCGGCATCGATGTGGGCCATGATGCCGATGTTACGGTAGCGGTCGAGCGGGGTGTGGCGTGCCATGATCTTCGGAAACTCTCTCTATGTAAGCAGCTCCAACAGCTGGAGCCGGTGGTCTCAATTCAACAAAAACGCGGGTGGACCATGCGCCCCAGAACGGGACCGGTATCCATCCGCTGCCGCCGGGTGCACCCGCAGCTCTTTCGCGGGTGGGGACTCGAGGCGCGCTCGATCGGGCGCCAGCATCAGCAGGCTAACGATCGGCGATTGATTTTTGGTGTACTGCGGGCGCGGTAAACCGCGTTCCGCCATAGCCTTGTAAAGGTATTCGCGAACGGGGCTAAGTCAATGGGACCGGCTTCACGAAATGAGCTCTGCGGTTACGACTCGCCAGATCCACGCGTCTTAAAGTACTTGCGTCAACTTACTTTGCACTATAAAGTACTCTACCATGCAACCAACTACCGAGACTTCCCCCTCTGCCACGGCCGTTTGGGCCGGCGCCATCGCCTCAGCCTTGCTGGGCGCCTGGATCGTCTTCGACGCCAACCCCGGCATCAATTGGGGACTCTGGGTCGCGTCCGCGTCCCTTTCCGTAGTTCTGGCGCGCCGATTCTCAGGGCTCCCGCTCGAGAAACCCACTCTGATTCTCCTCGGCTGGGCAACGCTGCTCGCCTTCGTGCCTTCTATCACGGCCACCGAGTCCATTCGGGCTCTCGTCGTCATGAGTACGGCGATGCTGCTCGGGCTCGCCGTCATCGTGATCGGTGCCGATCGGTGGAGGTCGCTGTCGGCAAAGCTGCTTCCCACCATACCATTTCTCGCGCCCTTCCGCGTTCTGCAGGCGACGCTTCATGAAGGCGCAACCGTGCCGAGCAAGATCTCGTCGCCCAAGGCGAGAACCACCACGCGCGGACTCCTCATCACCGTTCCCGTCGTCATCATACTGGTAGTGTTGCTGCGCAACGCTGACCCGACCCTGGCCTGGCTGGTCGATCGCATCGCCGCCCTGCTTCCACAATGGTCGATCTCCGCTCGCGTAGTGTTTTTCCTGTTTCTACTGGCCCTCACGCTCGGCTCCAGCTCGCTGGCGGCTCGTCAGAGGGATTCGCGATTGCCCGCGCTTGCGGACTTGCCCAAGCCGGGGGTACTCGGCTTCACTGAGCAAAGGATGGTTCTGGTTGCAGTAGCGGTGGTTCTCTGGTTGTTCGTGCTGCTACAGATCTCCTACCTGTTCCACGAGCCGCCGGGAGTGGTGGGAAGTGGGACGACCTTCGCCGAGTACGCGCGCAGAGGATTCGCGCAGCTGTCGGTGGCTGTGACGCTTGTTGGCGGGCTCATACTCGTCCTCGAAGCTACAAGGGCACCGGATCTGAATCCCGATCGACGACGACAGCTCGTGCGACTCGAGGCGGCGTTGCTCATCGCGCTCGAGCTGATGCTGTTCTCCGCCTTCCGTAGAGTCATTCTCTATGAGCAGGCTTACGGGTATACGACCACCCGTGTCTTTGCGCAGACTTACATGCTCGTCGTCGCGCTGTCGCTGGTCGCGCTGTGGCTCGAGGTCAACAAGGGAGCGATTACGGTCGACTTCGCGAGACGCGTGAGCGTGATCGCGTTGGGAGCCTTCACACTCCTGGCATTCTGGAATTACGGAGGATGGATCGCAAATGAAAACTTCGATCGGGCAGCGCAAACGGGAAAATTCGATTCAGCATACGCGATCGAGCTCGCGCGAGACATCGATGCCATTCCGACCATAGTCGCACGGCGACATGAGCTGCCCGCGGCGGACCGAGCTGTGGTAGAAGACTTTCTGGGATGTGATCGGTTGCCGGGGTCAGGTCGTTGGTACGAATACAGTGTGCGTCTTCGCGCCGCGGCGCTCGCTCTGAAAGGCGATGCCGGGCTTCACTGCGTCCCGGTTCTTAAAGCGGCACCAGCACCGCTTGTGCCCGACACAAGCGCAACCCAGCCGCCTACACGGCCGTGATCTTCGGGCGCAGCATCCGGTAGAGCGGCCAGCTCAGGGCAAGAAGTACCAGCGAGTAAACAGTGTTTCGGGTATCGGTGACCGCGGCCCCAATCAGGAACCCGATCGAAGCCAGGAGAACCAAACCCGTCGTCCACGGATGTCCTTTCGCTTTGTAAGGGCGAGGCGCGCTGGGCTCGCGTCTCCGCAGAATGAATACGCTCGCGAAAATCAGAGCGTACTGCGCCACGAAGAAGAACGCGGTCACTGCCAGGACTAACTCCAGCGTGCCGGTGATCACCAGGGCGATGACCACCACCGCGCTGAGTAAAAGCGCAATCGCCGGAGTGCCGCCCCGGTTCACGTAACTGGCGCCTGGCAGGAAGCCGAAGACGCTCAAGCGATGCAATACTCTGGAGGTCATCAGCTGGTACGCGTTGACCGCGCTCAGCAGGGACACGATGGTCAGTACGCGGATCACTGTGTCGCCCTTGGGGCCAAAGATCTCGTTCGCCGCGGTAGCCGCCACGAGCGGTTGGCCCGCCATCTTGTCGATGGGCAGCACGTATAGGAATCCGATGTTCACCAAAAGGTAGATGACGCCGACGGCGATGACTCCACCAAACATCGACCTCGGAATGTCGCGACCTGGATTCCGGAGCTCACCCGAGAAATAGACAATTCCGTTGTAACCGTCGTAGGTGAAGATCACAGCCTGCATCGCGAGCACGAATGCGACGAGAAACGGGAATCCGGAAGGAACACGCATCGCGGAGCCAGCCCCTTCCAACCCGCGTCCCATGACAAAGCACGCTATCACCAGAATCACGAACGCCGCGGTCTTTGCTATCGCGGTCAGATTCTGCGTCATGCTGCCGGTTTTGATTCCCCTCCACTGTATGAGCGCGAAGATCACGATGACCGCCGAGGCAATCATTGACGTCAGTCCCTTGGAGATCGCGAACAGAATCGTGGTGTATTCACCGATTACCATTGCAGCCAGCGCCGCGCTGCTGCACGTCGACAGCCAATCGCTCCATCCAATGACGAAGCCGGCGTAAGGTCCCATGGATCGCCGGAGGTAGACGGTGTAGCCGCCGGACTCCGGCATCATCGTCGCCAGCTCGGCCAGCGCGTTCGCGCCGAGTGCGGCGTAAAGAGCGCCGATGATCCAGACACCGATGAACAGCCATGGGCTTGGGAGGAGCTGCGCGACCAGGCCGGGGGTTCGAAGAATTCCCGAGCCGATTGTGTTGCCAATTGTGACCGACAAACCGAAGAGAATACCGAGGACGGCGAGAAGTCCCATGCTCGCCCGACCGGTCGCCGCGATTTGTGTCTCTGCTGGCCCTTCGGTTTCGCTCACTCGCGCGCTTTTAGTCGCGAGGGTCCATTGTCACCTGTGGGTCGTCTCATGAAGTCCGCAAGCAGCTCGTGGAAATGGTGCGTCCCGACTTCGCGGCGCTCTGAGTACCTGCCACGGTCGTACAGACGCGACCGCACGCCGCGCTGGACAGATTCAACGACCTCTTCGTCCTCCATCTCAACGCGATGGAGTCCCGCTCCTACTCCGCTCTCTCTGAGCGCGGCGTTCCAGACGTAGGAGTGGAACGAAACCTTGGTCCGACCCGCTCCGAGCGGTGTGACAACGTTGAGCGAGAGTCCCCAGGGATAGAAGTTGAACATGATGTTGGGGAAGAGCCAGAAATAGAACGCACCGACGCGCTCCTTTTCATTCGGATGGCCTTTCGGAAGATCGAACGCCGGCTGGCCG
>DATARP010000021.1:0-10659 GCA_036264075.1 Gemmatimonadaceae bacterium
CGACGAACGCGGCCTGAATCGAGGCGACGGCCGGTCCGACTACGCGCACGTGCGTGTCGCGCCAATGCCCGGGCGAGTCTGCGTTCCCGTTCCACTCGTCGGCGATTCCGACTCCGCCCGTGAACGCGACGGTGCCATCGACGATCAGCAGCTTCCGATGGGTTCGATGGTTGTACTTCGCCCACGAGTACCACTGGATGGGGCGAAACCACTTGATATTGCACCCGGCCTTCCGCATTTGCGACATCAGCTCGGGCGAAACCTTCTTGCTGCCGCTCTTGTCGAAAACCATGCGGACTTCGATGCCGCGCCGCGCGGCCGCCGAGAACGCCTCGGAGAACTCGATCGGGATGTGCCCTGAGCTGTAGATGAAAGTCGAGAAGTGAACGCTGTGCTTGGCCGAGGCTATTGCCTCGAGCAGGGCGGGAAATATCTCGACCCCGTTCTGCAGAACAGTGATTCTGTTTCCACCAATGACGTCCGCGCTCGCCGAGCCGCCAAGCGCGCGCATGAAGGCTTCAGGATCACCCGACACCTTCGGGACAGAAACGATCGCGGCTTCGCGGTCCGCCTCGGCGTTGACGCTCGCCGTGACGTACACGAAGATAAACGCGATGATGACGATGAGGGTGACGACGACTGTGAGGATCACCTAGCCTAAAGTAGTCACATTCGCTTATGTGAGCGTTTCCACCAGCTCCTGCGCCGCGGCCGGCACCTCGAACGTGAATACGCTTCCGCCACCCGCTCTGTCGGTGTATGACACGCTGCCCCCCTGAGACTCGGCGAGACGTCTGGCGATCGAAAGCCCCAGACCAGCCGCGCCAGCGTCTGCCGACGCTCCGATCGGCCGATAGAACGGCTCGAAGATTTGCTGCTGTTCGGAGCGCGGAACGCCCGGTCCTTTGTCCGCGATCCGGAATATGAGACTCGTACCCGTTCCCTCGACCGTGATCGTCACAGGGGTATTCCGCGGCGAATGGCGGAGGGCGTTCTCGATGAGATTGGTGAGGACTCGCAGCGACTGCACGAAGTCGAACGTGCCGAGCAGCGCCGGCTTCGTATAGTCGATGACCGTCTCGATACGGCTTGCATCGGGCACGCCCGAGAACTGGCGCATCGCGGCTCCAAGCAGATCTTCAGCGGTGTTGATCTCGGGGTTCATCGTGAACGCGCCGGCTCGCAACCGCGACAGATCGAGCACGTCAGCCACCATTTTGCCGAGGCGATCAGCCTGCTCGACGATCACTCCGGCGTGCGTCCGCGCGCGCGATCCGTCGGTCTGTATGTCCTGGGCCAGCGCGCGAATGGTCGTCAGCGGCGTCCTCAGGTCGTGCGACACGGACGCGAGGAGAACATCCTTCATTCTGTTAGCCTCGCGCAGCGCCTCCGCATGCCTGACTTCTGCGGACAGGTGTTCGATCTCCTCAGCGTGACGGCGCGCGCGCTCTGCCTCCGTTTGCGCGCGCGTCAGCAGATGGTTTGCAACCAGTGCCGTCGCGAGATACGCGACGAGCGCGAGAAGGTCGAGCGGCTTGTTGACGGTGAGCGTGTCGAACGGAGGCTGGAAGAAATAGTTGATGGAGAGAAAGCCCAGGAGCGCCACCACGATCCCCAGCCATCGCTCTCCGGCCGCAGTCGCGCCCAACACGATAAGGATGTAGACGAAAGCTGCATGCGCCTGTTCGATCTGCCCGCGAGAGCCACGCATCACGAACGTCGCGACCACGATCACCGTGAGCCACAGCACCCACTCGGCACTCCTGACCCACTTGCGTGTCATGAGTCTGCGAAGAAGCGGTATCCGACTCCCGGTTCCGTGATGATGCACCGCGGATCGGCTGGATCGCGCTCGATCTTGCGACGCAGGTTGGTGACGTGGACCCTCAGATAGAGCCGGGCATCACCGAAGGGACGCTTCCATACCGATGTGAACAGCTGCTGATGCGTGAAGACGCGGCCCGGATCGGAGACGAGCACGGCGAGGATCTCCCATTCGATGCGCGTCAGTCGGATCGCCAGCGATCCCCGCCTTACCTGGCGCAGGCGCACGTCGATCGACAGCCCATCCGCGGTTAAGGAGTTGGGAGCATGACGCGGCGCGGCGGCACGTCTCAGCTGTGCCGTGACTCGCGCCGCCAGCTCCTGAGTGGAAAACGGCTTGGTTATGTAGTCGTCCGCGCCGGCGTTCAGCAGTGCGACCGTGTCGGCTTCGCCGTGCCGGGCAGTGAGGACGACGATGGGCGCGTCTGTTATCGCGCGGATGCGTTTGCAAACCTCGAGTCCGTCGACGTCGGGCAGACCCAGGTCGAGGATGATGATGTCGGGGCGAAACTCCTTGACCGCCTCGAGTCCCTTTTTGCCTCCACTTGCTTCGACAATCGCCGGATGCTGCTCGCGGAGCGCCGCGCCGACTGCGCGCGTTATCTCGATCTCGTCCTCGATTATGAGCAGCGTGTAGGGGGGCGCTTCTGCGGTCGTCACATCCCGCCCCTGCCCGGGAATCCTCCGCGACCCTCGTAAGAGATTCGCATCAGTATTCCTATCGCCAGCCAACACGCCAGCATGAACGACCCCCCGTAGCTGAAAAACGGAAGAGGAATTCCGGTTATCGGCATCAGGTTGAGCGTCATTCCCACGTTGACGATGATGTGTACGACCCAACAGGCCATCAATCCGCAAGCGACCAATGAACTGTATGAGTCGTTCGCGCGTTCGGCAATCTTGGTTATCCGCAGGAAGAGGAAGAGAAAGCAGCCCAGGGCGAGCGTCACGCCAATGAAACCGAGCTCCTCGCCCACGACCGAGAAGATGAAATCGGTGTGTTGTTCAGGCAGAAAGGCGAGGCGCTTTTGCGGGCCCATCGTGAAGCCCTTGCCGAGTAGTCCGCCCGATCCGATCGCCACTTTGGACTGGATGACGTGGTAGCCGGCGTTCCTCGGATCGACGGATGGATCCAGGAACACCAGCAGCCGGTTGCGCTGATACGGCGCCAACTTTTCCCAGACGATCGGCGCGATCACACCCGTGGCGACATTGAGCACCATCAGTGCGATTCCCTCGATCAGATACGGCTTGTACCAGAGGACCAGCGCCAGTAGGATGAAGAACCACGCGCCCCACAGCGACGTGTTGAAGCTGAGGACGAGACTGATGACCGGACTCGCCAGCAGCAGAAGCAGCGGCCACGGCGTGCCCGCCCAGTAGAGCATGATGAAGAAAATTCCGACAAAGACGATGCCTGTGCCGAGGTCGGGCTGGGCCATGATCACGAGCCAGGGAATGCCGACCACAACGATGGGCTTCCAGAGATCCCCAAGCGATTTCGGAGAATCGCGGTTTTGCGAGAGAACGCGGGCGAGCATGAGCACCACCGTGATCTTCATCAGCTCCGACGGCTGGCCCAGCCGGTGCCCGCCGATCGCAATCCAGCTCTTCGTGCTCGCCGCCGTCCCGCCTCCTTTGCCGATAACGAGGGTCAGCGCCAGCACGGCGAGCGTGAACAGGTACGCCGGGATCGTGACCCATTCGACGAAGCGAACGCTCGATCGGCTGATTGCGTACGCTCCACCGAGACCAACCAGAAGCCACAGCGCCTGCGATCTGTACAGGCCGCGCACGAACGTTGGCGTGTCGGTGACTCCCGCAGAGTACACCATCGCGACGCCGTACACCGAGAGCAGCAGCGCGGTGAAGAAGAGCTGGTAGTCGCCGAGGATTCGCCGCACTACCGGTACCAGCTAATTCCCCGAAAGCTCGGGGTCAGCTGGAGCGCGGGGGACGGGAAATGGTAGTAGCTGATTTGGTGTTTGATCGCCTTCCAGAGCGGATTTTCTCCGGGCAGCTTTTCGGGATCGATATCTATCGAGAGAAGCAACTTGCGCTTCGCCCTTTGCGTCGCGCCCGTCACGGGATTGACGTAGTCCGTAATCGAGTGACCGATCGATGCGCGAAACAGGGAAGGCCAGTAC
Source organism: Gemmatimonadaceae bacterium (assembly GCA_036264075.1). GTDB lineage: Bacteria > Gemmatimonadota > Gemmatimonadetes > Gemmatimonadales > Gemmatimonadaceae > UBA4720. The sequence goes on from DATARP010000021.1 coordinate 3,972, forward strand.
GACTGCATGCGGGTTGGGAGCAGGGCGTGCACGTCGGCCGCGAACCAATACGTCTGTCCCGAATAGTCGAGCGAACGTCTCAGCTCCGACGGCTGTGTAAAATTCGCGCGGTTGCGCATCGCGGCGCTGGGGAGGTACGAGATCGTCGGCTTCAGCCACTTCAGGTGTGGGTGCAGCTCCTGCATTGCCGCCAACGTCTGTCCCGTTGTGTTGGCGATCATGTCGGCGTAGGAGAAGCCGTATTTCTTGTACATCCCGTCGAAGATCTCTATCTGCAGCTGGAACAGCGCGGCGTACGCGACGGCGGCGATAAGTGCCCGCTTCTCCGACACGCACGACGCCCGGAGTGCCTCGTTCCCCGCGCGTGTCAGCTGATATCCACCCAGCAAGTGGCCAAACTTGTCCTGGTCTCGAAAGTCCTCGTCCCAGTCGGATCGAAAGAAAAAGTGTGGGGCCTTTTCGCCCGACCACCATGCCTGCTTGAAGTAGTGCCACAGCTCGACGTTCCCGGCGACGAAGCTTGTCCCCACCACGCTTCGAGCCAGCGTCGTCTGGCTTTGCGACAGGGCGCAGGTCCGCTGGCGCGCCTGACTTTGCGCGGCGACCGGGAAGGCGAACGCGAGACATGTGATTAGGAGCCGAGTGTGGCGGATCACGATCTTTCCGGGAGGGCGCGAGAGTTTGCCAGGGCGGCACCCCCACCGGAGGCCTATCGCACAGCGGAAAGCTAGAAGAGCGGTTTAAGGGCCGGTGTTAAGAATCCGCTAAGATCGGCCCGCGGCGTTTCTAGAGGCGTGACCGGGGTGTACACTCACTCCTGCGAGGCGGGTACGTGCGAGATCGTGTCGGGGAGATCCGGCCGATTCGATTTCCGGAGGACGGAAAGGTGTTCGAGAATCTGAGTCTACCTCACCTTTTGATGGCCGTCGCGGTCGCCATGCTTTTATTCGGGCCGAAACGTATTCCGGAGATTGGCGCCTCGATGGGGAAAGCGATCAGGGAGTTCAGGAAGAGTGTGTCGGGGGTAGGGGAGGACCCTCTTTCTGGACTTTCTGACGCGCCTCTGCCCCATGGCAAAACGGAGACGGAACGTGCGACGGTTCCCGTTGAGGACGGAGATCCCAAGAGGCTCCTGAGATAGGAAGAGGGGTCTGTCACAGCGGGAATCGTCGCCACCTCCGCTGATCATCTCGCCGGAACGCGCAGATTCGTGAGCGATTATCGCCAAGTAACTGCGGCGTAGTGAGTTCCGGACCAACTCACTCCGGGCGTAACGTCCACTCACGCGTCCAGACCGCGGTACTTTGACTGTTGGACGGTGTAAAGGATGTCGCTGCCCACATCTGCCCGTGCACCTGGAATAGATTCCCGGTGCTCGGCAACTTTGGATCAACGCACCTCCCCACGGAATCCATGAAAAACTCCCTTCTTTCGTCCCCCGCCCGGGCGAGCCGCCCTGCGCTTCACTCGGTGCCCTTTTCGCTCGCGCTCGCGGGTTTCGCGATCGGCGTCAACGGCTGCGCTCCGGCTGCGACGACCGGTTCTGTGCAGGCGCCAGTCGCCGTCACGGGATCGAACCCGCTCTTCGTCGAGAGCACGCTGCCGTACCACGCGCCCCGATTCGACCTGATCCGGAACGAGGACTATCAACCGGCGCTCGAGGAAGGGATGCGGCGGCAGCTCCTGGAGATCGACGCGATTGCGAAGCAGACAGCTCCTCCGACGTTCGACAACACCATCGTCGCGATGGAGAAGTCGGGAGCTCTCCTGACGCGCGCGAGCAAGGTGTTCTTCGGCGTAATCGGCGCGAACACCAACGACACGCTGCAGAAGGTGCAGGAGATCGAGGCACCCAAGCTCGCGGCCCATAACGATGCGATCTACCTGAACGACCAGCTCTATCGCCGCGTGAAGAGCATCTACGATCGGCGCGCGTCGAGCAATCTGAATCCGGAGCAGACCGCGCTCATCGAGCGGTACAACCGCGACTTCGTGCGGTCGGGCGCGAATCTGTCCGAAGCTGACAAGGTCCGGGTGCGGGCGCTCAACCAGGAGTTGTCTAAGCTGTCCACAGATTTCTCCGCCAAACTTCTTGCGGGCACCAAGGCCGGGGCGCTGGTGGTGGACAGGGTCTCCGATCTCGATGGTCTGAGCGCGGACGAGATCGAGACGGCGGCGCAGGCCGCCAAGAGCCGTGGTCTCACCGGGAAGTGGGTGCTTCCACTTCGGAACACGACGCAGCAGCCGGCTCAGGCCGAGCTGAAGAACCGGGCTGTGCGCCAGCGTCTGTTCGAGGCGTCGACTATGCGCACGTCGCACGGCGATAGCAACGATACCCGCAACACGATTCGCAGGATGGCCGAGCTGCGCGCGGAGAAAGCGAAGCTGCTCGGATATCCGAACTGGGCGGCTTACGCACTGGAGACACAGGGCGCAAAGAATCCGGAGAACGCGATCAAGCTGCTGACCGATCTCGCTCCGGCCGCGACCGCAAGGGCGCGCGCAGAAGCGGCCGACATGCAAAAGCTCATCGACGCACAGGGCGGTGGATTCAAGCTCCAGCCGTGGGACTGGCAGTACTACGCCGAGCAAGTGAGGAAGGCGAAGTACAATCTCGATGAATCGCAGATCATGCCGTACTTCGAGCTGAACAACGTGCTGCAGAACGGAGTGTTCTACGCCGCGAACCGTCTGTACGGACTGACGTTCAAGGAGAGGCACGACATCCCGGTCTACCAACCCGACGTGCGGGTGTTCGAGGTGTTCGACGCGAATGGTCAATCACTCGCCCTGTTTTATTTCGACTACTTCAAGCGCGACAACAAGCAAGGCGGCGCGTGGATGGATCAGTTCGTCGATCAGTCTTCGCTCACGGGATGGAAGCCCGTGGTCTACAACGTCGCGAACTTCACCAAGCCGGCCGCGGGGCAACCCGCGCTCCTTACGTTCGACGACGTGACCACGATGTTCCACGAGTTCGGGCATGGACTGCATGGCATGTTCTCAAACGTCGCGTACCCGACGCTATCCGGTACCAACGTCCCGCGGGATTTCGTGGAGTTCCCGTCGCAGTTCAACGAGCACTGGGCGCTCGAGCCGAGTGTGTTCGCGAATTACGCGAAGCATTATCAGACCGGATCGCCGATGCCGGCCGCGCTCGTCGACAAGATCAAGCAGTCCAGGACTTTCAATCAGGGCTTCGCGACGACGGAGCTGCTCGAGGCTTCGCTGCTCGACTTCGCCTGGCACACGCTGCCCGCGGGAGGAGCACCCTCCGACGCCGACGCCTTCGAGGCTGCGGCACTGCAGCGATACAATGTCGCGGTGCCCGAAGTGCCGCCGCGCTATCGCAGCACGTACTTCTCGCACATCTGGGATGGCGGCTACTCGGCGGGCTACTATGCCTACACGTGGAGCGAAGTGCTGGATGACGACGCCTACGCGTGGTTCACGGAGCACGGCGGCCTGACTCGCGAGAACGGACTGCGCTTTCGCGAGATGGTCCTCTCACGCGGCGGAACGCAGGACGCGGCGACGATGTACCGTACTTGGCGGGGGCGGGATCCCAGCGTTGATGCGTTGCTCGAGGAGCGGGGGCTGAAACCCGGGTCTTCGGGTAACTGATAGCTGACAACCATCAACTGAACTGAACACGGTCTCAGGTTTCAACTGAACTGAACGGGGTGTGAGGTTCCAGTGGCGTAGGTGCCTGGCACCAGGTTACCACACCCAGACTTCAATACTGGCGTGAAAGGGGTAGGCAGGTGTCAGACAGGGCGGCGCGCCAGGTCACCAGGCACCTGGAACCAGAATGCGGCCAGAACGCCAATCGTAAAGTCTGATTGTGGTAACCCGGTGCCTGGCACCTAAGCATCTCTGGCACCTCAAACCCCGTTCAGTTCAGTTGGAACCTGGCGCCACGCAGTTTCAGTTGGAACCTGCGTTGTCATTCGTTCCGAGCGTACCCTTCCGTAGCAAGCCGGTGCCCCGACATCTCGTACCCGATGGCCGGCATGTCGCTCACGCCCGTCGCGTCGATCCACACATTGTAGAAATTGAACAGCGCGCACACCGTGATCGCGTCGTATATCGCCTCGTCGGTCCAGCCCACCTTGCGCAGCTTGTCGATGTCTTCTGGCGAGGTCGCGACTGAGTCCGCGTTTATCTTCTTCACGAAGGCGTACAGCGCGCGGTCCTTCTCGGAGATCGGCGCCGTCGTCAGGTCCGTCAGCACCGCCTCGACGAGATCCCTGTCACCCAATAGTTCCGCCGCGACCGCGGCGTGGGAGCCAATTCAAAAAAGACACTGATTGAGCTTCGAGGTGAGCGCAGCGATCAGCTCACGCTGACCCGGGAGCAAGGGCGACGGCCCGCGCATGACTCCCTGCGTGAACTTCGACAGATGCTCGGTTCGGTCCGGCTTGAACGCGAAAAGATGCAGGATCTGCGGGATTGGGATCCCGGCCGCCCGCATCTGGGAGAACACCGTCGCGTGCGGCTCGGCGGCAGCGTGGGTCTCAACCGCCTTGAGGAACATGGGCTTCATCGGGTCTCCCTCCAGTGGCGACGATACTATAAGAGCGAACCGGGAACCGCAACAGAATGGGTGGGACGACGTTTGCTGGGGGTCAGCCGGCCCAATTTCACCTCTGTAACTCGATCTTGACAATTGCTGACGCGTCCAGCACTATGGCGACGCAACAGAATTCGCGAAACGGTCGAGCCGCTCCAGGTAGCTCGCCCGCATTCGCACATCACTCTCCCTGGCCATCGCCCGGAGAGAAGAAGTTCCGCTCACCACCCTGTGGAGGACTTCCGTTATGGCATTAGTTCGTCGCCTTTTTCTCGCGCTCGTCGTGGGCCTGCTATGGGCCGCGCGCTCGAGCGCACAAAACCCAGTCCCTCCCACAGGCACAGTTACTGGCCGGGTCGTTGACGCCACGACCCAGCAGCCCGTTTCGGATGTTGCTGTCGTCGTCGAGGGCACGCGCCGTGGTGCGGTGTCTGGGGCCGATGGCTCATTCACCATTGTCGGCGTCCCATCCGGCTCGCAGACGATAAGAGCACGCCGGATCGGATTCAGCGCTCCCGTGCAGATCGTCGTCGTTCCCACCAGCGGTGCGGTGAGCGTTGTCTTCCCGCTCCAGCGACAGGCGGTCTCCCTCGAAGACGTCGTCACGACAGGCTACGGAACGCAGCGTCGGGTTGCGATCACGGGTTCGATCGCCACGGTCGACGCCAACCAGGCCAATGTCGGTGTGGTGTCGAACGTGAATCAGATGATCGAGGGCCGCGCGGCCGGCGTCCAGATCACGACGAATAGCGGCGAGCCAGGTGCCGGCGCCCAGATCACCGTGCGCGGTGGAAGCTCGATCAGCGCGAGCAACGAGCCGCTCTACGTCATCGACGGTGTGCCGATAAACAACGTCGAGACCGAAAGCCCCGGCATTTCGCCGAGCGCTGCGACTCCCGCACTGCCGCGCAGTCCGCTCACCCTTCTAAATCCGTCAGACATTGCGTCGATCTCGATCCTGAAAGATGCAGCTGCGGCCATCTATGGAACGCGCGCCGCCAACGGCGTAGTTCTCATCGAGACAAAGAAGGGGACGGGCGGTGGCCCGAGCATCCAGTACGATGCCTACGTGGGAACTTCGTCTTCGCCAAGGCACCTCGATCTGGTGACCGGCGACCAGTTCCGCACGTACGTCGACCAGCAGGTCGCGGCCGGAGTCTTTACCGCGGCACAACGCGCTTCCCTCGGAACTGCGAACACGAACTGGGAGGAGGCTGTCCTCCGCCACGGAGGCACCGTCAATAACGACCTTTCCTTCTCTGGTGGATCGGCGAGCACGCAGTACCGCGCTTCCCTGAACTACATGAACCAGCAAGGGGTCGTAATCTCCAGCGGATTCAAGCGGGTTCAGGCGCGTGTCAACGGCAACCACCAGGCAATCGATGGCCGCCTCCGTCTCGGACTCAACCTCACAGGGTCGAACGTTCAGAACGATTACATCCCCTACGAGAACTCGGGCGGATTCCTGGGCGGTCTCTTCATCAACACGATTCAGTTCAATCCGACCAAGCCGATCTACGTAACGGATGCGACAGGGGCAATCCACTACTACGAAACCTCCTGCGCCTCGCCGACCTCTCCGACAACCTGCGTGAGCACGGCGCAGGACGACAAGAATCCGGTCGCTTTGGCCAACCAGATCCAGTCGTTCGGAAATTCAAACCGAGTCCTCGGAAACGCGACGGCCGAGTTTGATCTGGCCACGCCGCTGACCGCCAGGGTATTGGTGGGAGTGGATCGCACCGACGGCAATCGCAGTGACTATTTCCCGCTTGCCAGCCCCGCGGGCGCGGGCACCGGCGGCGATGCACGGCAGGCCGACCGCACCAACCTCTCCAAGACGTTGCAGACCGTACTCACATTCCACCCCGACCTGTCCGGCAACAGCAGCTTCGACCTGCTCGGCGGATACGAGTACAACGACTATTCCCTGACGGAGTTCATTGCCGAGGCGCAAGGCTTCCTCACCGACGCGCTGAGCTACAACGGGCTGAGCACCGGCAGCAAGCTCATAACGCCGAGCTCCAACCTCGAGCAGAGTCGACTGGTCGGCTTCTTCACCAAAGCGAACTACAGCTTCAGGGATACGTACTTCCTTACGGGCTCGTGGAGACG
>DATARP010000070.1:0-10504 GCA_036264075.1 Gemmatimonadaceae bacterium
CGGGACGTACAAGATCGGAAATCCGAACGCGCATCCGTACGCGATCATCGATCATGTTCTGAAGGACGTGATCGCCAGAACGGACTCCATCCCCCACGCCGCCCGGATCATTCCGTGGTATCAGGATTTCACGCTGGGCTCGCCACACTATTACGCCGCCGAGGTCCGCGCTCAGAAAAGGGCCGGATACGAAAACGGGTTCCAGAGCTGGATACTCTGGAACCCGAAGAGCAACTACACTATCGCGGCGCTGGAGCCGCGACAGTAGCTGGAGCTCAGCTGCTTCCTTTGCGGCGAGCTTCCATCCGATCTCTCATTTCCTTCAAGTTGCCGTCGAAGACCTTCTGCTGATCGGCGGTTAGAACCGCGCGGATCTCCGCAGCCTGCTTTTCCTGCAGATCCATCATCTTGGTGCGGGTGGCTTCGTCAACAGTGCCCGTGGCCTGACCTGCCTTACGAAGCTCCATCTGCTGCGGCATGTACTTCTCGCGGATCGTCTTGATCTGCGCTTTCTGCGCGTCCGTCAGGGTGATGTCCTTGAGGAGCATTCCACCCATTCCACCGCCACGGCGCATTTCGCCCTGACCCTGTGGCTCGGGCTGTCCCTGTGCTGCCGCGACCGATGCGAGGCCAACGCAAAAGGCAAATGCCAGCGTGGCGATACGAATACCCTTCATCCTTCTCTCCTGGAGAATTTTGTGTTTGACGGCGCCTCGCCGTCCCGCATTAAATACTCCGAAGATGCAGAAAAGGTTGAACTGAAGCTCTGAGCTTTAGCTACAAAGCCCACAGTTCCCTGCTTTAGTTTCAGGTAGCAAGATGAGGCGGGCCAATTTCGGAATCCATAAAGGATAAGTCGTTGTACTAGAGAGAGTTACCCGATCGCCCCTAGCGCCCGCGTGAAAAAGTGCTATTCTTCCGCGCTATCGGCGGCTCATGCGCCTGCCGTCTTCGAAGGCCTGCCCCAAAATCGAGCGCCGTCTGTGACCGCACCCGGGACCGCCGTCGAGTTATCCCCGACGATAACGACACCTACTCCTGAGCCGCTCTCCTTTCCGGTGAGCTGGTTGCTCGAGCACGCGTCGGGGCCGATTCGGTATCGTGCACTTACCGAGGTCGCCCGCCTGCCCGAGCCGGGACCCCGCGAAGTCGACTGGCTTCCGTACTCACACCGGCCGGCCATCAAGCTTGCGGTTACACAGAGTCGAGATGGGATGTGGAACAACTCCATTCTCTCGCTTCCCAGCCGGCACAGCACCGACTTCGCCAACATCGGGACGATTCCCGCGGTGCGGCGACTGCTCGAGTGCGGCTGGGCTCCCGATTCGCCGCCGCTCGTCACTGCGCGCCGGCTGCTGTTTCGCCTCCTCGCCGAAGACAACGATCCTGCATTTACTTTCGAGCTCGGGACCAAGACGCGCGACGATGATCTCGTCCGCCGCACGCGCGGAGTTTTTCGCGAGGCTGCCGCTGCCACGCTCGCCCAATGCGGGTACGAGAACGACCCTCGGCTCCGCGGCGCCGCGCGACGAATCCTCGAGAGAACGTTCGCGTATCTGAACTCTCCTCTCGGTGAAAAGCCGTGGATGCGCGTCGGCAACACACACGTGCTCGCGCCTGAGTCGGCGCCGCCTTCGATCTACACGCTGACGATGCTGGCCCACATGCCGATCTTCCGGCACGAGCACTTCACCGCGGTGGAACGGATCTACGATTGGATCACGCAGCCACTGCCGCGTCAGGAAGTTCTTCAGCTGTACGGCAAGAAGATGATCCCGCAGCCGCACCTCATCATGGGTGACGTGTTGCCGCACCGAAACGCCGTCGAGGCCGATGTGCCGTTCGCGCTCGTCTGGCTCGAGACCATGGCCCGGCTCAATTTTTTGCGCCGAAATGAAGGATGGATGAAGCTGTACGACCGCTTCGTAGATGATCGCGATCGCGCCGGAGTCTGGCATCCGCACAAAGGTCTGGAACGGCCAACGACCACCCACCCCTGGGCATGGTCCGCATTTCCTCTCGACGACGGAACTGGTCCTGAATCGAAATGGACCGACGTAACCTTCCGTATCGGGCTCATCGGAAAGCTTCTCGGCAGGGAAATTGAATTGATTTGATCCGATGATCAAATCACGTCGCCGGGACAATCTCAGTCCCGGTGAAATGTTTCCCGCCGGTGATCCGGCTTATCGCGTGAGCTTTCCGCGGCTGCGCTCCGGATTGAGAGTCAGAGTCGTTGAGCGTGGCGATCCCGAGTCGCCTCCCGTGGTTTTCATTCACGGGTGGGGCTGCTCGGTCTATGTATTCCGGTTCAACATGCCGGCTCTCGCCGAGGCCGGGTTCCGCGTGATCGCCGTCGATCTCAAGGGGCACGGACTGTCTGACAAGCCGACGACGCCCGACGAATACACTATAGACTCGCTGGTCGAACATCTCCGGGACATTCTCGACGCGCTTGAGCTCGAGCGGCCCGCTCTCGCCGGACATTCGCTTGGTGGCTCGCTTATCTACCATTTCGCCGCGCGATATCCTGAGCGCGCAAATTGTCTGGGGCTGCTCTCACCAGTGGGCTTGAACGGCGTCCCCCTCATGTGGCTCTATCGTGGCCTCACGCCAAGGCTTCTCACTCCGATTCTCAGACAGGTCAAGCCTAGGGTCATCGTAAAGCTTGCCTTGAGAAGGGTGTATGGTCGACGGGCACACTTCACCGAACGAGACGTCGAGGAATTCCTTGCCCCCTCGCAGTTTCCCGAATACGCACTCGCGATGCGGGAGCTGCTCCACAACTACGACTGGACGGCGGGAAAGCATCGGCAATTGACTACAGTGGACCTGCCCGCGACCGGAGTGTGGGGATCGCTCGATCACATGATGCCCGACGACGGGATGGGGGTCTATCTTCCGCTCCTTCCGCGCGTTGTGCTCCGGGCGATTCCCGAGGCAGGCCACATTATTCCCGAGGAGACGCCGGACGAGGTCAATGCGGCGCTCTTGGCGCTGCTGAATGCCCACGCGCGCCCCAACGCTCCGGCTGTGACCGTGACCCAGCGTATATTACGGTAGATGATTGAAGAGAAAATCGACGCGGGGCTCTCCTTTGCCGAGCTCGACCTCGCGCCCGAAGTGCTCCAGGCCGTGCGCGACGCTGGCTATACGCACCCCACCCCCATCCAGCAGCAGGCGATTCCATTGGCGCTTGCTGGCCGTGACCTGATCGGTCTGGCTCAAACGGGAACTGGAAAGACCGCGGGCTTCACGCTCCCCATAGTTCACAATCTGATCAGCGCGCCGATTACGGACGAGAAAGGTGAGCCGGCCCATCGCGTTCGCGTTCTCATCCTCACGCCGACGCGCGAGCTCGCCGCGCAGGTTGAAGAGAGCTTTCGAAAATACGGCAAGTACACCCAGCTCCGCGTGGTTCCCATCTTCGGTGGCGTCGGCATTGAGCCGCAGTCGAAGGCGCTTCGCCGCGGTGTCGATGTCGTCGTTGCAACACCGGGACGACTCCTCGATCACATGGAGCGTCAGAACGTCTCGTTCAACGACCTCGAAGTCCTTGTCCTGGACGAGGCCGACCGCATGCTCGACATGGGGTTCGCGCCGCAGCTCAATCGGATCGTCAGCGAGATTCCGCCCTATCGGCAGACTCTTCTCTTCAGCGCGACGATGCCGCCGGAAGTCGAGGCTCTCGCCCGAACTTATCTGCGCAAGCCGGTGGTGGTACAGATCGGGCGTCGCTCGGAGGCAGTGAGCACAGTCACGCACGCGGTCTACCCGGTTCCGCGGGAGCGGAAGACCAAGTTGCTCGTCGAGCTTCTCAAGCAGACAGACATGGATTCGGTTCTGATCTTCACCCGCACCAAGCACGGTGCTGACCGGGTCGTTCATCATCTCGAGGATGCCGGAATCGCCGCTACGGCGATGCACGCCGACAAATCGCAGGGTGAGCGCACGCGTGCGCTCGAGGATTTCAAGTCGGGGAAGATCCGTGTGCTCGTTGCGACCGACATCGCGCAGCGCGGACTCGATGTGTCAGGCATCAGTCACGTAATCAACTACGACGTGCCACAGCAGCCCGAAGACTACGTTCATCGAATCGGCCGCACCGGTCGGGCCGCCGCAACCGGCGACGCGTACACATTCATGTCGACCGACGAGATAGCGATGGTGCGCACGATCGAACGAATGATCGGACAGCAGATACCGCGGATCTCGGTTCCGGGCTACGATTTTGGAACTACGGCAGAGAACGGATCGAACGGGAGTGAAGCCGACGCGGTAGCTGCGCCTGTCAATGCCGCAGCCGACCCAGTCGCGACACAAAGACGGTATCGGCGTACGAATTCCGTCGCACGACGACGCTGAGATTGGCGGCGCCGTATCCCATCCCCGTCGCGGAGTAGCTCATGGCCGAGCGAGTGGCGGAGAGTCTGACGTCGTGATCCATGCCGATCTTCGCATCGCCCAGCCTGGTGCCTCCCGCTCTTACGTAAATCGCCCGAGCGGCTGTGTCGATCTCTACAGTCGTCTGCGAACCGCGCGCGATTGCAATGTGCCGCGCAGCGCTGAACAGTGACTCGATCTCGATCGTCGCGCCGCGCACGTGCATGCTGTCCAGAAATCTGCCGGCGCGCGGGAAAGCGATGGCCGAGAGTATGCTCAGAATGCACAGCGTGACAGCGATCTCCATCAGAGTGAATGCGTTTCGCATCGATCCTTCCGCAGATGATTCGGTAGCATATGACTGATTCCCGACGCGCAGGCATCCCGAAGCATCCAGGTGTATCGATTCCGCTCCAGCGAAAACTGAAAGGCATCACTGGCTGGTGCGGCGCTCTGTGCGCGCTGCTCGCCGCGTGTTCGCCACCACCCGCTGCGAATCCGGCCGCGCCACCACAGCCAAGTCCCGTTGTGGGTCCATTTCAAATGGATTCGAGTCTGACGCCCGATCTCGTTCCCCAGTTTCACCAGGGTCCGCTGATAGCGTGGGGTCCCGAGCCGGTTGGCGTGCCCCACGCCGAGCGAGTGAGGACGTACGATCTTCAGCATCAGTCGACCACTGTCCGCTTTGACTGGACGCGTCACGCTGTTGTCGGCACTACTACGCTGCAGATCGCCGGATTGACTGGAGCATCGCCGCTCTCGAGAGTCGCGATCGATGCCGGCGACATGACGATCAAGCGCGTGACCTCCGGCGCCCTCACGCTCAAACACGATTACGACGGAAGCACACTGGTCGTGCACCTGGCGAATCCGCTTCGAGCCGGAGCGAAGACTTCCATCACCATTGTTTACGACGGGGCGAATCGATCGAAGGGCGTCTATTTCAAGCCTAGACACATCGTCTGGACACAAGGCGAGACCGATGACGCGCGCTTCTGGGTTCCGACGTACGATTACCCGAACGACAAGACCACCTGGGAGTTCTACATCTGGAGCGGCAAAGGCGAGCGGGCGCTATCCAACGGGCGTCTCGCGGGGTCGCGCACAGTCGGCGACAGCATCGAATGGCACTGGGTTCAGGACAAGCCGGTGTCCACCTATCTCATGACGGCGGTCGTCGGCAATTACACGGTCTTGCATGACAAACGCTGGCACAACGTGCCGATAGGATACTGGACGTATCCCGACTCCGTAGCCGCGGCGTGGCGAGGCTTCGGAAAAACTCCCGCGGCGGTCGACGTCTTCTCACGGAAGATCAGCGTGCCGTATCCGTGGGCGAAGTACGATCAGATAGCGATTCCGGAATTTCAGTTCGGCGGGATGGAGAACGTCACCGCCACGTCCCAGAATGACAGCGAGATTCTTCCACCGGCGTGGGCGATGCCGGAGGAAAATTCCGACGATCTGATGTCGCACGAGCTCGGCCACCAATGGTTCGGCGATCTAGTCACGATACGTCGCTGGGCCGACGCGTGGCTGAACGAAGGATTTGCGACCTTCATGGAGCAGATATTTCGCGAAGAAGACAAGGGAGCGGACGAAGGCGCATTCGATCGACTCAGCTCGCACGAAGAGAGCATTCAGGCCGACTTCAGGGCGCGTCGGCCCCTCGTCTACGACAGATGGGCAGACTCAACTTTCGAACTGTTCTTCACCGGTCACATCTACGCAAAAGGCGCGACCATTCTCCAGATGCTCCGCCACCAACTCGGCGATGCGGCTTTTTGGAACGCGATGAACCATTACACCACCGCGAACGCATACGGCAACGTCGTCACTGCTGATTTGCAGAAGGCATTCGAGGAGTCGACCGGCAAGGACTTCAAGCCATTCTTCGACCAGTGGGTTTACGGCGCCGGGTTTCCGGTATTTCAGGTATCGTCGCGTTATGATCGGACGACCAGGAAGCTCGCAATCAGCGCGACCGAGGTTCAGCCCCGTGACAGTCTCACCGGTTACTTCGATGTCGACTCCGACGTCGAAGTGCGGACTGATAGCGGAGCTGTTCGATTTGTGGTTCCCGTGCGAAACGGCAACGGCGAAGGGAGTGTGGACCTGAAAGCGCCGCCCCGCTCCATCCGCTGGGACAAGGGAGACTGGATCCTCGACATCACGGATTTTCCGCGCTCGACCGCGATGATGCAGTATCAGCTCGTGCACGACGACGATGTGACCGGGAGAATCGAAGCGGTGGATGTCCTGGCGCAGCGGCCCGCGGACCGATTGGCCATCGATGCGCTCGTCCGCGCCACACGAAATGATCGTTTCTGGGCCGTCCGCCAACGAGCCGTCTCCGCCGTCGGCCTTTGGGCGGGCGATTCCGCTCACGCCGCCGTCGCGCCGATGAAAGCCGTGAGGGACGCTCTGATCAGAGCGACGTTCGATCCCGACGCACGAGTTCGGGAAGAAGCGGCGAAGGCGCTCGGACGTCTCCCGATCAGCGGACCTGCAGCGCTTGATGTCGTGGTTCGTCTTAGAAATGTCGCACGCCTCGACCGGTCAATGATCGTGCGCGGTGCTGCGCTAGCCTCCGATATTCTCCTTGAGAAGGACGCCGCACTCCCTCTTGCGAGACAATTGATGGTGGCAGAGACGTGGCGGAACGTGCTTCGGGATCCGGCAATCCAGGCACTGAGAGCCATCGATACCCCGGACGCATTGAAGCTCGTCCAGCAGTACGCGCCAGCTTCACAATAACCCGACTCGACTCATTCTATGAAAATCAGCATCGAATATTGCGTTGTTTGAAACTACGAACCGCGAGCCGCCAGTTTGGCGGCCGAGATTCGCAGCCGTTTTCCGGAGGCGGAGTTGAAGATGACTCCCTCGAGAGGCGGCCGGTTCGAGGTTCTGCGCGACGGAGTGCCCGTCTACGAGAAATCGAAGACCGGCCGTCACGCAAAGCCGGGCGAAATCATCTCACTACTAGAACAAGAATCCTGAATTCATGCGAATAGCGTTATCCACCGGAGGTGGTGACGCGCCGGGGCTCAACGCGGTCATACGGGCCGCGGTGCTCTCGGCGTGCAATCGAGGCTGGGAGGTGCTGGGAATAAAGAAGGGATACGCCGGACTCATGGGAGAAGAAGAAGTGATCCCCATGACCCCGGCTACCGTGCGCGGAATCGCCCACCTCGGCGGAACCATTCTGCGCACAACCAATCGGGGCAATCCTTTCAGCTATCCCATCCCTCAGCCCGACGGAAGCTTCGTCGAAAAGGATCGATCGGGAGAGTTGATCGAGAACGCGCGCAAGCTGGGCATCGACGCGGTCATCTCCATAGGTGGCGACGGATCGATGGGTATCGCCCACCAGCTATGCGAGCGCGGGATGAAAATCGTGTGCGTCCCGAAGACGATCGACAACGACGTCAGCGGTACCATTACCACCTTCGGGTTCGACACCGCGGTGAACACCGCGCTGGAAGCGATCGACAAGCTTCACACGACGGCTGAGAGCCATGACCGCGTGATTGTGCTGGAGGTGATGGGTCGGCACGCTGGGTTTATCGCGCTCCACGCGGGACTCGCCGGGACCGCCGATGTCATTCTGATACCGGAGATTCCGTACGACATCGACAAAGTCTGCGAGAAGATCATGGCTCGCGGTCGCTCGGGCAGGCACTTCTCGATCGTGGTAATCGCCGAGGGCGCTTACCCTCGGGGCAAAGGTCCGGCGATCCTCGGAAAATCGATGCCTGGCCAGGCGATCAGAGTTGGAGGAGTGGCGGAGCGCCTCGCGGACGACATTGAGGAGCGCACAAAAAAGGAGACCCGCTCACTGATCCTCGGCCATCTGCAGCGCGGAGGGCAGCCGACGGGGTACGACAGGTTGCTCGCGGTGAGGTTTGGCGGAGCCGCGGTCCGCGCCGTTGCCGAAGAAAAGTGGGACCATATGATCGCACTCCAATCCCCGCACATCGTGGCGGTTCCTCTGGACGAGGTTCTGAAAGCTCCGAAGCGGGTTGAGATCGACCACGATACCGTTTTGACGGCCCGGGCAACGGGTATATCCTTTGGGGACTAGGGTCCGGGTCAGGCCTGGGGGAACCCCGAAGGTTGTAGCACCGGGTCGTCCCTCCGGGAGGACAACCGGCTACGCGGAGGCACCTTGAATACCGAGTTAATCTGTTGAGCTGTAAGAACTTAACTGCATTGGCACGACATGGCACCGCTCGTGCACCCCATACGGCCATGAAGCGTCGTTTGACTCACCTATTGAGATCCGGTTTCCTGCGCCTGGCGGCGCCGGCCGTGTTCGGGGTCCTCGCCACAGCGGGGGTCGCGGAAGCACAGCGTCCGGTACCGGTCAACTCGAGGCAGAATACGACTCAGCAGCAGTCGGGTCGTGATCAGGTTGTACCGCCGGCTTTTTATCCGCCCGCGGGGATGTGCCGCATCTGGATCAACCAGGTACCTGCGGCCCAGCAGCCCGCACCGACGGACTGTGCATCGGCGGTGAGAAACCGGCCAGCGAACGGAAGGGTCCTGTTCGGCGACCAGCCGAAGGGCAAGAAGACCAAGACAGACAAGGGGAAGTCCAATCCAACGGACGAGCTCCTCGATCTCATTAATCGGAGGATTTCAAGATGAAAGTACTAGTCGTGTCACTCGCCCTCGCAGGCCTCGCCGCGGCAGCGCCCGTGAACGCCCAGGTGATCGGCAACAGCCGCGTTACCGGTAACGCCCAGGCCGCGACCGTGCAGGGATCGTGGGCGATAGTCGGCCGTGACGGAAGCGGAAACCAGATCTACGAGCGCCGCATTCGTGACAGCTACGGGAACATCGTCGTGCAGCGCGCGCGCCGTGAAAGAAACGGCAACATGACCATCATCAGCAACACGACCGTGAATACCAACAACGGTGCGTACAATAACGGCGCGTACAACAACGGAAACAACACCTGCGCCTACTCGCAGACGACGAATAGCGTTGGCGACATCATCTTCGGCCGCGCGAACGCGAATACCTGCCAGGATGTATACACCCGCGATGATGGGGCATGGTATCAGGTCGGTCAGGGCGCGAACAACAACTCGATCTACGAGCGTCGTACCTACGATCGCAACGGCAACCTCGTGATCCAGCGCGCGCGACGCAACCGCAACGGCACATTCACGGTCATGAGCACCCGCGCGTACAACAGCACGAGCGACAAGCAGTGGAAGAAGGCGCAGAGGCAGCAGCAGAAGGACTGGAAGAAGGCCCAGAAAGAGCAGCAGAAAATGAATCGCGACAATCACAGGTAGCTCATTAAAACCGAGGTAATTCTATGAAGCTTATGATCATTGGCGTGACGCTCGCGGGTTTCGCCGCGTTCACGCCCCTCAGCGCTCAGCGACCGAGCGGCAATCAGAGAACGAGCACTCAGAACTGCACCAACACGCGGAGATCGGGCAGCACCGTGAGCGACGTCATTCTGGGTCGCCGCAGTGCCAGCACCGTGACCTGCGTGGACAATCGCACCAACCAGCGGGTGAACAGCCGCACGAGTCAGGTCAACGGTGGTGGGTGGTACCAGGTCGGCAATGACGGCTACGGGACGATCTACGAGCGTCAGACGCAGGATCAGTACGGGAACGTCGTCATTCAGCGCGCGCGCCGCGACAGCTACGGCAATATGTCCATCATCAGCACGCGCAGCGTTGCGAACAACGGTACCTACAACAACGGTGGGTACAACAACGGCAGTTACAACAATGGCACGTACAACAACCGTCGCCGCAGCAATGGCAATCAGGATAGCGACGACCAGGGCAATTACCAGAACGGCAAGCACGACAACGGAAATCACTACGGCCAATACAAGAACGGCAAAGGCCACGGTAACGACAAGAACAAGAAACACGGGGACGACTAAGTCCTGCTGGCACAGCGACGGCCCCGGAGAATCTTCTCCGGGGCCGTTTCGCATCCGGTGCGATCCATGCACCTTCCATGGCGAATGCAGCGAACCGTAACCGATAGATATCTTCCGCCGGATCATTCGGCCTTCGTGGCGGCCGAGCCTCCGACGGGACGGCTCATCGTGATTGCGCCAACCCGAGCTGCCTGCGAGACA
>DATARP010000110.1:0-17633 GCA_036264075.1 Gemmatimonadaceae bacterium
CAGATTCGCTCTCCGCCCGCTTTCGCATCCGCGGCAAATTCGGCCGCGGTCTTGGCGAGATGCCGGAGATCGCACACTGGTGCGCCGCCGACGACGCGGGTGCTCCCGTGCCTGACGAAACCGACGACTCCATCGCCGGAATCCGAAAACCACAACTCGATTCCCGGGTTGAGTATCTGATACGCAGTCGCGTTCCACCCGTATCGGAGGATCAACGCGCGCGCTTTCTCGTGCTTCTCGTCAGTCGACATCAATCCCCTTCGCCGTTCCGTACAAGTCGCTCGCCCCCGCGCTGAGTCCCTCCACCCTCGAATGACTCGACCACAGTTCTAATTGACGTACTTTCGAACGCGTCACGAACGACCACTTCGGGATCTCGCGGATCATAACGAGATCACAAAGGCAACGACGGCGGGGGAAGTCGCTTAACCGTCGTCGGGGGTAGCAGGATCCTCGTCGACCTGCTACCCCAGCCAACCCGTTCCGGCCAAATTCAAGTGATGCAGTTATTCGCCAGATCCTCATTCGCACCGCCGCCGAGTCTGCGCCTAAGGCGCGACAAAGCGGAGCGAATACTGAACGCCCTCAGAGCCGCCGTCGTGTTCCTTCTCACGGCGTCCGCGCTCATGTACGCGCCGCACCTGTCGCGGGCGTTGAACACCGCCAATGTAGTGGTGCTCGGCCCGATGCTCGCCTGGACCCTAGCCCAATATCTGATCTGGTACGGGCGGCCCGAGCTGCCCAACTGGCTTTCCGCCGTCAATCCGATAGTCGATGTCACCGCCGTCACAGCCATCATCGGTGGATACGCGGTCGCGCAATCCGGAGTGCTCGCGCTGCGCTCCCCGATCTTTCTCATGTATTTCGTCGTGCTCGCTGGCAGGCCGGTGGCTTCGTCGGTCAGAAAGGCGGCGTTCCTCGCGGCGTTGTCCTGGCTGGAGTATGCGGCGCTTCTCTTCTGGCTCTGGGTGACGAACAGCGTCCCGCTCGTGATCAACCCGATCGACGCGGTGGCGCTTGCGCGGGTGACGCCCCTCGACGAGGCGGCGAAGCTCGTGCTGCTGGGGGTTTTCGGGCTGGTCTCGACGTACGCGACCTACTGGGTGGAGGACGTGGTGCGCGAAGCGAGCAAGGAGTCCGCCGAACGCCAGCGCGTCGTCACGCGCCTCGTCCAGGCCGAGCTCGATACGCTCAAGCTGCAGCTCAACCCGCACTTTCTCTTCAACGCCCTCAACAGCGCCATGGCCCTCATCGCCACTGATCCTCCAGCCGCCGAGCGGATGGTATCGGAGCTCAGCGATTTTCTCCGACTGGTCCTCTCGACGTCGAGCGAACAGGAAGTGCCACTCGAGCGGGAGCTCGGTCTCCTCGATCGCTACGTCGCCATCCAGCGTGTGCGCTTTCAGGAGCGCCTTGCCGTCAACTGCGAGATCGACGACGAAGTAAGAGCGGCAATGGTGCCAAGCCTTTTGCTCCAGCCGCTCGTCGAGAACGCGATCAGACACGGAATCGGTCCGCGGGCGGGCGCGGGATACGTCAAGGTGACTGCGCGAAGAACAGGCGACAGGCTCACCATCACGATTCTCGATGACGGAGTCGGCGTCACTGCGCGGAGATCGCGGGAGCGCTCCCGCGGAACCGGACTGGGCCTTACGAATACGAGAACCAGGCTCATCCACTTGTACGGCGACGGCCACGAATTCGAGAGTGGCCCGCGCGATGAGGGCGGTTACGCCGTCAGGATCACGATTCCGTTCAGACTCGGGCGCCTGCTCCCGGCGCGGAATGGAACGCTCGTCGCTGACAATTTCGCCACGGTGGGGCAATCGTGATGGAGCGGTCCTTCCGAGTGGTGATAGTGGACGATGAGGCGCTCGCGCGGCAGCGGCTCCTTACGCTGCTCGCCCGTGTCCCCGACGTCGAGGTCGTGGCTGAGTGCCAGAACGGGCTCGAGGCAGTCGCGGCAATAAGAGCGCACCAGCCTGATCTCGTTTTTCTCGATGTCCAGATGCCGGAGCTGGATGGATTCGATGTGATCACCGAGGTCGGGACCGACAAAATGCCGCCGGTGATTTTCGTAACCGCATTCGACGACTACGCGGTGTCGGCATTCGAGTTCGGGGCATTCGATTACCTGCTGAAGCCAGTGGACCACGTGCGGTTCCACCAGACGCTCGATCGCACGAAGAAAAGACTCAAGGATTCGCCGGGACCCAGCGTGTCATCACAGCTTAGCGCGCTCCTCAAATACGTCGGGCAGCTCGACGGGCCGAAGAACAGGATCGGCATCAAGGTCAACGGCAAAGTTCTGTTCCTCGATCCCGACGAGATTTTCTGGATACAGGCTCGGGATGATCTCGCCAGAATCCACCTGGCCGAGGTCGCGTACGACGTAAGAGAGCCACTCAGCAGGCTCGAGGCTCGACTTCCCCACAATCGTTTTCTGCGCGTCCACCGATCGACGATCGTCAATACCGCGCAGGTGCGAGAGGCGCAGCCGTTCGACCAGGGCGACCAGCTTCTGATACTTCGCAACGGAAAACGAATTACAACGGGGCGAAGCTACAGAAAGGCGGTGCAGGACTTCCTCAAGCGGGCGACATGAGATTCATCCTCGCCGCAGAAGATTCTGGTGTACCGCTAGTGCTTTCCCGCGCGGAGCGCACGAATCGAAGCGCCAAGCGCGTCGATCTCGCGGCCATACTCCGCCCAGTTTCCGGCGCGCTGCGCGGCTATCGCGCGATCATAATGCGCTTGCGCCTCTCGCAGAAGCTCGGCGTTCGCGCCTGACGGCGCCGCCGTCGGAGGCTGTGCGATCCCTCCGCCGGTCACAGCCGGCTCGGGACCGAGAGCGCTCACCGAGTCCTGAATACTGGTGGGCGTTTGCTGCGCGGCACCGGCGCCGAACAGCGCGTTCAGACCTTCCTCGAGGGTCTCACCCATCACCACTCTGTTCTCGTGCGCGACGACCACTCGCTTCAGCTCGGGAATCGTGCCCCCCTCCGCGCGCAGGTAGATGGGTTGCACGTAGATCAGAGACTCCTCGATCGGTATCACGAGAAGCTCGCCACGAATGACTTCTGACCCGCGCTGATCCCAGAGCGTGAGCTGACGCGAGATTTCCGTGTCCTGATTGATGCGATTGGCGATCTGCTTCGGTCCGTAAACGAGGCTCTGTTTGGGAAAGCGGTACACCGAAAGCTTGCCGTAATTGTCGCCGTCCATCCGGGCGACCATCCACGCGGCCAGATTGTCCTTCCCCCGCGGCGTGAACGGCGTCATGAAGATGAATTCGGGATTCTTTTCTCCCGGAAGCTTCATGATGATGTGCCTCTGAAACGGATTCTCGTTCGTGCCCTTTGCGAGCCCGCCGGGGATCTGCCACTGGTCTTCACGGTGGTAGAAAGTCTGCGGCTCCAGCATGTGATACGTGGCGTGCAGCGCCGCCTGGATGCGAAAGAGGTCCCCAGGATATCGAACGTGGCGCCTGATATCCGCTGGCATCGCACTCAATGGCTTGAAGATCGAGCCGAAGATGTGGGCGTAGGTCTGCACCACCGGATCGCTCGGGTCGGCGATGTAGGCATCGATGGTTCCGTCGTACGCATCGATCACGACCTTGACGCTGTTGCGCATGTAGTTGGTGCCGTCGACCGTTCGCTGCGCGTACGGATACATGTCGCTTGTCGTGTAAGCATCGAGAATCCACTTTAGCTGACCGGCGTCACTGATGGTCAGGTATGGATCGTTGTCAAAATCGAGGAACGGCATTGCGCTGGTGGCGCGATCCATCACGTTGCGCCGATACATGATCTTCGCGTTGCCGCGGATGTCGTCTGAGAGAAGAATCTTGAGCGAGCCGAGCTGGAACGCGTACAGCACCCGCCGGACGAGGGATCCGATTGGAACGCCGCCGCGTCCGGTGTAGTTCGTGTAGATGTTCTCTTCGCCGGCGGGATAGTCGAACTCCTTCTGCTTGGTGCCCACGAACACGTATTCGTTTGTCAGCTCGCCGTAGTAGATCTGCGGGCGAGTCAGCTTGACCGAGATCGTGGAAACCGGCGGCAAGTCCTTGATGAAGAGAACCGGGAGGCCTTCCGTCGTAACCTGGTTGACTGGCGCCATGGTCAGGCCCATGCCATGGGTGAACGTCAGTCGCTCATTGATGAACGTGCGCGTAGGCAGCGATTCGGAATTCAGCTCGCGCGCGGCGACGTGGACCTGGCGGTACCTGCCGTCGATCGTGTACCGGTCGTCGTCGACGGATACAAAATCGTAGTAGGTGCGGATTTCCTGGAGCTGGCTGAAGGTCTGCTTCAGGAGCGGCCGCTCCCAAAGCCGAATGTTATCGACCGTGGCGGCGTTGGCCTTGATCTCGTTCATCGTCAATTGGACTTCGCCGGACAGGTCACGCGATTCAACGTGATCCAATCCCCACGCCTTGCGTGTCGCGTCAATGTGGTTTCGAAGGTACGGCGATTCCCGCGACAGCTCGTTCGGCGAGACGACCAGCTTCTGGTACGCCGACGGCACTACGCCCCGCGCCAGCACGCTGACCACCGTGTAGAGGATCGTCGCGGAGATCGCCGACCAAATCAGTTTCCCGCGCGCGATGCCTGCTGCAACCCAGACGGCGGCCACAACCGCGGCGATTGCCGAGATGTAGAGTCCCGGAAGTGCGACGTGCACATCGGTGTAACTCGCGCCAAGGAGCGGACCGGTCGTTGAATAGAGAAGGCTCGCGGTGGCGACGATCCACAACCGCACTGCAATCAGCACGAACAGCACGACCACCAGGACGCCGAGATGGCGCGCCGCGCGCGGCTTGGCCGATGCGCGTCGCGGCGGAAGCGTGATGTCATTTCTCATCCAGTACATCACCGCCACCGCGACGATCGCCAGAAAAGTCAGCGTGATCAGAGTGCCCAACACGCCGGAGATGAGGGGCAGTCTGAACAGATAGAACGAAATGTCGCGTCCGAATAGCGGGTCGCGGGTACCGATCGGAACGCCGTTGAAACCCTTCAGGACCTCCAGCCAGGACGCACTCGCGGAAACGGCGGTGAGGAACGCCAGCACGAGCGACGCTGGAAGGAACAGGCGGGTGACCGTGCGGGACACATCGATGTTCACACCGTCGCCGCGATTCACGTACAGGACCGGGAAGCCGGTGCCTGTTCCCCGCGCGAGCCGCACGTTCCCGTAGATGTAGCCGAATGCGAAGCCGCCGCCGATGAAAAACAACCCGATCCGCCAGACCAGCGAAGTGGCGAATACCGACTGGAAGCCGACTTCCTTGAACCAAAGCCAATCCGTCGCGAAGCTCGCCAGCCACGGTATCACGACGAGCGCTACGAACAGCGCCGCAAGCAGCCAGATCACGAACGTCCGGAAGGATCGCGGCAGAGGTGGCAGCCGGGCAGGGCCCGGCCGCTCGAAGGGGAAGGTCATGTGTGCATCAAAATGCCACCCGGATGAGCCGACTGCCACCCGTCGGCTTCGATCGGGCGGGTACAGTGTCTGCACCATTTGGTTGGATCACTAAAGGAGCGCCAGATGCCACGCGGAGACAAATCCAAATACACGAACAAGGAAAAACGCCAGGCCGAGCACATCGAGGAGGGCTACGAGACCCGGGGCGTGCCCGAGAAGGAAGCGGAGCGCCGGGCCTGGGCAACTGTGAACAAGGTGCACGGCGGTGGTGAAAAGCCGGGCGGCGGTGGGTACGGCAAACCAGAAGACCACGAGCCGATGCGGAAGGGCGGCAGGAAATCTCACGGGGGTTAGGCGAACCCTCGTAACGGCAGAGCCGAAACGTCAAAGGGCATCCAAGAATGGATGCCCTTTTTTTTCAGGTCATGTGTTATTCGTGCCGGGCTTTCAGGAGCCGTGGGCTGCCGCCAGCTTGGTGGTGATGACCACCACTCCATACGAGGCGTCGGGCCCGTATTGCTGGAGCGCACGATGACCCTTGATCACCTTCACCGAGGCCACGATCTCCGGACTGAGCAAGGGAACTTGATCACCCGCGTATCGAACGCCGTCGACGATGAAAAGGAGAGGAAGTTGGTCCGCCGATGCAGCGCGGGGCGGTGCGACAGCCGGCGCGGACGGCTTGGGCGGAACCGCTCCGTCGGTCGTGACGGTGGTGGCGGTTGCTATCGAGAGAAGCGCGACGACCAGACCTGCGGTGTTCATCTTTTCCTCAAAAACGTGGCAAGCTCATCAGCAGCATTGACTGTGCCAAGCCCGCCAACGCCATTAACATAGGCCCTAGCTCAGCTGTAGGCTAGGCCTTCGGGTTCCAAGTCCCTTTCGCGACGTCCGGAACGAATGCGTCGAGTCCTGCTGGCGGGAATTCCAGGGTCTGACCTTCTTGGGCGCTCATATAGGCAGCCATCAGGATTTGAACGACCTCTACCCCGTCCTCAAAGGTGAGCATCGGCTTCTCACCCTTGAGAAACGCGCGCGCCATGTGCCGGTTCTCGGCCGAATATCCGTAGACGGATGCCTCTTCCGCCACCACTGGCATCAATCCCATCTCAGCGTTCTGCTTCTCGACCAGGTCCTCGCCCGTTTTGCCGTGCACTTCCCTGCTGAAGAACATCTTGAGACTACTGTCGAGGGTATTCCAGGAAAGCGAGTACTCCGGTCCGAGCAGCTCCGCCGAGAGTCGCAGGCCGGCTCCGATGAAACTCCACGACGTGGTGACTTCGCCGATAAGGGCCTCGCCATCCTCCGACTCGTATTCGATCGTAGCACGCGCGAAATCTTCCGAAGGACGCTTGGTGTAGTCGACTTCCTTCCCAAAAGTCTCGGACAGCTGCCTGGCGTATTTTGGACGGCTCCACTTGAGCGATGCTATGTGCGCGCTGATCCGCTTCGGCTTGATCGAGGAGCGTGGAGAGCCCGGCTTGGTGAGCAGCTGCCGCACTACTTCGACCGAGTGACACATCATGTCGTTGAGGACGCCGCCGCCCTGAAGCGAGCCCTGCCAGAACCACGGCATGTGAGGCCCGCTGTGTTCCTCTGCTGCGCGCGCGAGATACGGACGTCCTGTGAGCGCTGCACCACGCGCCCAGATCAGCTCGCGCCCCCGGGTTATGTCGGGAGCAAATAGCTGGTTCTCCAAATATCCCGTATTCAATCCCACGCTCTTCGCGAGCGCGGCGACTTTTTTTGCTTCCGCAACGTTTCGCGCCAAAGGCTTCTCGCAGGCGAGACCACGAAGCGTTCCCGCTCCGCTCTTGATCGCGTCCACGATCTCTTCGATGTTACCGATGCGCGCGTGGTTCGGGCCGCACAGCCAGAGCGCGTTGATGGCGGGGTCCGCAACCATGTCGCGAATGGATTTGTACGGCCTCGCTTCGCCCACGTCGTACTCGCGGGCAAGCGCCGCGGTGGAGGCTGCATTTTTTTCGTTCGGACTCCACACGCCGCGCACGTCCACTTCCCGCACCGAGGTAAGCGACTGGACGTGGAAGCGCGCGTTGAATCCGCTGCCGACGAATCCGATTCCGAGGCGTTCGCTGCTCATCTCACTCTCCGCATAAGTTCTTCGTCACAGAGCATCATGAAGGGGTAAGGCGAAGATTGTTGGGGTCGAACTTGTCGTAGGTGACGCCGAGTTTTGCCAATGCTTCGGGCGGGCAGCCGTTCCAGTTCGGATTGAAGGTGTTGCCGATGTAGCGCAGGTCCTTGACTCCAAGACGGCTTGACCAGAAGCCTGATGACGTGAGGTCCCGGAATCGATTGAAGAAGCTGACACCGTCGGCGAGCGTTGCCGGCGCGCGGGCCGGCCAGGCGATGTCATTCAGAATCTGCTCGCGCTGCGCGACGGTTATCGCGGCGAATGGTTTTCCAAATCTTGTCGTCGACTGCGCATCGATCCAGGCCAGTCCGGCGCGCATCCATTGCTGGTTCCCGGGCCTGTCCACCATGATGAAGTCCATGAACTCGGGGACGCCGGCATCCGTCGCGCTTCCCGAACGCTCGTCACGCGGAATGATCATGTCAGCCAGAATACCCGCAGTACGGAATTCAGCCGGCGTGAAAAATTTCGGAGCGAAGGCGGTTCCCTCCGCAGCGCGCGCCCTCGCGTCATCGACAAAACCCCAGGCTCTCTCTTGATCAGCCCTCGAGAGGCCGAGTGCGGCTGCTATTGGAAGCAGCGACATCAGCTGAACGGCCTCGCGACGACTCATCTCGTTCGCCGCCGGCGCTCCAGCGTCGGCGCCGGATTCGGGCGCCGAGCCAGTGATGGGTTCTTTGTCGCTCGACATCAGAGTGCCCCCCGCTTGCGTTCCTGCGCGATGTATTCGCTCGTGCGCATCGAGAGCGCGAGAATTGTCCACGTCGGATTCTTGTCTGCCTGGGACACGAATGGGCCGCCATCGGTTACGAAAAGATTTTTCACGTCGTGCGCGCGACAGTTTGAATCGAGCGCCGACTTGGCCGGATCGTTCCCCATGCGAACCGTGCCCAGCTCGTGGATGATCTCCCCGCCACGTGCGATCCCATAGCCTTTGGTTTGATCAGGCATTGCGTCGAAGACCTGACCACCCATGTCGGCGATGAGAGCGCGGAAAGTCTCCTGCATGTGGCGAACCTGGTTGTACTCGTAGTCGCTCCACTGCCAGTGGAACCGCAGCACCGGGATTCCGTACTTGTCCTTCATTGTCGGATCGATCTCGCAATAGCTCTTGTCGTTGGGAATCATCTCGCCACGGCCGGCGAAGTAGACCGACGCGCCATAGTACCGCCGGTAGTCGTCCTTCAGAGCTTTGCCGTATCCGCCGCCGGAGGGATACTGCTGAATGCCGCCCATGAATCCATAGCTCGGCGGCTCCAACCCACCTCCGACTTCTATGTGGTATCCACGCGGGAAACCCAGCTTCTTGTTGTCGCCCCACCAAGGCATGTAGATGTGGTTGCCGCCTACTCCGTCCTCGTTGTGCGGAACGTGGTCCACCATTTTGGGAATGAACCCGCCAACGCCGGTGCCCGTCGTATCGGTCAGATATTTTCCGACGACGCCGCTCGAGTTCGCGAGCCCGTCGGGAAACTTCGGCGACTTGGAGTTGAGCAGCAGACGCGCCGTCTCGCACGCACTCGCGGCAAGCACCACCACGCTGGCGTTGACGTGATTCTCCCGTCTGGTTTTCGTGTCAATGTAGGTAACGCCGGTCGCCATTCCACGGTTGTTGAGTGTTACTTCGCGCGCCATTGCGTTGGTCACCAGCGTCAGCTTTCCCGTCTTCAGCGCCGGTGCAATGAGCACGTTGGTGGAGGAGAAATTGGAGTTGGTCATGCAGCCGCGATTGCATTGGCCGCAGTAGTGGCACGCCGGGCGGCCATTGTGATTTCTCGTGATCACCGACAGTCGCGCAGCAACGCAGGTGATCTTGAGACGATCGGCGGCATCCTTGATCATCAGCTCGTAGCACCGAGGCTTCGGCGGCGGCAGGAAATAACCGCCAGGATGATTCGGAAGATTGTCGTTGTTTCCGAATACGCCTATGAGCTTGTCGATGCGATCGTAGTAAGGCGCAATATCCTGGTACCCTATCGGCCAGTCGTCACCGAGCCCGTCACGGCTTTTCGCCTTGAAATCGTCAGGACCGAACCTGAGCGAGATGCGCCCCCAGTGGTTGGTGCGTCCGCCAACCATCCTCGCCCGCCACCACTTGAAATCCGTCCCTTCGGCATTGGTGAACGGCTCGCCCTCGAGGTCCCAGCCGCCCACGCAGGCGTCGAACTCGCCAAAGGGCCTATCCCTCGTAGACGCCCCTCGCCGCGGTGAGTCGTACGGCCATTTGAGCATGGCCGAGTCGCGGCTGTTATCCCACGGGCCGCCGGCCTCGAGGAGAAGAACGTTCGCGCCCGCGCGCGTGAGAACATACGCTGCCATTCCGCCACCAGCTCCGGAGCCCACGATGCAGACATCGTAGGTCTTCCGCTGGAGAGGGAGGACGAAACTCATCGGTTTCCGCCAGTTGGGGACACGGGAAAGTAAGGCGCAAGCGCGGGCGCCACTAGGGTAAACCGACGTCATATTTGTGTGGTTTCCGGCGTGACGTTACGGCCTCCAGAACAGTCTGAATACCGAGCGAAGTTCTCACGCCCACTCTCTCGCGCGTGCCCATGCCTTTCACAAGTGACACGGCGAACCTGTACCGCATCGAGACGACTCGAAAAGCCGTCATTCTTACGATGCTTGGCGGAGAAGAAGTGCGCGGGAACGTTTTCATCCATTTTTCCCCACACCGCCCCTTCGAGCTCGAAGAGGTTTCCGAGCTGTTCAACTCCGAAAGCCCCTTCTTTCCACTCGAGCTCGCAACTGACGAAGTGATTCTCGTCGCCAAAGAGCGTGTCGCCGAGATCGCGGCTGACAGGGGCGAAGCCCCGTCAGACCTGGCTCCCCGCGATCCACCATCTCCGACCGCGCTTCTCCAGGTGCTTCTGGTGGGAGGCGAAGTACGTCTCGGCTCCATTCGGCTCGACGCCCCGCCCGACAGGGCGCGGGTGCTCGACTATCTGAATGCGCTGACATCCCGCTTTCTCACCCTCTATACCTCAAACGAAGCACGGCTCATCAACCGATCGTTGATCGACCGCGTTCGTCCATTGGACTGACCGACTGAAATGGCACAGCTAGATCGCTTTCTCAACCTGCTCGTCACCAACAACGCCTCGGCATTGAATCTGTCCGAGGGCGAAGTTGCGACTGTGATGATCAAGGATTCCGCCCGCCCTGTGATGAAGCAGGCACTCACGAGCGCGCAGATCCTCAACCTCGTGCGGGAGATCTCGCCGTCCAACTCGCCACAGGCGATGGATGCCCAGGGCAACACGAAGTTCGATTACTCCTCGCCGGACGGAACGTTCGAAGTGGTCCTCACGCAGAACGGAAAGATCGCGGCGCGGATCGAGCGAAAGATTGCCGGCTCCAACGGCGCGCAGACTGCTGCCGCGCAGACTGTCGCTGCGGTTGCCGCACCCGCTGCGCCCGCAGCTCCAACTTCGAAGCCGGAGCCGAAGCGGGTCGAAACGTCGCACGCCGAAGCTCCGAAGTCATCGGTGACCGCCAATCGCGCACTCGACAAGATCGAAGCGCTGCTCCGTACCCTCGTCGGAAACAAGGCGTCGGACCTCCACCTTCGCGCAGGCTCGCCGCCAATGCTTCGTGCCAGTGGTGAGATAGCGCCGATAGCGGGCGAGGCCGTCCTGACGTCGGAAGACATCGATATCATGCTGAACTCGGTGATGCTCGAGCAAAATCGCGAGGAGTTCAAGGAGATCAACGACACGGATTTCGCGCACGAGATCGTCGGGCTGGCGCGATTCCGCGGCAACGCCCTCCGCGACCGGAAGGGCACGGGCGCCGTATTCCGGGCGATTCCCGCCGCGGTCGTCACGGTCGAGCAGATGGGCATTTCGCAGGAAGTGCAGCGGCTTTGCCATCTCACGAAGGGACTCGTGCTCGTCACCGGCCCGACAGGATCGGGTAAGTCGACCACGCTGTGCGCGCTGATCGACCTGATCAACCGAACCCGCTCCGATCACGTGATCACGATCGAGGATCCGATCGAGTTCGTACACGAGAGCAAGAAGTGTCTGATCACGCAGCGTCACGTGGGAGTGCACACGTCATCGTTCAAGCACGCCCTGCGCGCGGCGCTGCGCGAAGACCCGGACATCGTGCTGGTTGGTGAGCTGCGCGATCTCGAAACGGTCTCGATGGCAATCGAAACCGCCGAGACCGGCCACCTTGTTTTCGGCACAGTCCATACGTCGACCGCGGTGAGCACAATCGACCGCGTCATCGATCAGTTCCCGCCCGACAGACAGGCGCAGATTCGCGTCATGCTCTCGGAATCGTTGAAGGGCGTCATCTCACAGGTCCTTTGCAAGAAGATCGGTGGCGGCCGCGTCGCGGCGCGCGAAATCATGCTCTCGACGCCCTCGGTCTCGAACCTGATTCGTGAAGGCAAGACGTTCCAATTGCCTTCCGTGCTCCAGACTTCGCGCAGATTGGGAATGGTGACGATGAATGACGCTCTGATCGAGCTCGTCGACTCCAGCCAGGTCGAGCCGCAGGAAGCCTACCTCAAGGCGACGGACAAGGTCGGGATCATCCACATGCTGAAGCAGCGCGGAAAGGACGTCAGCTTTGCCGACGTCGACGACGCAAAGGCGGCCGGTGCCGGTGCAGAGGCAGCAGCGCCCGCAAAACCCGCGCGATCGGCATCCAGATAGCTGCTACTCCATTATGTGCGTCGTCCCAGCGGCCCCGCGGGTGTGACGTACGAGAACGAGCAGAGGGATAAGCGCAAGAATCAGCGCGGCGCTCAGGACATAGATCCTGCTGTAGGCGATCACGCTCGCTTGACCCGCTAGCTCACGGTCGAGAATGCTCAACGCCCGCTGGCGCGCGGTCCATGCGTCGGCGCCACGCGCGACCATCGCTCTGGTCAGCATGTCGATCCGGCCCAGCGTCGTCGGATCTCCGCTCGCCAAATGCTCAGAGAGTATGGCGCGGAATTGGGCGGTGTAGTGCGACAACAGCGTCGCGATCGCGGCGATGCCGAGTGACCCACCCAGCTGACGGAAGAAGTTGTACAGACCGGTGCCCTGTGGCAGCTCGGCGTGCGTGAGCTCGGCAAGCGTGATGGTGGTGAGCGGAACGAACATCATGCCCAGGCCGACTCCGCGCATGATGAGCGCCCAGAAGAAATCGGTGCCGCCGCTCTCACCAGTGATGCGAGATAGCTTGAACATCGCTCCCGCGAAGAGCAGCGCGCCAATCGTAATCAGGATGCGCGGATCATACTTGTTGGTGAGCCGCCCGACGACCGCCATCGAGACCGCAGTCGCAATTGCGCCAGGAGCGAGCAGAATCCCCGTCTGCTGCGCGGTCATGTGAAGATTTCCCTGCAGAAACACGGGCAGGGTGAATACAGATGCGAAGAGTCCTACTCCCATGACCACGCCGAGCAGAGTCCCCACCCACATCTGGCGGTGCCGCAGCACACGGAAGTCGATGACTGGATGATCGATCGTGAGCTCGCGCCAGAGAAGCACTGCGCCCGTCACGATGGCTGTTACTGCGAGGGTTGTCATCGACCGCGATTGGAACCAGTCCTCGCGCTGACCGTACTCGAGCAGGTATTGCAGGGATCCAACGCTCATCGCAAGCAGAGCAATCCCGATGTAGTCCACCGACGGCGGCCGTTGCTGGTCCTCGGGATCGTGGACGTAGCCGATGATCATCGAGGCGGCGAGCATGCCGAGCGGGATGTTGATATAGAAAATCCACGGCCAGCCGTAATTGTCCGTGAGCCAGCCGCCGAGTGTGGGGCCGATAGTCGGACCGACCATGACGCCGAGCCCGAAGAGCGCCATCGCGGTGCCCGCTTCCCTTCTCGGAAATGATTCGAACAGCACCGCCTGCGACACAGTCATCAGCGCGCCACCGCCCAGCCCCTGAATGATTCTCCAGAACACGAGCGCCGAGAGCGAATGCGATGCGCCACAAAGGAAGCTCGCGACGGTGAAGATGATGATCGAGCCGACGAAGTAGCGCTTGCGTCCGAAGAAGTCGCCGAGCCAGCCCGTGAGCGGGATGATGATTACGCTGGCGAGGATGTAGCCGGTAGACACCCAGGCGATCTCGTCGAGGCTCGCGCCCAGGTTCCCCATCATGTCCGGCAACGCCACGTTGACGATGGAGCTGTCGATCACCTGCATCAGCGCCGCGAGCACCACAGCGAACGCGATCAGGTATTTGTGTTCGGCGCCTTCGGGGGGCGCGGCTACGGGCTCGGCGAGCGGCCTGTCGTCCTCAGTTATATCGGCGCCGAGAGCGCCAGCAATCGTCATGACATGCAATAATAAGTGGTCTGCATCCCATGCCGAAGCTCATCAACAATTCGCCTATCAGGGACTCGCTGAGGTGTCAATGCGCGCTTGCCGTGCCTCCGCCGAGTCAGCTGTCCTGAGCGCTTTGCCGACGGCTTTTGCTCCCGGAATCTGGGAACGGGCAAACGTGCTGTCCTTCTCGCGCTGGGTGAGCTCCTGCTTCTTCGCAGTCTCGTCCCCGGCGCAAGCGACTACTCCCGCGCAAAGGAGCGCGAGGACCAATCCGTTGAATCGTGACGACAAGAACCCTCCGGATCAGGTAGGTGTGTTGCTGGTGAGCTGACGCGGCGTTGGTTTCGGCAGCGTCTGCTTTTGCTCACTCAGCAGCTTCGTAGTGAAGCGCTGGCCTTCGGAGATGCGCTCCACCTCGAGAGCGATCGCGTCCACTGCCTGCTCGATTCGCGCCAGGCGCGCCTCAGTGACGGACGGCACTTCTTCCGTCTTGCGGACCTCCTCCCTCTTGTGTGCAACGGTGGCCAGCGCAATCGCCCTTACTGAGTACGCGAGCGAGACAAACAGCGACACCGCGATAATTGCCTTAGCCGGATCGTCCATATCTTCCTTCGTTGTTGTTCCCTGCCGTACGGATATAACTCGACTTTGGTTACCACCGCGCCTCTATGCAGGCGCTCCCGCCGGAACTGATTCTGCGACCGTCCCTCCGCCAGCGTTCGGCCTGAAAAGCAGAGCGAAAAGAATGAATACCAGCGCGGCACCGGCGGAGGGGACCAGCCAGATCGCGTGCCAATCGTGAGTCACCTTGAGACACTGATGCGCGGCCGCCGCAGCATCAGTGCATGCGGCGTTCGCAGTAGCATACCGATTCACGACCCAACCCGATGCGAAGGCGCCGACGAAGTAGCCGAGGCCGTTGGTGACGAAGTTGATAAGACCCTGAGCCGCCGCGCGGATCTTCTCACCGGCTCGCTGATCGGTGTAGATCTGCCCGCTCACGAAAAAGAAGTCGTAACACACGCCATGCAGCAGAATCCCGATATAGATGAGGGACATCACAGGCCCGTCGGCACCAGTACCGAAGGCGAGGTAGCGCAACGCCCAGGCCGCCATGCCGACTAGCATGATGACCTTGATCCCAAACCGCCGCAGCACGAACGGGAGCAGCAGCATGAAAATGATCTCCGACATCTGACCGAAAGTCTGGATGAATGCCGGATTCGGGGCGCCGACCTCGTTGAGGTACGGATTTGCGAACGTGTAATAGAACTGAAGTGGAATACAGAGCAGAAACGATCCGGCCACGAAGATGAAGAAGTCGCGGTTGCGCAGGAGCTGAAGTGCGTCGAGGCCGAGCGCATCGTGGACGCTGAAGCCCTGACCGGCGGCCTTAGGCGGTGTGTGCGGAAGGAGAAGTGAGTACGCGGCCATCACGATCGAAGCGCCGGCCGCCAATCTCATGGGCAGCACGAGAGCGTCGGCATGGAAAACGGCGCCCACGATGATGCCGGCGACAATCCATCCGATGGTCCCGAGCACCCGAATGAATGGGAAGTCGCGGCCCGGATCGCGCACGTGGTGGAACGAGATCGAATTCGTGAGCGACAGCGTCGGCATGTAGCAGAGCGCGTACAGGATGAGCAGCGGATAGAACGTAGAGAAAGACGTCTGAAGCGAAACCAGCCACATCAGCGCGCCGCCGAGCAGGTGCAGAACCGCGAGAAGCTTTTCACTAGAGAAGTATCTATCGGCTATCACGCCCATGAAAAAAGGCGACGCCAGTGCTGCGATGGCTGTCGCCCCGTAGGCGAGCCCAATCTCGCGGTCGGTGAAATGAAGTGTTTGACCGAGATACGTGCCCATGGTCACGAACCACACCCCCCAGATGAAATACTGGAGGAACATCATGATCGAGAGCCGCGATCGGACACCGCTCATTTGATCTCCCGGATGCGAATGTTGCGTAGCCAGAGCGTTCCGTCGTGATCACCCTGGATGCCGATGTGCCCGCTCGGGGCACGGCCGTAGTGCGGGTACTGGGCGAACTTGCTCGCCTTGACCTTCGCTTCCCAGTCGGGGCTGGCAAGAGTGTACTCGACTACCTTCTGGCCGTTCATCCAGTGCTGGACGTTGTTGCCGTTGACGACGAGGAGCGTGGAGTTCCACTGGCCGCCTGGCTTAACCACTCCCGCCGGAGACGGATAGAGCGCGTAGGCCGAGCCGGCCGACGTGAGTCTGCTCTGGCCGTCCGGATGTCCGGCGTCGTCCAGTAGCTGATACTCCGGAGCGCTCCAGTAGATGTGGTCGTACTCCTCGGTGCCTCGGTAGAAGATTCCGGCATTGCCACCCGGCGCAAGCTTCCAGTCGAGAGCGAGCTCGAAGTTGCCGAACTGATCCTTCGTGATGATGTCGTTCGCCGATCCGGTCTTGGTCAGAATGCCATCGACGATTGTCCAGCCGGCCGGGAGAGATTGGGTTCTGTAGCCACGCCACGCGGACGTGCTCGTGCCGTCGAACAGAGAGCGCCATCCTGCAGCGCGTTGCTCCACCGTCAATGGTGTAGCGCCCGACGCGGTGGTAATGCCCTCAGACGAGACGCCGTTGGCCGCCTGGGTGCAACCCGCGGCAATGAGTGCCAGCTGCGAAATGATCGCCGCGCGCGCGGCCACTCGGTGTATCATGAATTCCTCGTAAATGTTTGGTCAGATTGCCCAGCCGGCGCGATACTCTCGCGTCAGATATTGATTCGCATCCGCAATGTTGGTTACAGCCATGCGCTCGCCATCGTAGAGGATCTTCCTTCCCTGCCCCGTGCGAAGCGCGACGATGCCGAGAAGCATCGTCTCGGTGAGCTGCGCGGCGTACTCAATTGGCGAGCTTGCCTTTGCCTCTCCCTTGATTGCCTTCACCCAGTTCATTTCGTGACTCCAGGGAATCCGCGCGATTGTCTTCGGCACCAGCGCGGCTTCTTCCGCGAGGGAAACCGGAAAGAGACGCGGGTTGGAGCCGTACGTGTCGTTCATAAGGATTCCCTTCTCGCCCATGAAAATCACGCCACCTTCGCTCTTGAGCGTGACGTCGTCGGGCAGCACATCGGGGCGCGCCGGATAAAGGCCGCCGTCGTACCAATTGAGCTTTACCGGCGGCTGCGCACCGCGCGCCGGGAACTGGTAGTGAACAGCGGTGGCCACAGGATATGAAACCGGCTTGTTGTAGCCGCGCGCTTCGCGGGTACCCGCCTTGGCGGTCGGATCCGGCGGAATTGCCTGAGTCCCCCACTGCGTGGACGTCGCCTCGATGCTCGTCGGATACGTGAGTCCGAGCGCCCAGTACGGGTGATCGATGAGGTGCGCACCCATGTCACCGAGAGCACCAACGCCGAAGTTTACCCACCCTCGCCAGTTGAACGGATGGTAGATCGGGTGATACGGAACATTTTCAGCGATGGGGCCGAGGTAGAGATCCCAATGCAGCCCCGGTGGAACCGGATACGATCCCAGCGCCGACGCGAGAAGCGTGTTCACGTAGCTGAAGCTGTAGGGATTCCCAAACGGACTGCCCGGCGACGCTGGCGGCGGTGCGCCCGTCGGACGAGGAACTCCCTGCGGCCAGTACACGACCGGACGATTGGTCCACACGTGAACGTCGCGCACCGGCCCGATGACTCCGGCCTGTATCCACTCGTTGACGAGCCGCGCGCCTTCGCTCGAGTGGCCCTGGTTTCCCATCTGCGTCACGATCTTGGGATTCGCCAGCGC
>DATARP010000267.1:0-3011 GCA_036264075.1 Gemmatimonadaceae bacterium
GAATACGTCGCGGCGATCTGGCTGGCGATGTCCCACGTCGTCACGTACTGAAACGTGTCGTGCGCCTTGGCGAGACCTGTCGATGCCTGCGTGTTGTTCTCGACGAATTTCCAGGCGGTCTTTGCGCCGGCCAGAAAGACGTCGGACTCCGTCGTCGGCGTGACGGGAGGTGGAGGAGTCGTCACGTCGCCTGGAGCGGTGGTGTCCTTGCTGCACGCTGCAAACGACGTTACGAGCGCGATTGCGGCAAAATATCGAATCTGTTTCATCTACTATCTCCCTTCTATCGATGGCAGCAGCGTGTAGACCACCCATGGGTAACCCGGCTGCACCGAGAGTGCATTGTTGTACGCCGCGCGTGCTTCGGCGATCCTGTTCTGTTTCTGGAGAACCTGCCCCAGCCAAACGTACGCCTCTGCCTTGCCCCACGATGGAGCGGGTGGCGCAGGATTATCTGTCGTGAATAGTTCGATTGCCTTGTTGAGCTGCATTTCCGCCACCGAGTCGCCGCCGCCGTACTCGGGCTTCGTATAGAACGATTGAATCCCCCGGAGAAGCCAGACGCGAGGGTTGTTCGGACCCATGGCGACCGCGGCGGCCATTTCCTTCGGAATGAGCGGGCCGAGCGTCGGAGAATAGATCTGATCCAGCCCGATCATCCGTCCCATGGTCATCGCCAGTAGAGCGTGCGTTTCAGCGAGCGGCTGTGCGGCCAGCGATTCCAGCAGCTTGATTCGCGCGGTCGCCGCGACTTGAGGAAGCTGGCGTCTGGTGGCGGCGTCGATGCCGAGCTGTCCTGCTTCACGGTAGAGCTCGTATCCGCGGTACTGCAGCAGCAGGGCGTCGTTCGGGTATGCCGCTAGCGCCGAGTCGATCAGCAGACCCGCGCTCCGCAGTCCCGGGAGACTACCCGCGAAAGTAGCCTGGTCGATCAGTCGGGCCGCTGAATCGGCCCATTTGGCGGCGCCGGTGAGTACTGGCCCGGACACCACCAAAGGCGGAGTCGGCATAGTCGTGATCGGCGCAGGCTGAGTCGTCGTCGGCACAGTCGTCGACGGAGCCGATGCGCACGCGGCGCAGGCGAGCAGGACTAGAACGAGCTTTCTCATTAAGGGGCGGATGGGGGCATTAACATAGAAACATGTGAGGCTATTTCCGGGCCAATCGAGCCCATCCGAGCACCGACGGATGAGCTTCCTTCTAGCCTTTCCATCTCGAGTAAACGCATTCGCCGATGGTGGCATCATCTCACAGAAGCGGACCAGAGGAAGCCGGTGACTGCGAGTTCAGGGGCTCGATCCCTACAACCATATATTAGCCTGGCGATGAATCTCTACCAAGCTGGGATGCGAGACGACGAACACACACGACTGCCGCTGCATATCGATCGGACGGCGCACGCAGTCGAGGTCCAGCTGGTGTCCCTTGCATCTGCAGGCGACGATGCCGCCTTTACCACCCTCGTGACCCGATACCACCCAGCCGTTTTTCGCTGGGCGCTGACATTCGCCTGGGATCCGGATGAGGCGGAGGACATCGCTCAGGAGGTTTTTGTCCGGGCGCACCGTCAGCTGTCCAATTACCGGTCCGACGGGTCGCTCGAAGCGTGGCTCTATTCCATAACGAGGACCGCGGCATGGCAGGCGCGACGCACCCACAAACGGCGACTGCGCCTGGCGCTGTCTCCCGCCGCGCGCCCCCTTCGGGATGTCTACACCACCGATCCCGGCGGACGCGTCGACCGCGAGCGGGCAGCTCGCGTGATCATGGAGCTGTTCTCGGAACTCCCGCAGAGGCAGCGGGAGATCTTCGATCTGGTCGATCTTCAAGGGATGTCGCCAGCGGAAGCCGCGGCACGCACCGGGATGAAGCCGGTCTCCGTGCGCGCGAATCTGTTCAAGGCGCGGAAGGCAATTCGCGCGAAACTCCTCGCTACCCATCCAAGCTATCGGGAGCTCGACAAATGAACTGCACAGAAGTCCTCTCGATGCTGTCGACCGCGTCGCTGAGGGACATGGCTCCCGATTCCGAAGTAATGCTCCATTGCGATACTTGTCCCGACTGCGCGCGCGTGACGACCGTCTTGCGCGACAGGGAGTACGAAGCGGCGACGCTGCTGAACGGATTGCCTCCGATGAGCAATCCGATTACGGTGGCCGAGCAGTCTGTGACCGCGTCGAGGCGCCGTCGGACTGGACGCATAGCGGTGATGATCAGCGGCGCGGCGCTCGTGGTTACGATATGGATTGCGTCTGCGTTGACGATCATTCCCGCGCTCAACAACGCGGATGCCGACGCGGCCAACACTCTCCACACCGAGACGATGCAGCTGTCGTGTCTTTCACCGCAGCAGGCCGCCGACATCATCAATCCTTATGTGCGGTCCCACGGAAGCACCTATTACCTGCCCACGACTGGCATTTCGGCGATCACGGTCCGGGCCACGCCTGGGGAACTGGCGAAATCGCGCAATCTCATCCACGATTTTGAAAGCGACCCCAAGGCCGCCTGTCACGTGCCGGAAAACACTTCGGTGAGTCCGGAACAGGCAGCGCTGATGAAAGCCGACAAGAATGCGGCTCCCGTTCTCGCAGGCGACAAGGTCCCGACCGCGCCCAAGACCAAATAGATCGAACTTCTACGCGGTGTGGTGAAACTCTTAAACCATTCGGCAAGTAGTTGCGTCTAAGAAAGCATGGCGACGAGGTCGCCCCCCTGCCACCCGAACCGTGCGACATCATGACTACCCGTCGTCTGCTGCTGCCGTTGGCCGTGCTCTCGTTGTTTGTCCCTCTATCACGCGCCTTGGCGCAAAATCCGCCCAATACGGGTCAACCAGCCGAAACCACTACCTCCCGTGGCGCAGTAAAAGTGATGCGAGCAACTCGCACATCAGCGACGATCAGGATCGACGGAAAATTGAACGAGCCCGCCTGGGCAACTGCAGTTCCAGCGACTGACTTCACCCAGAGCTATCCCGTCGTCGGAGGGAAGCCGACGGATCCGACCGA
>DATARP010000007.1:0-16548 GCA_036264075.1 Gemmatimonadaceae bacterium
CAATGCTCGAGAGCAAGTTGAGGTTTCCCCAGCCCATCTCCGGCAGGTATGTGTAAACGCGGCGCGGCATGCCGAGCAAACCCAGAACGTGCATCGGAAAGAACGTGACGTTCATTCCCACAAAGAATAGCCAGAAATTCAATTTGCCGGCCCGCTCGCTGAGCATGCGGCCGGTCATCTTGGGAAACCAGTAATAGAACGCACCAAACAGAGGAAAGACCGCTCCACCGATCAGCACATAATGGAAATGCGCCACCACGAAGAACGTGTCGTGCGCCTGCAGATCGTAGGGAATAGAGGCGATCATGACGCCGCTGAGTCCCCCGATGATGAAGAGCACGAAGAACCCGATCACGAACATGAAGGACGTCGTGTAGCGCGGCCTGCCCGACCATATCGTGGCGATCCAGCAAAAGATCTGTACGCCCGTGGGGAGGGCGATCGCGGCACTCGCAGCGGTGAACAGGCTTTGACCCAGCTGCGGCAGCGGAGTCGCGAACATGTGGTGCACCCACAGGCCGAAGCCGAGGAACGCGGTCGTGATGAGAGAGAGAACCATCGCCGGGTAGCCGAAAATTCTGCGGCGGGTGAACGTCTCGATCATCGACGACAGCATTCCGAGCCCCGGGATGACGATGATGTAGACCTCGGGATGTCCGAAAAACCAGAACAGATGCTGCCAGAGCAGCGCGTCGCCACCTTCCGCTGGGTTGAAGAAGTGGGTGTCGATGAGGCGGTCCATGGCCAGCATGGAGCTGCTCACTACGATTGCGGGAAGCGCGAAGATGATCATGAAAGAAGTGATCAGCATCGCCCACACGAAAAGAGGAATCCGATTCAGCGACATTCCCGGCGCTCGCTGCTTGAGCACGGTGGTGATGATCTCCACCGCACCAATGAGCGCGGCGATCTCGGTGAACGTGATCATCTGGGCCCAGATGTCGACTCTCTTTCCCGGAGAGTACTGGGGCCCCGCGAGGGGGACGTAGGCGAACCAGCCTGCGTCCGGACCGGTATTGTAGAAGAACGCCACGTACAGCAGGACGCCACCGAAGAGGTACATCCAGTACCCTAGAGCGTTGAGACGCGGGAAGGCGACATTGCGGGTGCCGATCATGAGCGGCACCAGGTAGAGCCCTATCGCCTCCATCACAGGCACGGCGAAGAGAAACATCATCGTGCTGCCGTGCATCGTGAAGATCTGGTTGTATAGATCCGGTCCGATGAGACCGTTCTCGGGGCGCGCCAGCTGCGCCCTGATCATCGCCGCTTCGATTCCGCCGAGGATGAAGAAGACTATCGCGGTGATTATGTACCGCTTGGAAATTGATTTGTGGTTGGTGGACGTGAGCCAGCCCCAGAGACCGCTTCCCTCTTCCCACGATGCCTCGAGCCTCGCGCGGACTTCGTCTTCCTCGCGCGCAGTCAGCGTGCGGGGTCTCTCGTCCGGCTCGTTGAGATCAGGAAGAGCGTGAGCGTGGGCCATCACTTGAGCGTTCCGAGGTAGGCAACGAGCGCGCGCATCGACTGCGGATCGAGCTGGTTGGCGGGCATCTTCACGCCTGGCTTTATGCTCTGCGGATCGAGTATCCAGGCGGCGAGATTGCCGGGGTTGTTCGGGAGCGTCCCCGCCGCAATGGTACGCCGGCTCGCCAAGTGAGTGAGATCGGGACCGTTGTTACTGCCAGCACCTGTACCGCTGATGGTGTGACACATGGCGCAGCTACCGCTCAGGAACACGCGCTCACCCGTTTGCGCCAGCGAGTCAGCGGGTTTGCCGGCCTCCGATTTCTGCGATTCCAGCCACTGATCGAACTGAGCCTTTGACTCGGCCACGATGTAAAAGGCCATCTTCGCGTGCTGGTGCCCGCAGAATTCCGCGCACTGCCCGCGATAAACGCCGGCCGAATCCGCCCGGAACCATGTCCTCGTCTCGTGTCCCGGAATGAGGTCCTTTTTTCCGTCGAGGTTCGGCGCCCAGAAGCTGTGGATCACGTCGCTCGACGTCATCTTGATGAACACC
Organism: Gemmatimonadaceae bacterium; assembly: GCA_036264075.1. GTDB lineage: Bacteria > Gemmatimonadota > Gemmatimonadetes > Gemmatimonadales > Gemmatimonadaceae > UBA4720. The sequence continues at coordinate 2,024 of DATARP010000007.1, forward strand.
GCTCTGCCTACAGGAACATGAATTTCGTTGGCAGTCTCGACGATGTTCTGCGGATTCGCGGTGTCGGGATACTTCACTCCCCACCACCACTGGTGACCTACAACGTCTATACGCAGCGGTTTCTCGCCACCCACCCTGGACATTGTACGCGCCGTCGACACATCGACGAAAATGAACAGCAGAAGGATCAACGCTGTCCCGGCCACCGCGCCGGCAACCCAGAGCGTCCGCGCTCGCTCGCGCTCCGGCTCTTCAGCGTCTGTCTCGGCGAACGCCGCTCGTCGAGTGCTGGCGCGGCGCAACGCAAAAAAGAGGGCGCCGATTACGAGCAAGTAGACCACGCCTGCGGTGATCCACAGAAACCAGCCCAGGTGCAGGATCGCCCCAGCTTTTGGGCCACCCGGATCGAGGGCGGACTGATACGCGTCCGTCATTGTTTGTTGGCCGCGGGCGGGACGAAGGTCGGTGTTGGGTGTCCCTTGCTGCGCGCCTGTTCTGATTCCTTGAACATCATGTGATCGTCGCGGGTCGTGCGGATCGCTTTACCCTGCAGACCGCCCAGCGCCCGCACGTACGCGACGAGCTTCCACACCTGGTAATCGGAGATCTTTCCACGAAACGCGGGCATCCCATTCGGACGGCCCTCGACGATTGTCGCGAAGATGTTCTGCGGATCACTGCCGTAGATCCATTCGTCGTCCGTCAGAGGAGGTCCGATTCCGCCACCGCCGTGCGAATGACACCCCGAGCAATTCATCTGGTCGAACAGCGCTTTTCCCTCCGAGACGGCGTAGGCGTTGTCTTCGTACGGATTCATGACCGCCGGTTGTATCATCGCTGGACCGGGCTGCAGACCGCTCATGATGACGACAGTGCCGGCCGTCGCCGACGGCGGGTTCGCGCGAAAGTCCCGCTCCTCTCGCTTGCACGACGCAAGTGCACCAGCCGCGACCAGGAGCGCGCTTCTCGTCCACAAGGCGGCCGTGCGCACGCGCGGCCTCACGATGTCTGACCTCCGGCGCCATTCACTCGCGGCACTCCGTATTCGTCAAGGATGCGATCTATCTCGCCCTTGCGATGAATGATGATCGCGTTGAGCTCGTCCCTGAGCGCGTTGTCACCGCGGCGGACACCCATGGAGATGTCGAACACAAATGGCAGGAACGGGAGATCGATCTGGGGCGAAACCGGTGTGATCTCGAGTGCGACCGGTGCTCGCTGAGCGAAATAGCCAGCGAGCGGGCCCCAGGCGATCGCGACGTCGACATCTCCCTTGACGAGCGCATCGATGATTCGCGCGGGAGGGTTCGGCTGGCGGTAGTCACCGTACACGCTGTACCCATGCACGTTCTGGATGATGTTTCTCTTCGACAGGGCGTGTGCCGGCGGTGTGTTCGTGAAGTCGTCGCCGACCATCTGTACGCCGATTCTCAGCTTCCTGAGCTGTGGGTCGTCGAACGACGCGATCCTGAGGTGCCGGTCGCGCCGCGTAACGAACACGTACGTCGAGCGATAATACGGAATCGTGTTGCTGGTACGCTCGAAGCTGGATGGAATTCCGAGCAGGAGATCGCATTCGTGGGCGTTGAGCGTGTTGCGCACGAAGCCGCGGCGCTGTGCCCACCACTCGTACCGGACCTTTGCCTTCAGGTCCCGCCCGACGAGCTCGGCGATCTTGTTTTCAAAACCCTCCTGACGCTCGTTCGAGAACGGAAGGTTGTTCGGATCGGCGCACACCCTTAGCTCGGGCGTCGCCGGAGCCGCGCGAGCGCGATCGCACGACGCGACCGCTGCACACGCGAGCAGTGAGAGAAGAAACAGCGAACGCTGGAGTTCTCGCCTCATGGGCTCAGGGAAGCTCGAAGACATAAAGCGTCCCGCCCTTGTTCGTCGCCTTGGGCAAGTCCGTCATGACACTCACGAACCCGGCCGCGGCGGAGGAATCTCGCGGATCGATTCCTCCGACTACGAGTGCTCCGGCCCAGCCGCCAACGCCGCTCAGGATGGCGACGTACTGTTTGTTGTCCGGGCCGCGGTAGCTGATAGGCTGGCCGATAATGCCCGAGCCCGTCTTGAATTTCCAGAGCTCCTGACCGGTTCGCGCGTCCACCGCCTTGAACCAGCCTTCCATGGTTCCGTAGAAGGCGACGTTGCCCGCGGTAACGAGCGCACCGCTCCACACCGGGAAGTTTTCCTTGATGCTCCACACGATCTTCCGTGCAACTGGATCCCAGGCGTCGAACGCGCCACGATTTCCGCCTGGTCCGGCCGCCATCTTCACGTTCATCCCCACGAATGGAGTGCCCGCGATGTAGTTGGCTTCTACGGATTCCACATCCTGACAGAGATTCTGGTGTGGGATGTAGATGAGGCCAGTGAGCGGAGAAAATGCCGACGGCTGCCAGTCCTTCACCCCCGGCGAGGCCGGGCATGCGTTGCGCACCACCTCTCCCATGCGTGGCTCTTTCTCGGCCGCGTAGTTGAGTCTGCCGGTTTTGAGGTCGACGCCGGTCGACGTGTTCACGTATCCGTACGGATCTGCGGCGATGACTTCGCCCGTCGCGCGATCGATTGTGTAGAGATAACCGTTACGATCCGGGTGAATGAGAACCTTTCTCGTCTGCCCATTGATCGGAAGATCGAGAAGAATGTTCTCGTTCACTCCGTCGTAGTCGTGCAGATCATGCGGGCTCATCTGGTACGCCCAGACCGCCTCTCCGTTGTCGGGATCGCGCGCGAAGATCGTCGAGCTCCATTTATTGTCGCCCGGACGCTGCTCCGGATTCCACGGGCCGGGATTGGCCGAGCCGTAGTAGATGAGATTCAGCTGTGGATCGTATGAGATCCAACCCCACATCCCCGCGCCGCCAATCTTCCAGGTATCGCCGGGCCAGGTATTCACGCCGAGGTCGGGCTTCCGGTCGCCGGCGTAGAAGGGCTTGAAGCGTTTGCCGATCAGAATCGAGGAGTCGGGGCCCGTATGGTATGCACGCCAGGCAATCTTGCCGCTCCCGAGGTTGAGCGCAGTGAGCCAGCCGCGTATTCCGAACTCACCACCGCTGTTCCCGATGAGGACTTTGTCCTTCACGATCAGCGGCGCCATCGTCAGGCTCTCGCCCATGTTGATCTCGCCGACTTTGGTCTTCCACAATTCCTTTCCCGTCGCCGCGTCCACTGCGACCGTGTGGTCGTCGAGGGTGTTGTAGACGATCTTGCCGTCAGCGTACGCCGCCCCGCGGTTGACAACGTCGCAACAGGCGACGCCCTGCGCGGCGGCCACCGGCGCCGGCTTGTACACCCATTTCATGGGCGCCCCCGGTTTCGTCAGATCGAGGGCATACAGATAGTTTGGAAACGGCGTCACTATGTACATCGTGCCGTTGACCACGAGCGGCGCCGACTCCTGTCCCCGGAGAATTCCAGTCTCAAAAGTCCACGCCAGCCGCAGATTCCGCACGTTGTCAGCCGTGATCTCGCGCAGCCCGCTGAACCGGGTGCTGGCGAAATTCTTGGCCGGCATCACCCACTGACCATCTTCCGGCTGGGCTGCGATCGCGCCGCCATTGCTGCGGCCGGCAACGGGTGTGATGGCAGGAGACGCAGGCTTCTGCGCAACTTCTTCAGATGGTTTCTTCCCTGAGCACCCCAGCAGACCGCTCAGAAAAGAGACGACGATCAGAGTTCTATCCAAGGGAATTGTTGGCGAGTGCGCGGCGAGAAATTGCACAAACTGTTCCTCACTGCCTTTCGCGATGCGCTTTCATTAGAGTCGTAGCAAGCGATGCCTACGATCCTTTTTTTTCAGGGTCACACTCGCGCAAACACTGTACGATACACGACGCATGATGGTGATGATGGTTCGTCGACTTACGTTCGCTGTGATCTTCGGCGCCGCTCTCGGGGCGACTCTAATTGCGCAGAGTGCAGGTCGTCGCACGCCGCTGCGAATCGGGTTGATCATTGCCGGCGGTGCTGACAGCTCGTCCGCCGCGGGGTCGGTCGCGCGCGGCGTTCGCATGGGTGCTGCGGAAGCGAAGCAGACGGCGGCACTCTTTGGCAACGACGTTCAGCTCTACGAGGGGGACGGCGCCGGCCGAGCGGCACTGAGCGCCGCCGAGCATTTGTTAGCTACGCGACAGGTTCAGGTGTTGATAGGCGCATCATCGGCAGATGCCGACATCCTTTCCAGGTTCGCGGAGACCCACCACATGCTGTTCGTCAACGCGGCGTCGCGATCGCAGCAGCTTCGCACGGCCTGCCGTCGCTACACCTTTCACGTCGAGGGGACGGACGCCATGTACGCCAACGCTGCCATTATCGCCCGACGGTTGCCCGTGACGATGAGCGCCAATGCGTCAGCACAAAGCGCTGGTTCGGGAAATGACTCCGTCACTCTATGGGGACCAGACCTCCGCAGATACGGAGCGAGCGAGCTGAACAACCGCTATCGCGACGCGTACCATTTGGGGATGGACGGTTTCGCGTGGGCCGGCTGGGTCGCGGTCAAGATCGCCGCGGAGGCGGCTCTTCGAACTCAATCCACGTCGCCAGCTAGGCTCGCGGCCTACCTCGAGTCCCCGACTACGAAGTTCGACGGTCATAAGGGTTGGTCGCTTACGTTCCGGCTCGCTGACCACCAGCTTCGCCAACCTCTCTACATCGCGATGCTGCAAGGGGCGGGCGGATATCGCTACGCCGACGTACCGGAGCTGAGGGACGATTCGTCGCTGGACGCGCTCGCTCATCCCGGTGCGCGCACTCCCTATAGTATGCTGGACTCGCTCATGGCATCGCCTGGAGCTCGGGCGTGCAGGTGGCGCGGCAAGTGATGCGACAGGTTTGCGCGTGGCCATCGCGCGTCGCGAGCACGGCGCTAATGGTGGCCCTATCACTCTCTTCCGCCAAACGTGCCGACGCTCAGCACGGAGCACTCATCGCCGTCAGCAACGAGGTCGGTCGCACAATAACTCTGATCGACGCCAGGTCGCTCGCGGTCGTCAGAACCATCCCCGTACCGCAGCGCCCCAGGGGAATCGAGTTCAGCCCGGATGGGAAGCGAGTCTTCGTGGCGCTGAGCGATCCTCAGAAAAACGTCCAGACCGCAGGCGACGCGATCGTCTCTATCGACGTCGGATCTGGCCGGATCGATGGTATTTATCCCGCTGGCAGCGATCCGGAGAGATTTGCAATCACTCCGGATGGCAAGCGTCTGTACGCCGCGAATGAAGATGGCAGCTGGGCGTCTGCCACCGACGTCGCCACACACAAAATAGTGGCCACACTCATCGTGGGCATCGAGCCGGAGGGAGTCGCCGTCTCGCCAGATGGACGGTGGGTCTACGTTACGGCCGAAACAAGCAACAGCGTCTCGGTGATCGACGCGAAGGCGAACAAGGTCGTGGCGAATTTCCTTGTCGACGTCAGGCCGAGAGCCGTGGCCTTTTCCCCCGATGGAAAGCGCGCGTACGTCACGGCGGAGATCGGCGGCAGCTTGTCGGTGATCGATACGAAAACACGATCCGTGACACACACGATTCCGCTGGAGGGACGTCAGGGCAAGCCGGTCGGACTCGTCGTCTCGCCCGATGGAAAATTCATTTACGTCGCAAACGGAACCGCGAACGCGGTGTCGATCGTGGACGCAGCCCGGAACGCAGTCGTCGGTCGAATCCCAGTGGGCAAGAGGCCGTGGGGAATCGCCATTTCGCCCGACGGACGCACGGTTTACAGCGCCGACGGTCTCTCCGACGCGATCAGCGTGATCGATGCGCGCTCGCGACGTGTCACCGGAGCCGTGAAGGTCGGGCGTCAACCGTGGGGCGTCGCGGTATCACCATAAAAAAAGGGAGCCAATCGGCTCCCTTTTTTTCTTTCTGTGACAACGGCCTACTGCTTTCTCAGCTCGATGCTTCCGTTGACGCTGCTTGCCGTGATATCCCGTCCACCGTTTCCGATGGTGCCAGTCGCGTGGCGGGGTCCCCAGCGACCGGAGAGGGTCATCGGGAAGTCGCTGTCGATTCCACCGTGCACGGTATCGAATTGGAACCTTCCATCGAACTGCGCCGGGACGTAGATCGTCACCGAGCCATTGACAGTCTTGAACATCATGTCGTCGTCGCCCTGCAACGACGCCATACGCGCTTCGACATTCCCGTTCACAGTCTGAGCCGTCACGGGACCAGCCGACGTGGTCACATCGACCCCACCGTTGACCGTCGTCGCCTTCACCGCACCTGTGGCGTTGCGAACTCTCACCCCGCCGTTGACGGTATTTGCTCTGACTTCAGCGCCGACATCACGCACCGACACGGCCCCGTTGACGGAGTGGGCGCCGACCCTCACCGCCCGCGGCACCTGAACGGTGATTCTCACGTTCGAGTGGTTCTCGTTGTTTCCATCGCGGTGCAGCGACTCAACGCCGCCGTCTTCGCAGCGCGCATTGTTGTTCCAGATGGCGCAGATGGTGACGTTGCCCCCAGCCTGCACGACCTCGAAGTGAATGTCGTCCATCTCGCGGCCGTTCGATCTCTTCTCCGCAACGAGATGAACCATGTTGTCCGCGCTCGGCGCGAAATCCACGGAGCCGTTGACGTTGAACACGTGCATCCATCGCCCCGCGTCCACGCGCCCGTCCCAGCGCCAGGTATCGGTGTCACGACCATACTGCTGCTGCGCGCCAAGCGCAGGCGCCGCGAGGAAAGCAGCAAGCGCCAGGAAATATCTAGTTTTCATCATTATTTCTCCGGGTGGTTGAGCCTGAACCGGTATTGATCACAATTTCTCCGCTGAAGGTATTGGCGGTGACTCTGGCCCTTCCGTCACCGATCGTGAACTCCATGCGGCCCTCTTTTCTCCCCCTGCCGGGAGGGATGGTGATGGGGACATCGGCGCTGACATCTCCGCTGAACGTCTCGACGCTGAACTGTGCGCCGGACCCGCGAGGAATGTTGAGTTTAATCGTTCCCGAGTGTGCCTCGAAGCTGTACCGGCCGGCGGGCTCGATGCTGCCCGTGTACGTGATGTCACCGCTTACAGTTTCCGTCCGCACGTCCTTCGATCGGATCCCGACGAGCTGGATAACGCCGCTTACCGAGCTCGCCTCGACGTTGCCCGACACATTATCCGCGCGAAGGTCGCCGCTGACCGTTTCGGTTCGCAGATTCCCGTTCACCTGAGACGCGTGGACCGAGCCTGATACGGCTTCCGCGCTGACAGCGCGGACACCATCGGACACGTCGACGTCGCCGCTCACGCTCGTGGCCTCGATCTCGCCCTGCGAGCCCTTGGCGATTATGTCGCCCGACACCGCTTCCAGGATGAGCCGCGCTCCTCGCGGAACCGAGACGTCGTATTGGGCTTCACCGACGTTGTTGTGTCTGTGGCTCCTGCGTCCGTTGTCGTCGGAATCTTCCACGCGCAGGCTCACACGTGACGAGTTCGCGTCGAAGCGCAGCCAACCGCTCTCGATGGACGCCGAGATTTTCACGTCGGGGCGATCCCATCCGATGACGCGAATTTTCCCGGAGATGAGTGAAAGGTCAATGGCTCCGCCGCGATCCAGTCTCACCGTTGTGTCTATCCTGGTGAGTCCGCGTATCTGTAGCCCCTGGTCGTCCTGGGCCTGTGCGAAGATCGGAAGCGCGATCGCTACGAGCGCTGCTGCGAAGATTCGAATTTTCATTTTATGTGCTTGCCGGCAGCATTGCCGCCGTCCGTAGAAGCTCGACCTTCTTGTCGAGCGCATGTGTCAGCTGCGCGCTCAGCATCCGGCTGGCCGGATCGCTGGCGAGCGCTGCTCTGCTCTGTGCGATAGCAGCATCGATGATCGCGAGATTCCGCTGGATCACCGCGACCGTCGTAGAATCGAGCTGAGTCTTTCTCTGCTTCACGATGTTCTGAAGCATCTCGATCTCCTTGCCGTACACTGCTTCAGTTGGCTGGCCCTGGCTTGCGAAAGTGGCGGACGCGCCAGAGCGCGTTGCCTGCGGAGTTCTCGACGCCAGCCTGGCACCGCCGGATTGCAGGGGCGCTGTCGGCTGAGCATCGGTCCCGCCAGACTGGGTTTCCGCTGTCGTCGCTCCGGGAGTGGCGGCGATTGGCGACTGAGTCGGGGGTGTGGAGGTGGCGACGGCCACTCTTGAATCGACGCCGGAACGCAGCGACCGAGACGTAAGCAGGTAAGTCACACCCGCCGTGCTCACGATCAGCGCCGCCGCCGCTATTCCCAGCCACGCCGGCACCATGCGCCTGTGTCTCTCCGGACGTGGTGCTGTCAGCGGAATCACCGGCGCTGCGATCCGCGCCTCGATGCCCGCCCACAGATCACGCGAGGGAACGAGATCGGGAAGCGCCGCCGCTCCGTCCCGGATATTCTCGATGTCTCTCGCCAGACCAGCGCAACGAACGCACTCTCTCAGGTGCCTTTCGACCGATGCTCGCATCGATCCATCCAGCGTTCCCTCGAGATAGTCGGGGAGCGCGGCGTCAAATGCTTCGCAAGTCATGTTGGAGTTCGTCATCGTTCCAGTGCCCCTCTCAAAAGAAGTCGCGCGCGATGGAGCTGCGCCTTACTTCCGCCCGAAGTGATCCCACACAGCTCGGCGATCTCCTCGTGCTTGTACCCTTCGATGTCGTGCAGAACAAAAACCTTCCGTGCTCCCGCGGGCAGCTTTGCGATCGCGTCCGACAGGTCCATCCTCTCAATGTGCATCGGCGCCCGTGCAACTTCGGTCCAACGCTCGTCGCCGACATCCGCTTCGTCCGTTCTCGAGGATTCCTTCCCCTCGGTCTTTCTTGCATTCAGAACCACGTTCACCGCGAGACGATGCAGCCAGGTGGAAAACGCGCTCTCTCCTCTGAACTGCGGAAGCTTTTCCCAGGTCCTCACGAACACGTCCTGGGTCAGCTCCTCGCCCTTCGTCCTGCTGCCAGCCATCCGCGCGCACAGCGAATACACCCTGTTCGCATGCACCCGGTACAGGCGTTCGAAGGCCTGGCGGTCCCCGGCCGCAGCCAGAGCCACGTCCGCGGAGTCACCCATCGGTACAGGTACCACGTTGGAGCCTGCCGCCATTCGATCGTTGTCCGGACTTTGTTGCAAGATTGGATAACTCGAAAGGCTCAAAGGTTTGAATCAGCGACAATAGGTATTCCTGGGACTGCAGATATGACAGCCGCTGCCAGGCTACGGTTTGAACGGCTGGCTTTAACCCGGCCGCTGAGCCACCATGGCCTCCAGAGCCGCCGTTCCCCGCTCCAGGTCGGCCAGAGACCGCCCTACGAGGGTTACGTGCCCGACCTTTCTCTTCTCCGTAGGAGCCTTGCCATAGAGATGAAGATGAGCGCCTTGGATGGCCAGAACTCGCTCCCGGGCGGGGATGTGCCCGATGATGTTGAGCATGACCGACGTCCCGCGCAACGAGGTTGAACCGAGCGGGAGCGAGGCGACCGCGCGCAGGTGATTCTCGAACTGGCTCGTTTCTGCCCCTTCGATCGTCCAGTGACCGGAGTTGTGGACCCGGGGAGCCATTTCGTTGGCCAGAAGCGTCCCGTCGACGGAGAAAAGCTCCAGCGCCAGAACGCCCACGTATTCCAGCTTGTCCATCAAGCGGCGGGAGTACTCGACAGCGAGCGCGCTGGCTTCCGGAGTCACGTGCGGCCCCGGGACGGTCGATTTCCTGAGGATTCCGTCACCGTGAACGTTCTCGACGGGCGGATAGAAAACTTCGTGTCCGCTGAGGTCGCGAACTCCGAGCACAGACAGCTCGTGCTGGAACGAGACGTATTTCTCCACGAGCAGCGGAACGCCAGCGAGGCGCTTCCATCCCGATTCCAGGGATGCCTGGTCGCGAATGACCGCCTGGCCCTTTCCATCGTATCCCATTTTTCGCGTCTTGAGGACAACCGGCAGTCCGACCCGAGCCACCGCCGCTCTCAGATCCTCTAGACTGTCGACGGGCGCGAATGGAGGTGTCGGGATGCCGAGGTGCTCGAAGAGCTTTTTCTCCAGCAACCGGTCCTGCGCGATCTGCAGCGCTTCGACAGGCGGATAAACCTTCACTCGCTCGGCGACGAATTCGACCGTGGAAAGAGGAATGCTCTCGAATTCGTAAGTAACGACATCTAAGCCCTTGAGAAATCGCTCCAGCGCCGCTCGATCCCCGTAGTCCGCGGCGACGAGCTCACCGATTTGTCCTACTGGGGCGCCGGAGCTCGGATCAAAGAATCGGAATTCGATCCCCAGCTGGTAGCCGGCGAGTGCGAGCATGCGCCCGAGCTGCCCGCCGCCCAGCACTCCAACTTTCACTCGGCGTTGGCCGGATCTGGCTGTGCGAGCACCGCGTTGGTTTGTTCGGCGCGGAATGCGCGAAGTCTTTCCCGGACGTCTGGGTTATTGAGAGCGACAATCGAAGCGGCCAGCAGCGCGGCATTGATTGCCCCCGGCTTCCCGATGGCGAGCGTGCCAACCGGAACACCGGCGGGCATCTGCACAATCGAAAGAAGAGAGTCTATCCCCTGAAGCGCTTTCGATTCCACCGGCACCCCGAGCACTGGAAGCGTCGTTTTCGCGGCAGCCATCCCGGGGAGATGGGCGGCTCCGCCCGCACCAGCGATGATCACCTGAATTCCCCGCGACTCGGCCGATTCCGCATACTCGAAGAGCAGGTCAGGCGTGCGGTGAGCGGAAACGACTTTCGTCTCGTGCGGAATCCCCAGCGCTTCGAGGAGCTGCGCCGCGTGCTGCATGGTGTCCCAATCGGACTTGGAGCCCATTATCAGACCAACAAGCGCATCCGCCAATTTATTCCCCGTATACGGCGTTTTCGCCCCGCCGTCGCTCAGAGCCGCTCTTCGATTTCCGTCTGAAAATCAACCCGCGCAAGATCATCCGCGATCATCAGGTCGTCGAATTCTTCCTCATCAGGTGTACCGACGTCATCCAGTGCGGTCTGCTCCAGATCCTCCAGCTCCGACTGTCGCTGCAGCTCGAGGAGCAGATCGCTGATACGGCAAAAACTCTTGCGGTGGTGCGGAGTAATTCCGTGCATGGTCAGGCCGGCGACGTGTTCGCGCGTCGTATAGCCCGCATTGTGGTCCCAAATATAGTGCGGATAGCGCCTGGCGAGCCGAGTCATGAGGAGGTCGCGCGTGACCTTGGCGAGAATGGAAGCGCACGCAATGCTGAAGCAACGGGAATCGCCGCGAACCACCGCCGTGTGCGGAATAGGAAGCGAGCGCATCACTCGTCCATCGATCACGACATGATCCGGCGTTACACGCAGTCTTCTCAGCGCGCGCTGCATTGCCAGCGCGCTCGCCTGGTAGATGTTGATGCGGTCGATCTCGTGGACCGAGGCGGCGCCGATCGCGAACGCCACCGCGCGCTCCCTGATGATGCCCGACAGTCTGACGCGTTGCTCGTGCGTAAGCCGCTTCGAGTCGTCGACTCCGGCGATGGCGCGCGTATCGCCCGGCATGATCACGGCGCATGCGACGACGGGCCCAGCGATGGGCCCGCGACCTACCTCATCAACACCCGCGAGGAGTGGACCCTTGGCAGCGCGAAGATCGCGCTCGATCGTGGTCCAACGCTTACGCCGTCGCACCTGGCGGCGCCAGCGGCTTAGTTACGCCTCGACTCCAGCCTCTGTCTGCGTTTCGCTGCCGGGAATCACAACCTTGGCTTTCCGCTCTCTGATTCGGGTGGCCTTGCCGGTCAGGTGACGTAGATAGTACAGCTTGGCGCGACGTACGCGTCCGCGGCGGACCACGGTGATCTCGGAGATCATCGGGCTGTGCACGGGGAAAATGCGCTCGACGCCAACCCCGTTGGAGATCTTGCGTACGGTAAACGTCGCGCTCACACCCGCGCCGCGCTTCGCGATGCAAACGCCTTCAAAAGCCTGGAGTCTTTCCTTGTCGCCCTCGCGGACCCTTACGTTGACGCGGAGGGTGTCGCCGGCCCGGAACGGGGGGACGTTGTCGCGGAGCCACTCTTTCTGGGTTTCAATGAAGGGATGCATATGGCGCTCGGGGCTGAGGTTAACAGCCTGGTAAAGACGTGTTTACGATGTTCTTGGGAAGCCCCGAAAAGTAAACCCCCGAACGCGCGAATGCCAGCGTTTGGGTCACTGGTCGTGAGCTCGCCTGGTTTGACTGTTTTCTCTCGCGTGCGTTTAGTCTGCGCGCTTTCTTTGCCGGGTAAGCCGTTCGCCCTGCTCGATGCGCCACTTCTCGATCTTTGCGTGGTCTCCCGAGAGCAGAACATCCGGGACGGTATGCCCGCGATAGTCTGGGGGCCGAGTGTAGCTGGGGGCGCTCAACCCGCGTCCGAAAAAAGAATCGCCGCGGGCGCTGTCGATGTCCGACATCGCCCCGGGCAGTAGCCGGACCGTGGCGTCAATGATCGCCAGAGCCGCCGCCTCCCCACCGCTGAGCACAAAATCGCCGAGTGAGATCTCCTCGGTCGCGAGATGATCGGCGACGCGCTGATCTATGTCCTTGTAATGGCCACAGAGCAGAGTCAGCTCCTCCCCATCCGAAAATCTCTCGGCGTCGGCGTGTCCGAAAACGCGTCCCCTCGGTGAAAGCAGGACGATCGGTGGCTTCGTCCGGAGCGACTCGACCGCCTCGAAGAAGGGCTGTGGCTTCATGACCATCCCTGGCCCGCCTCCGTAGGGCGCGTCGTCGACGGTCCGATGCTTGTCGTGCGTGAAATCCCGGAGGTCGACAACGTTATAAACCACGCTGCCAGCCGTTGCAGCGCGCGATGGAATGCTCAGCGCCAACGGCCCGGCAAAGAACTCCGGGAATATCGTGATGACATTGATTCTTAGAGGCATCTGCTAATCGTCGAGCAGCCCAAGCTTGTCGTCCATGACTATACTGCGACTCTCCAGATCGGTCCTGACGATGATTTCCGCGCGATACGGAATCAGAACGGCCCCCCTCGAGGTCTTTACGTCCAGCATGATTCCCTGCGGAAGCTCGTAGTACCCGGTGACTTCACCGAGCGCTGCGCCGTCTGGGCTTACGACCTTCATCCCAGTCAGGTCGTGGAGATAGACCTCATCTTCCTGCAGCGGTGGCAGCTCGCTGAACGGAGCGAGAAGATACCGGCCGCGCCACAGCTCTGCGCTATCGCGATCCTGTAGCTCCTCGAACTGGACGATGAGTCCCTTCTTGAACGGCTGGGAGCGTGTGATCGTCAGAGTCGGAAGCAAGTCCTCCCCTCGAACATCCTGCGCGACGGCCAATTCTCCGTCGGTCGTGCCCGCAAAAACGCGACTGCCGGACGCAAACACCACGTCCGGCTTGTCAGTGAGAGGCTCGACCACTACCTCACCCCGAATTCCCTGCGCTTTGCGGATCAGCCCGACGATCGCGTATTCGGGCCCAGGCATACCTAGCCGGTGCGCTCTAGGCGCTGGTCGCGGCTGCGTCGTCCGTCTTTTCGCTGACCGGGACGGCGGTCGTCTTGCGCTCGATGCCGAGTCTCTGCTCGTGACGGCGCTTGAGGATGCCCGCGCGCCGAAGGAGCGACCGGACAGTGTCGGTGGGCTGCGCGCCGACGCTCAGCCAGTAATTCGCGCGCGCTTCGTCGACGTTGAGCGAACCCTCACTCTGTCTGGGAGCGTACTGGCCGATGATCTCGATGAACTTCCCATCGCGCGGGCTCTGCGAGTCGGCGACGAGAATGCGATAGAACGGGGCGTTTTTCCGCCCAACGCGGCGGAGTCGAATCTTTACCATTGCTTTGCTGCTCCCTTGAGAGTGTCTTTGGGGGACGCTGATCGCATCCCAAGCCGGGCTCCTCGCTTCACCGGTAAATCCGGCGCGCACCCGGTACGACTGAGTGGGGAATCTAACTAGGCACTGATTCGCGGCACAGAGCCGGTAGCGCTAATTCAGGACTGAATCTCTCCGCGAATCGCGGGGATCGAATCCTTCCGAGGCGTTGGGACCGAATCTCTGCGAGTTCTGGAGACTGAATCGCTCCGAACGATCGAGATTGAATCCTTCCGAATGGTTGGATCTCCTGTACCCTGTATCGCTATTCGTCCGCTGAAGGTCCGGGCTGTCACGTCGGCCCGGCCATCGCCGACCGTGAACTCGACGCGTCCGCCCTTCCGTCCCCCGTCGGCGGGCACAGTCCCGGTGGGGAAGTCGGTCTGGATGGTCCCACTGACCGTCTCGAGTCTGAAGCGGGCGCCGAGGCTGCGCGGGATACTAAGCCGAACCGCACCCGAGTGGGATTCAAAGTCGTAGGTGCTTCCCGTATTCACGCGCCCGGCGTATACAATGTCGCCGCCCACCGTCTCGGCGCGGATGTCATTCGATCGCACGCCAATAAGCCGGATGGCTCCGTTAACGGTCCATGCTTCGATGCGCCCCGAAACATTTTCGGCGCGTATACTCCCACTCACGTTCTGGGCCTCGAGGTCGCCGGAAAGCTGCGATGCCTTCATCGGGCCCGACACCGATTCGAGAGTGACGTCTCTTCTTCCACCGCTGACGTCGATGGC
>DATARP010000014.1:0-3452 GCA_036264075.1 Gemmatimonadaceae bacterium
GATGTCGGACACTCCGCGGCCACTGGTGCCCAACCGCGGACTTCCAAGGTTTGTGGCCAATCTCGTGAGCCGTTGTCTTTCCAAGAACCGTCTGATGCGCCCGGCAAACGGGACAGAGCTGCTCGCCGCGCTGACCGAATCGTCGACTGGCTCGCGATTCCCATCTCTCCCATTGCCCACGAGTCGCGTTTGGATCGCAACTGCGGCGGCGATCATCATCGCTTTGCTTGTGGCAGCAGGATCCGCCTGGCGCGGGCGCGCGGGATCAGAAGTGGGGCCACTCATCGCCGTGCTCCCGTTCGAAACCGAAGGACGGGCGCCGATCCAAGTTTCGCCGACGGGCTTGGCGACGCTGTTACCGGCAAGCTCGCCCGTCTCACGGGACTGCGCGTGATCGATCGGAAGAGCGTCATCTCTCTCTCCGCAATTTCTCCGTCGACTCCGCAGCAGGCGGGAAAAGCATTGGGCGCTGAATATGTGCTGCGCGCATCGGTCCGCTGGGCGAAGGGGACGGACGGTCGGCCGCAGGTGCGAGTGAGCCCCGCGCTGGTGCGGGTGGCCGACGGCACGACTACCTGGGCGGGAGAGCCCGAGATCGTCTCACCGACGGATCCGTTCACCATTCAAGCGACTGTTGCGACGAAAGTCGCAGAGGCGTTGGACGTGGTGCTGGGGAGTCGCGACCGCACAAAGCTGGCGATGCGCGAGACGAGCGATACCGGCGCGTTCGCCGCAGTCGTGCGCGCAAGGCGCATCCTCGAGGAGAATACGGCCGCGTCCTACTCGGAGTACGAGAACGCGCTGCGTCAGTTCGAGTATGCGTACCGGCGCGATCCTCTGTACGCGGAGGCCCTGGGAGGAGCCGCCAATACTCTGGCGAGGATGTCCCAGTACACCGGCGGGACGAAGCTTCTGGACTCGGCGTCTATACTCGCGCGGCGCGCGCTGGCTGTAGATCCAACGCAGGTGAGCGCCATCTCGACGCTGGCGTACCATGGATTCGACCGTCCGGCGGAGGCCCTCGCGATCGTGAAGCGCGCCGTGCGAGACAATCCGTCGAGCGTCGAGCTCCTCGCGTACCAGCAGCGCATTCTAGTGTTCGTGGGAGACTCTGCGGGCGCGTGGCAGGCCGTGGAGCGGGTCGTCCCGCTCGCGCCCGCGTCGCGGTCAGTGCTCGCGACCAGCTTCAAGACCGCGCTCGTCCTCCGCAGGTACCCGGAAGCCGCCGAGATTCTGGCGCGCGAGAGAGCGCTCGATCCGGCGGCTGTCGGCCCGATCTTCGACGCGCTGACGCTTGCGGAAAAACTCGGCGACAGCGTGGCTGTCGCGCGGGAAGTCCGGGAGCTACGCGCGCACGGCGGCAGACTAGGCGCGCAGGACGGCGAGTTCCTGCGCAACGGCGGCTCGACGCTCCAGAAAGAGCTCGCGACCGGCGCGTTGGCGTCGTTTGCACCTGGCTCCGCCGTCGACAGCGTAACGTTTTACAGCGAAAAGGCAGAGCTGTTCATGACACTCGGGGATCACGCTCGCGCGCGAGCTGTCGCCGATTCAGCATGGGTCGTGGAAAAGCGGATGGCCGACGATCCGACACAGTCGGCCTACATCCGACGACTGCAGTACGAGGTGCTCGCGTGGCTCGCCGCGCTGCGCGGCGATCGGGCCGCGGCGCTCTCTATGCTCAAGCTCGCCGGTGTGGGGCCGAACATCACGATGTACCCGAACAGCGCGGAGGCGGTTCAGTTTGTTTGTACTTCCGCGGCTGTGTACGGATTTCTCGGCGACGTCGATGCGATGATGCCGTTTGCCAGGCGGTGCTTTACGTCAGCGAACGGGTACCCGGTTGCTTACCTGCGGGATCCGGAGTTTGCTCGGAACATGAAGGATCCGCGGGTCAGGAACCTCGCTACTGCATCAGGTGCCAACTGAACTGAACGGGGTGTGAGGTGCCAGTGGCGCAGATGCCAGGCACCGGGTTACCACGACCAGACTTTACTATTGGCGTTCTGGCCGCATTCTGGTGCCAGGTACCTGGTGACCTGGCGCCGCCGTGTCTGACGCCTGCCTCCCCTCTCACGCCAGTATTGAAGTCTGGGTGTGGGTACCTGGTGCCAGGCACCTATGCATCTCTGGCACCTCTCACCCCGTTCAGTTCAGTTGAAACCTGATGCCCTGTCAGTTTGCAGTGATCTACACTGCCCGCGATACGTAGAGCAGCATTGCCCAGTAATGCGCAAAGCTCCCGCCCATCACGGCCAGGTGCCAGATCTCGTGTGACCCGAAGAGACGCGGAACTCCGCTTGGCCTCGCCCGCGGCCAATCCGTTGCGTGACCGATCGCGCCCAGTGTGTAGATCACGCCACCGGCGAGGAGCCAGAAGAAGAATCCGCGAGGGGCTGCGTTCAAAAGTGGTCGTATGATGAGCACCGCGATCCACCCCATGCCGATGTACAACGCCGTCGACAGCCACTGCGGTGCGTGCATCCACACTACCGTCTGAAACGTTCCCAGCGCGGCGAGCGCCCAGACTGCGACGAGCATCCATAGGCCGAGCGGGCCGCGCAGCAGCACAAGGCAGATCGGCGTGTACGATCCCGCAATGAGGATGTAGATCATCATGTGATCGATCCGCCTCCAGTGCGCCACCGCTTCCTTGGACACCTTCAGCGAGTGATAGAATCCACTGGCGCAGTACATCGACACGAGGCTCGCGCCGAAGATGGAGAATCCGACGATCTGTCGAGCGCTTCTGTTCCTGATGGCGACTGCGAGGAGCACAACCAGCCCGACGACAGAGAGCACTGCCCCAGTGAGATGCGTGAGACCGTTGACCGGCTCGCGTAGTGTGATCCGCCTCACCGCGTAGGCGCTCGGGATCGGAGGTGCTTGACGATAGTGCGTGCGGCTTCGAGCGGCTTCTGCTCCGTCGTATCCACCACCAGCTCGGGCTCCGGCATTTTCGGGCGATCGAACGTCCCCGCGGCGTCGAGCTTCCGGTACTTGTAGACGTCGCGCAGCTTGCCGTAACGCTCGCGCGAGTCCGCCGTGATGCGCGACTCGAGCTCCTCGTCGGAGCAGCGCAGCTCGATGAAGTGAATCGAGCCAGACTTCTCGGCGACGCGCGACTTGAGTTTGGGAATGAACTCGTCGGTGACGGTCGCCTCCGGCGCAAATGTCATGATCACGCCCGACGATTTTGCCCAGAGAGCGGCGTCAATGGCCTGGATCCAGATCCGTTCGCGCAGCGCGACAAATGCGGGCGATCCGAACGAGAACAGTGACGTGACGAGATCCACCACTGCATGATTGTGCAGCAGCCGGTACCCCGTCTCGGCGGAGAGCAGCTCGCCGACGGTGAGCTTGCCGACGCCCGGGCGGCCGTAGAGGAAGATCACCTGCGTCATACTAAAAACCTACACCTCGGCGTAGGGATCGCGAGCGCGGTGGCTGTCATC
>DATARP010000085.1:0-2925 GCA_036264075.1 Gemmatimonadaceae bacterium
CAGCGCCGCTCGACTGAGAACACGGAATTTCTCCGCACTCTCTACTCACGGCTCACGAACCAGGATCTGCGGGAGAAAGTTCTTTTCTCGCTGTCACAGCAGCGCGGCGTCGGAAACGAGCAGTGGCTGATGAACATCGCCGTCAATCCGAAGGAGGACATCGAGCTCCGCAAGAAAGCGCTGTTCTGGGCGGGGCAGTCTGGCGTCGCGATTCCGGAGTTGGTCAAGCTGTATGACCAGATGGGCGACAGCGAGATGAAGGAGCAGGTGATCTTCGTCCTCTCTCAGCGCCAGAGCGACAGGGCAGCGATGGATAAGCTGTTCGACATTGCCAAGAACGAAAAGGATGCGGAGCTGCGCAAGAAGGCGATCTTCTGGCTCGGCCAGTCGCACGATCCTCGCGTGCAGCAGTTTCTCCTGGACCTGATCAACAGATGACAAAACTACGAATGACATCGATCGCGGGGACGACCTTCGTCGTCCTCGCAGCTCTCGGCACCGACGCGACCGGCGCGGTGGCACAGAGCATCGCGAGCAAAGTCGCTCGCGTCACGAACGGGACCGTTCGCATGACCTTCGCGGCCAAGCCCGGAATCTGCGGCAGCGGAAATTCCATCAGGTCATCGAATGGTCGCGGAAGAACGACCTGGAGCGACGGCTTGAACAACTCGCCGGATGTCGAGTGGGAAAGTGACTGTAACATGGGGCCAGCGCGCGTCGTGCTCGACCGGCGCGGAGGAGAGCTGACGGACCTGAGGTTCTATGTCGGAGGTCGCTGGCGACCAGCTGCACCCGATGTGGTGGATATCGGGACGGTTCCCGCTCGGGAGGCTGCAGACTATCTATTGTCGATCGTACAGAACGACAGGGGAAGCATCGGAAGAAAGGCGATATTTCCGGCGACGATCGCCGACAGCGCGGAAATCTGGCCCACGCTAATCAGGATCGCGCGAAACCCGGATCTCCCTAGGGAGAGCCGGACTCAATCCGTGTTCTGGCTGGGCCAGGCCGCCGGCGATGCGGCTACTGCGAATCTCAATTCTCTCGTTCTCGACAACAGCGTCGACCGCGAGGTTCGCGAACAGGCTGTGTTCGCGCTGTCGCAACGGCCGCACGATGAGGGAGTACCGGCGTTGATCGCCGTCGCAAAAACGAACAAGGATCCCGAGATCCGGAAGAAAGCTCTGTTCTGGCTCGGGCAGTCGGGGGATCCCCGCGCGCTCGACTTGTTCGAGCAACTGCTGACGAAGAAGTAGCGCTCGCGACAGTCACTCAATCATTGCGAAGAGGGATGCGGGGAAATAGCATCCCTCTTTTGCATCCCGGACGATCGTGGATTTTTCGCACATTTCAGCACAGCTCTCGTCGAGCCCGTTGACAGCTTTACCGGTGCTCTTCATAGCGGGAGTGCTGACGAGCCTCGCACCCTGCATCTATCCGATGATTCCGATCACCGCGGCGATCGTCGGAGGTAGCTCGCTGGGAGACGCGCCGCGGGCACGCGCGCGGACCGTGCTTCTCACGTTCACCTACGTGTTCGGTCTCGCGCTCGCGTATGCGTCGGTCGGCCTGTTCGCCGGACTCACAGGAACCTTGTTCGGATCGATCAGCACCAATCCGTGGGTTTACTTCGCGATGGCGAATCTCCTGATCATCGCCGCGCTGGCGTCGCTCGACGTCATTCCGGTGCGGGTGCCAACGTGGCTGCTCACCCGCGCTTCCAATGCCGGAGGGGGCGGAAGTCTCTACGGCGTGTTCGTCATGGGTGCGGCCTCCGGCCTCGTCGCCGCACCGTGCTCCGCGCCGGTGATGGCGGCCGTGCTCACATGGGTGACTGCCACCAAGAGCGGAGTTCTCGGGTTCATCTACCTGTTTGTGTTCTCGCTGGGCATGTGCACGCTGCTGATGGTAGTCGGACTTTTCAGCGGAGCGCTGGCGCGGCTTCCACGGGCGGGCGCATGGATGGTATGGGTGAAGAGGATATTCGCTCTGATCATGTTGGCCGTGGCGGAGTATTACCTTGTGCAGATGGGACAGCTTCTCATCTAGTCCGTCTTACCTGTTCCGACAATCGCCAATGATCTTTTCAGCAAGTACGTGGGTCCCACGATTTTCTTTCGCGGCCGCCATCGCGGCGGGATTGTTTGTTACCAGACCCGTTGTCGCACAGGATCTGGGCATCGAGGTGGGCTCGCGAGCCCCCGCCGTGACAGTGAACGCCCTCGACGGCAAGCGGGTTGACCTCGGGCAATACATCGGCAAGACTCCAATGCTGATCGAGTTCTGGGCGACGTGGTGCCCGAACTGCCGCGAGCTGATGCCGACGCTTCTCGATGCAGAGAAGAAATACGGGAAGAAAGTGAAGTTCGTCGCGCTCGCCGTGGCGATAAATCAGTCTCCTGAGAGAGTCAGGAGATTTCTTGCCGCGCATCCGTTGCCGCATGACACGTTTTATGACACTGACGGCAAGGCTGCAGGCGCGTTCGATGCACCGGCAACTTCCTACGTAGTCGTACTCGACAAAGCGGGGAAGGTCGTGTACACAGGACTGGGCGGAAAACAGGACCTGGATGCGGCGCTGAAGAAAGCGCTTTGATCCAGCGGCGCAAATCGACGTTCCAGAAAAAGGCCGCGGAGAGATCCGCGGCCTTTTCTTTATTTCGCTGAATCCGGTTTCGGCGGTGGAGCAAGGCTGTCGACGACCGCAGCGAGATCGGCGTACGCCGACGGCGTGAGAACCTTGAACGGTTTCGTCACGTAAGCGATCCGTCCGTCCGGTCCCACCACGAACAGCGAACGGTTGTCGAGCTTGTTCTTGGCGTCGAAGGCGGCGTAAAGCTGCCCCACCTTGCCGCCGGGATCGCTGGCGAAAACGATCGGGAAGTCCTCATCGCGCGCCCACGAAGCCTGAGCCGTGTCCGCGTC
>DATARP010000163.1:0-2340 GCA_036264075.1 Gemmatimonadaceae bacterium
CATCGAGAACGAGCTCCGCTCGCAGTACATCCTCGGCTTCTACCCCAGCTCCGACGTCAAGCCGGGCGGCAAATGGCACGACGTGACCGTTCAGGTCTCGCAGGGACACGCGAAGACGATTCGCGGGTATTATCCTTAGCGTGGGAAGTGGGATCTACTCGGCCGGCCAGTACACTTTGACGAGTGAGATGAGCGCTCGCCCCTCGAGATCGAAGTTCTCGTAGTGCGTAACGATCGCCGCCGCTAACTCATCAAGATCGAGCAGCGTCACTGGGATGTTGGAACGTTCGGCTTCGTACTTTCCCTCACGAGAATAGCCCCCAGAGCTGACGTAGAGACCGCGATCTCCCGGCCGGAGGCCGCCAAGGAAACTCCGAATCTCCTGCGCTCCAATGGAGGTGTTCCGCCTATGCTTCACCTCAACTTTGATACGGGGTTCTTGAAAGCCGAGACCGTCGGGAGACGCGAAAACATCGACGCCCCGATCCGGCCCCTTGGGAGTGACTCTGGTGCGATACCCCATCGCGCGAAGGAGTGCAGCTACTAAATGCTCCATCTGCGCGTCGTCTAGACGAAGGATTCGGTCCTTGATGAGCTCGAGCGCACGTCCCTGCGTATCCTCACGCGTTTCTTCGAGCTCTTCGCGCTCTTGCTCGATGGCATCAGCGGGAGGTGGCACAGTCGAGTCACCCTTCATCGCCTGTGAAACATCCAACCACACTTCTTCCGGGATGGAGAAAAGAGTGAGCGTACTACCGAGAGTGTTACGGGATGCGACGCGCAGGCGATCACGGGAGACGCGGCCTTGCCATTCGACCTTGCGGACGTGGGGGTGGTCTTTGACCTCGTCCGGCTTGAACGCGTATTCACCACTGACTCTCCCCACCAGGTACTCGCGGCGAGCTTTGTCAAACGTGAGCACGTAATCTCCGGTCTTCATCGTAGATCGGAACTTGTGGATCATCGCGACAGCGTTCGCCACTTCGCCCGGTTTGGCGTCGGGATATGCCGCCAGATACGCGTTGCGAATCTCCCCGCTTGTGGTTGCGGACGTAAGGTCGCCAACCTTGTTCCAGCCGATCGCGATATTGCCACGGGCAAAGTCTTCGGCGACATAGCCGCCTTGCCCTGCGCGTACCATCCACACGTGTGCCATTACCGCAGTGTAGCCCGGAGGCAGACGTGCCCGTCTGGTAGCTTCGATATGGAGCGTGGCACATACGGAGGGGAGCGGACGTCTCGTCCGCTCAGGCGCGGCAGCAGCCGCGCTGTCGCGCGGCATGAGCGGACGAGACGTCCGCTCCCCTCTCGCATGTGCCGTAGTATCCTTGATCAAGTCATCATGCGTACATCGATCGGAAGTCTCCTGCTTGCGGCAGCTTTGTCTCTCCCCCTGTTCGCGGGTCCGCGTGAGCTCAACGGATACCTGTCCGGCGGCGTGAGCATGCAGAACTGGCATGGGCAGGCGCGGATCGGCTCCGCGCAGCTCGAGCTGGTGTGGGATTCGAAGCATGTCGAGCGCTGGATCTCGCACACGGAGATCGGGACGACCCTCATCCTCAGCGACGTCGATCAGCCGCGCGAATGGGATCCGTACCATTTTGGCGCCGCGACGAATCAGGTGAAGGCGCTCGGACTCGATCTCTACGCGCGGCACGTCTGGCGCACCGGGTCGAACCGCGCGGAACCGTTCCTCGAGATCGGCTCCGGGCCAATGTGGTCCACGCGCGAAGTGCCGGCGACGACGTCGCACATTAACTTCCAGTCGCAGTTCGCGGTCGGCGCGGTCTTTTTCCCGCAGTCGAAGACGCCGTTGCGCATCGGCTGGCGCTTCTTCCACATCTCGAACGGCGTGATCGCGGAACGAAACCCCGGCCTCAACGTGAACTCGATCTACATCGGCACGCGGCTGGCGTTGTTCAAGTAGTCCCCTACGACGAAACCTGTTCTTTCCGCTCCATGGCGACGCGCTCGCGTTCGGCGGCGCGGTCGGCGCGGCGCTGGTTGGCCTCGTCCTTGAGGCGCTGACCGATCGCACAGCCGGTGGGTGTGGTTGCGAGGCCGCCTTCGGCCGTCTCCTTCAGGCCGCGCGGAAGCGCGCGTCCGATGCGGACCATCGCCTCGACGACTTCGTCCATCGGAATGACGGATTCGACACCCGCGAGGGCGAGCTGCGCCGCGGTCAGACCGTGCACGGCGAAGAGCGCGTTGCGTTTCACGCACGGCACTTCGACGAGGCCGCCGACCGGATCGCAAACGAGTCCGAGGGTGTTCTTCAACGCGAGCGCGGAGGCGTGAATGCAGGTGTGCGTGTCGCCGCCCATCATGTAGGAGACAGCC
>DATARP010000190.1:0-2872 GCA_036264075.1 Gemmatimonadaceae bacterium
ATCTTGGTGCTGGCCTTCTGCGCGGTCAGCGCTCCGCCCGATGCAAACTGACTGGCGACTAGCGCGTCGACTGGTGTACCGGCCGGCAGACCGAAGGGGTTCTGCGGAGCGAGAATGAGCCCGGTGGGCCGCTGCTGGAACGTGGCGTCGGCGTTGTCGTACTTGAAGGTGAGCTGCGAGAGAAAGCGGGCGCCCATCTCCCACGTCGGAGTGAGCTTGCCGTGCACTCCAATAGTTGCACCGAACGCGTTGCTGGATCCCTTGAGGGTGACGCGGGCGAATTCTGTGCGGGCCGCGATACCGAGCTGGCCAAACGTGGGGCCGCCTACTGACGTCGGGACTGGAGCGAGGTCGATTGCCTGGATCAATTCGACCGACGAGTGGCCCCAGATCGGACCACCGCCGATCGACCAGTTGTCGTTCAGCTGGAACGCGATGTTCGGCTGCACGTAGATCGTCTTCAGCGATGCCTTCTTTGCGGAGAAGCGGCCGGGAAAGTCGTCAGCCCACTGCGACGTCAGTCCATATGGGACGTAAGCCCCGATTCCGTACGCCAGTCTTCCGGCACCACGATAGTTCAGGAAGACGTGCGGCACGACGGAGCTGGGGACGTCGCTGTTGTAGGCCGTGAAGCTGGTGTCGCGGGTGAAGTCGCCGTTGATCGCGATGATCGCGGCACCACCATAGAAGGAGAATCCGGGGGTCTTTGGCAGCGAGCCCGGATTCCAGAAGATGCTCGACGCGTCGTCACAGGGATCGGCGGTTGCGGCGAACCCTCGGGCCAGCGCGCAGGAGCCGATCTCGTTGAGGCCGAATGCCTGGGCTCCGGCCGCGGCCGGCAGTCCGAGCAGAGCGAGCGCGGATGTGCAAAGAACAGTACGCAGGAACGTCATCTCAATCCTCCTGTGAGCTCCTTTGAGGTCCGAGGGGAGGACCGAACGTAAGAACGCCGGTCGGGCGAGTCGGTTCATCGTTTTGTGTCGGTGGGAAGAAAAGAGGCGAAACAGGGAGGGGCTAATATAGGACGTGAGGGCGCAACTGTCGCTACCCATCCGCCCAATTACTTGCGGGGTCGCCCCGAGCCGGCCACGCCGCGTTAACCGCGTCATTTCGGGCGTCCGACGCAAATAAAGCCAAAAAACGTATCCCGCCTCCACGGCTGCTCGTCAAAACCACAGCACCAACGAGCGACGCTTTTCATGTTTTTCGTCGCATGTAGCCGCGCATGCAATGCGCACCAAACGGCGCGAACGCTACACACCTCGCAACAGAGGAGCGATCCCAATGTTTGAATCGTTTGCGCAATTATTCCCCGCCGATTGGCAGGGTGCAGTGCTTACTCTACTGGCGCCAATGCGCTGGCTCGCAGCATGGCAATCCGCGATAGCCCTGGCGTGGGCGAGTGGAAATTCCGGAGCTCGCACGCTGGCATTCATCGCGCTGCTGATGCCCGCACTTCTGATCGCGGCCGGCATGTGGTGCACGGTCGCCTCCATCTATACCCTTCCCTTCCGCTCAGGTCGCGGCGCTTTCATCACGTCCATGCTCATGGCATGGTGGGATGCCGGCCGCTGCATTTGGCTTTTCTGGACTGGGATGCTTCGTGTCGGGGTCGCACTCGTCGGCTGGGTCATCGGCTCGGTGCGCTTCGCCTTCCTGATGGTCAAGAACATTCTTCTTGGCATACTGCGCTCGCCGCTCACGCTGCTCAATTGGACGACGGAGCGCTACTTCCAGCCCGGTGTTCCCTGGATCGCATTCCTGGTGCTCACCATCTGGTGCGCGATCGAAGCGACGATCTTCACCTTCACGCTGCAGCCGACACTCAATGAAGTGTTCGGCAGCCTGACCGGATTCGATCCGAACCCACGCGTGATGGCGCCACTGCTCTGGATGTTCCTGTTCATGCTCGTGGCGGGAAGCTTCGCCTGCGTGCAGGTCGTGACCGAAGCGGTCAAGCAAAAGAAGACCGCTACTATAGTACAGATGCTCGTCGTGGAGAGCGCGGTGATGTTCTTCGAGGTGATCTTCCTCTACCGCGAGCTGATCGACGCTATAACGCCGTGGATCGCTCAGCAGTCGGGCGGCTCGGTGCAGCTCGGTATCGGTGCCACACTGGCGCTGGCCTCCTTCGGCTGGCTGGGTGTGCGCGGCATGTCGTGGTTCCTGTTCGGTCGCTTCGGAACTCCAGCGCTGCTTGCCATTCTTTCGCGGCAGGCTGTTACCCAGGAAGGGCCTGCGCGCCACATCGAGAGAGTGGTCGAGCCAGGACTCTGGCGCGAGCCGGTCAATGCCCTCAAGGCGGAGACCGCGTGGTTCCACGAGGAAGCAAAGCGCATGTTCGAGCTGCTTTCGCTCCCCGTGCTTCAGCTCCTCGCGGCCGCGATCAACTTCGCGGTCGTCACGATCAAGTCACGTCCGATGTTCTCGCTGCCATTCAAGACTCTCGAGGAAATCCTCGCCGCTACGCCGTTGGCGCATTCGCGTCCATCGCTGGAGTCGGTTGCGAGGAAGCTCACGCCGCACGATCCACGGCCGAGGGTAGCATGATGAGAATCTCACACAAGGTCATCATGTCGTGCGCGTCCGCCGCACTGATGTTGAGCGCAGCGGTTTCATGCGCTCCGTCAGCGGATGGCAGTCAGAGGGTCGCGCGGTCGACGCTCGTCATCGGAATCGATGTCAGCGGCTCGTTCAGGGGCAAAGCCCATTATGAGAGCGCGATCGACTTCACGTCGAACTATCTCTACGCCCACATCCACGGACTCGGCGGGCTGAAGCAGCCCACCGCCGTCTTCGTCGGATCGTTCGGTGGGGAGAAGCCTGGAGAGACGAAATCTTTCCAGCCGATTGACACCTTTCGGAACATGAG
>DATARP010000198.1:0-8972 GCA_036264075.1 Gemmatimonadaceae bacterium
CTATTGGCTGACTCCGGTCGTCGTGCGCGAGAAACTCCTGCCCAAGGTCACGCGCGGTGGATTCGAGGACGACGAGCAGGAGTGGGAGGTCGTCGAAGCCAAGCCGGTCGCCGGCGGGAAGAAGAGAAGCCGCAAGAAATAACTCCTTGCGCCCCACCATCGACCTAAATGCGGACCTGGGCGAAGGCTTCGGACAATCCCGCCTTGCGGAAGACGAAGCACTACTCGACCTCGTGTCCTCGGCCAACATCGCCTGCGGTTTTCACGCGGGCGATGCCACGACAATGCGTGCCACCGTAAGGGCGGCCGCATCGCGTGGCGTCACGATCGGCGCACACCCATCGTATCCGGATATTCCCGGCTTCGGCCGAAGAGAGCTGGGCCTCTCGCCAAAAGAGATCCGGTTTCATGTTGCCTACCAGCTTCGCGCTTTTCGCGAGATATGCGCGTCGGAGAACGCCAGGCTCTCATACGTGAAGGCCCATGGCGCGCTGTACAATCGCGCGGCGAGAGATGCTTCTGCCGCCTCTGCGATCGCGCAGGCGATCAGCGACGTGGATCCGTCGCTCGTCCTGCTGGGCCTCGCTGGAAGCGAGATGGTGGGTGCGGCCAGGCGCAGCAATCTTACCTTCGCCTCAGAAGCATTCGCGGACCGCGCATACAAGAGTGACGGCTCGCTCGTCCCCCGGAGTGAGCCGGGCGCGGTCATCCACGATCCGAAGGCCGCAGCGGAGCGGGCGATCACACTCGTCGAATCAAACACCATCGTCACGGGCGACGGCACTGCGCTCAGAGTCGTTGCACAGTCGCTCTGCGTTCATGGTGACAACCCCGACGCACTTCCGCTGCTGCGCCACTTGAGAACGACACTCGACAGCGCGGGGATCACCATAGCCCCCTTCGCACATTGAATTTGACCAGCGTGCGCGCGGTGCCGCTCGGCGATTCCGCACTCACGATTGTGCTCGGCAGTGAGCGGAGCACGGAGCTTCTCAAACGTGTGCACGCTACCGCGGCGGCGCTCGCCGCGGAAAAACTGCCGGACGTCCAGGACGTTGTTCCCGGCTATCTCGGTGTTGCCGTCTTCTACGACCCACTCAGCACGTCTTACGGGGAAATGGCGGCGAAGCTTATCGCCGTCTGCGAGGGAGCGAGTCATTCGATCAACGGCCGCGGCGAAATTCGCGAGCACGAAGTTCCGGTTACCTACGACGGACCCGATCTCGCGGACGTGTCCGCTTCATGCGGACTCTCGCCAAACGAGGTCATCGCGCGACACAGCGGTCGTACATACACAGTCGATCTCTTGGGATTCGTACCCGGATTCGGCTACCTGAGCGAGCTCGACCCATCGCTCGCCCTCCCGCGACGCCCGCAGCCGAGGACTCGCGTTCCGGCAGGAAGCGTCGCAATCGCCGGAGCTCAAACCGCGGTGTATCCCCTTGATACTCCGGGCGGCTGGCACATCATCGGGCGCACCGAGACGGTAATGTTCGATCCGCAACGCGAGCCGCCGGCGCTTCTACGCGCGGGCGACACCGTTCGATTCATCCCAGCGCGGTGATAACAATCACACGCGCCCCACCGTATCTCTCGGTCCAGGACACGGGAAGGAAACGTGCGCGCGCGTCGGGGGTCCCTCGTGGTGGAGCAATGGACGTGTTCGCCCTTCAGGCGCTGAACGCCATCGTCGGAAATCCGCTCGGCTCTCCCGCGCTCGAATGGGCGCTCGGCGGCGGAGTGCTGCAGTTTCAGGAAAATTGCGTGATTGCGATTGGAGGAGCGCGTGCGCGCGCAACATTGGCAGGCAGGACGATGCCTTCATTCACCACTTGTCGTGTGCGAGCTGGCGAGGAGTTGAATGTCGAGCAGCTGACCGCGGGCCGCTTCCTGTACGTCGCGTTCAGCGGCGGCATCGACGTTCAGGAAGTGCTCGGCAGCCGATCGACCTACCTGCCCGGGCATTTCGGCGGCCACAACGGGAGGCTGATAGTCCGCAACGATACTTTGGTGCTCGGACCTCCTCCGCATTCAACGCCTTCGGAGGGGTTCGCCTGCCCTCCCGAGCTGCTTCCGCGCTATGACTCGGCAGCGGTGCGCATCACTCGCGGACCACAAGCCGATCTGTTCGATGATATCGCCTGGCGCACACTCACCGAAACACAGTTTACGGTTTCGACGGCGTCTGATCGCACCGGCTACAAGCTCAAGGGAAAGGTGGTGAGCGATGTGGAGAGAAATCTTCCCTCCGATCCGGGCTGTCAGGGAGCAATCCAGATCCCGGCGGATGGAACTCCTATTGTGCTGATGGCCGACGCGCCTACGGTTGGCGGCTATCCCAAGATTGCCGTGGTCTCAGAGGCCGATCTCCCGATTCTCGCCCAGCGCTCACCCGGGCAGAGTGTACGGTTCCAGCCCGTCACAATCGAGCAGAGCCAGCGGGCCCTCAAACATCGCTCCTCAGATCTCCATAGGATCGAAGCTACCGGCGCGGCTTCTGCATAGAGAGGTCTGTCGTCGCCAATACGCGACTCACTAACTGTCGGGAGGCTCTATCAATGGAAGAAAACACTCAGGAAAGCTCACGCTCGAATATCGTGGCGTCCGTGAAAGGCAAAGCGGCTGCAATACCCTCTATGCTCGCCGACGGGCTCGAGGCTGGCGCTGAAGCGCTTCGTCAGCGCCGTCCTTCGCCGAGCAGTGCCGATGGTTCGGCGCTGGCTATTACCAATGATTCCAGCATCGATGCTGTCACTGATACCCTCGCCACTGGAATGCAATCGAGCGCGGAGTGGTTGAGGGACGCCGACATGGAGAAGCTGAAGCAAGGCGTCGAGAAGCAGGTGAAAGAGCATCCCGCCAGGTCGCTCCTCGTGGCACTCGGAGCAGGATACCTGATAGGGAAAGTGCTTCGCCGCTGATGAAGATGGTCCCCATCGAGACCAATCGCGGCGTGGGCCAGCTGCTCCGCGATGTGGCCGAAGACGGAGCGCATCTGGCGCGGCAGGAAGTCCATCTGGCCCGCATCGAGTTCGCCCAGATCGCGCGCGACATCGGCAAGGGGACGGGATTTACTGTCGCTGCTGCGATGCTCGGTCTCCTCACCGTCCAGATGCTGGTCTTCGGAATCGTGCTGCTGATGGGCGACGCGCTTTTCCGTGGGCACTACTGGATCGCGGCATTTGTACTCACCGCCATTCTGGGTGGTGTCGCGTTTTTCCTTCTCAAGCGCGGGACATCCCTGCTCTCCCCGAAGAACATCAAGCCCGAAGAAACCCTGGCAACGCTACGGAGACACAAGCATGCCTGAGACTACTACGGAAGTTCGTGCAGACATAGAACAAACTCGCGAGCGCATGTCCGGCGCGATTGCCGAGCTCGAGCGGAAAGTCGACGTAGCACAGAGAGTGAAGGATCATCCGTGGGCAGCCGTCGCCGTCGCGTTCGGAGCCGGTGTCGCGCTGAGCACATCGAAAGCCGATGTGAGAGCTGCGCAGGTTACATCCCAGGCGACCAGGGACACCGGAAGCAAGCTCGGTGGCGCTCTGGACGGAGTTCTCGCTGCACTCATCGCGGGTGCCACGCAGGCGTTTCACTCCCGAATCGACGGGATGGTCGCGGATGTCGTCACCTCGATCAAGGGCGATTCGAGCTCTCGGTCTTCTCTGCAGCCCGACAGCCGTCCCGAGCCTCCCAGCAGGGCAGACTGATCTCGAAGGACGGTCAGCGCATCGGGTTCTCTTGCGCTGATCGCCACGGCCCCATAAATCCGGGTGGCGAAAGCGGCACAAACTCGCTCGCGACTAAGGAGCAGCCCTGTCTCCTCGGATTTCTATCACCGCCGTTGGCGTTGCAGCCGCACTGCTGGTCCTTCCAGCCGCGCGCGCGTATCCACAGGCATCACCCGTTGCGACGAGAGCGCGCGTCCCGTTTCGCGTCCCCGCTGACGCCGAGCTCCGCGACAGCGCCTATCGTGTCTCGGCGATGCGCGGCCGAGCTATTCTTCTCGCGACAAGAGACAGCTTGCCACGCAATGTTGGCAATTCTCTCCGCTGCGCCAGCTGCCATCTCGACGGGGGGCTCCGACCGAACGCGATGCCCTGGGTCGGGAGCTATGTCCGATTTCCGCAATACCGACCTCGTAGCGGCAAGGTCGATCTCATCGAGGATCGGGTAAACGACTGCTTCAAGCGAAGCATGAACGGAAAGGCGCTGGCTGCCGACGGGCGGGACATGCGTGACATCGTCGCCTATCTGGCGTTCCTCTCCACTGGTATTCCGGTCGGCGCACAGATGGATGGCCAGGGCCTCGCGCGTCTCAAGCCCATGAAGGGCGACGTCAAACGCGGAGTAGCGGTGTTCACCTCCACGTGTGTTCGGTGCCACGGAGCGAAGGGCGAGGGCACCGTTGTCGCGCCGCCGCTGTGGGGACCGCGTTCCTACAACGTGGGCGCCGGCATGGCAAACATCATCACTGCCGCCTCATTCATTCACCCGCTGATGCCGATCGATCGGGCGCAAAAGCTGACGGAGCAGCAGGCGTTCGACGTGGCAACGTACATCAACACACAGCCGCGTCCGGATTTTCCTGCGAAAATCCACGACTGGCCTAAAGGCGGCAAGCCCGAGGGCGCCGATTACCACGTTGCAGGGCAGGGTTCGCACTGATTGCACGTGACCTTTTTCGAACCGAATGGAAACCGCAAGACGTTGGTGCCCGAATCTTGTTAACATCGGGCCCGGTGGAGCGTCTCTCAGGCTGAACGGTGCGCAAAGCGCCCACCCGAAAACGAGCCTCGAGAGAGGAAGGAGACTTTGATGTCCAAAGCGAAGATCGCGGCGGTCGGAGCCGCGCTGGTTCTCGCAGTCAGTAGCAGTGCGTCGGCTCAGGCCGCAAAGAAGGTTGCGGCCCACCCGACGAGAGTACAGCTCGCAGCATGGTGCAGGAATCACCCGGGCGCTACCGCCGACTGCAAGGAAGTTCGCAGCGACACCCGCGGAATCCGCGCCGACAGAAAGGAAGTCCGCAGCGATCGCAGAGACTTGAGAAAGGACATCAAGGCTGGCGACAAGCAGGAAGTAAAGTCCGACAGAAAGGAGCTCGCGGCAGACCGGAAGGATATCCGCACCGACCGCAGGGACAGACGTCAGGACGTTCGGGATGCCCGGAAGGACGCGCACCGATAGCGCCGACGCCTGGCAATTAAACCGGCGCTGGTTTTCCAGCGCCGGTTTTTTTTCTGGACTAGCGCGCCGGAGCGAGCGTGGGAGGAGTCCCTGCCTTGAGATATCGCGCAAGGAACTCGTCCGTGACCTGGCGGATCAACCGCGCGCTCTGCGCGTTGTAAACGGCGCCGTGGTGTCCTGGTGGATAGATCCTCACTTCCGCGTCCCGCCCCGCGTTCGTCAACGCTGTGAGGAACTGCATTGTGTTCTGCGGGTGAACGTTGTCGTCCATCATCGAATGGATGATGAGCAGCTTCCCCCGCATCTGTGCCGCGTGCTCGACCGGCGCGCTCTCCAGGTAGCCCTTGAGGTTGTCGCTCAGCAGTCCCATGTAGTGCTCGGTGTAGATCGTGTCGTAAAGCCGCCAGTCGGTCGCCGCGGAATTTGCGACGCCGACCGGGAACAGCTCCGGATACATCTCCATCGTGTACACCGTGCTGAACCCGCCATAGCTCGTGCCCGTGATCGCCACCCGCCGGGAGTCCACATAGCTCTGTTTCGCGAGATATCGCGCGGTCTCCGCGAAATCGAGCGCTTCGTATTTTCCCAGCTGCCTGTAAACGACTTTCATGAAAGCGCTGCCGTAGTTATTGCTGCCACGATTGTTGACGCCAACGATGATGTAGCCCTCCTGCGCCAGCCACTGCGTCCAGGCGCTCGTGTCAAACTCGTCGTACACCTGCTGCGATCCCGGACCACCATAGACTTCGAAGATCACCGGATAACGCTTGTTGGGATCGAACGGAATCGGTTTCACCATGTTGGCGTCGATGTGCACGCCGTCGGATGTCGTGAATGAGAACGGCTCGGCCGGCGAATATGCATGCGTCGCCAGCCAGCTCGTCACCTCTGTGTTCGCCTCCAGCGTGCGTAGCTTCTGGCCTGGCGTCGACCACAGCTCGACCTGCAACGGTTGATGCACGGACGAGTAGCGGTCTAGAAAGTATGTGGCCGCCGGAGACATATCGATCCGATGATTCCCTTCCGCGGTGGTGATACGCCGCTTGTCAGACCCATCGAACCCGATTGAATAGAGCTGCCGCTGGAGTGGAGAGACTTCCGTCGATGTGTAGTAGATCCTTCTCTGAGCTGCATCGCTTCCTTCGATCCGAGTCGCGTTCCAGGTCCCGTGCGTCACCTGGTTGATCAACTTGCCGGAATAGTCGTACCGGTAGAGATGCTGATAGCCATCTCGATCCGAGAGCCAGAAAAATTCCGTTGATCCTCCCGGAAACGACATCATGTCGTCGACGTCGCCGTAGAAATCGAAGACGTCGATCCACGTCTTCGAGGATTCGGTCATTACCTGACGTCGCCCGCCGGTCGTCACGTCGAAGAAGAACAGCTTCATCACGTTCTGCTGGCGATTGAGCGTGATCACCGCGATCGTGTCGGCACGGCTCGTCCAGTAAATGCGCGGAATGTAAAAGTCTCCGCTCTCTCCGGTGTCGAGCCACGTGTTGGCGCCCGTCGCAACGTTCACGACTCCAATGCGGACCGTCGCGTTGGAATCGCCGACCTGCGGAATGCGGAGCTTTTCCCAGTTCTGATGGATTCCCGAATAGTCGGATAGCTGGATCTCCGGTTCCGCGGAATCGTTCAGCTGCCAATACGAGATATACCGGCTGTCCGGCGACCACTTCCACGCTTGCGCGAGGCCGAATTCTTCTTCGTACACCCAGTCGAAATGCCCGTTGAATACATGCTCCGATGCATCGCGGGTGAGACGCTTTTCAACGTGTGTAGATAAATCGGTGACGTACATGTCACCATCGCGCTCGAAGCCGAGCGTCGCCCCGTTCGGCGACAATTCCGCTGTTCTCGCACCCTTGGTTGCGAGCTGCAGGCTTCGATCCTTCAGCGAATAGATGTAGAAATCAGAGATCCCCGAATTGCGAAAGATCGGTTGGAAATTGGTCTGGAAGACGAGATGCTTCGAGTCCTGTGCCCACTGAAAGGAATCGTAGTTGAACGGCTCACTCGTTCCGGGAAACGTCAGGCCGCTCGTGGTGAAGAGCGTTGTGGCGTTGCCCGAAGCGGGATCGTAGGCGCGAATTATCGGAGCGTTGGTCTGCGGGTCCCGGTCTGTGTAGGAATAGCGCCTTCCCCCTTCGATCCAGTTCACGTCGCGGGGACCCTGACGGCCGCGGAGAAGCGCTCCTGCCTGGACTGCTTCGTCGAGGCTCGCAAAACGCTGCTTTTCCTGCGCTCCGGCGATGATCGGTAGGTAAAGGCCGAGCGCGACGAAGCAGCGCCTGGAGGTTCTGTTCATTGCGAATTGGTTGGTGATGATGCCAGCGGTGGCCCCGCCCAGCTCAGGCGCTTCGTTGAACCAGAGGATCGATGCTTTCTTCCTGGCACTTCCGGCAAGTGACGACGCCGCGAAAAGTGCAGATGATGCAGATGAATGTCCCGCAGTTCGCGCAGGGATAGCCTTCGGATGCACGCTCCTCGTTCTGGCAGGACCGGCAAATCATGGCGTCTCGTTCGCGTAAAACCTGGGGCATGGCTCGAATTTTCGCATCCCGGTGATTGGGAGCTGAAACGGCAGGAGTGGAGAATTTATATCAGGGCCCGCATTTCACAACGCGTTTCGCGGCTTGCAGCCAAGTCGCCAGGCGGTCGGGCCCTGCTTCTTCCCAATCCGGAGGGACCGGCGCGAGCCTCCGCTTCTCACCCTCGGCCTCGAAGCACAGCCAGCCCTTGCTGTATTCGCTGGCGACAGCTGCTGTGCGATGGAATGGCCCTCTGCGGCGCTCGGGCGTTCGGCGGCGGTCGAGATCGCCCTGGTACGCCGCACTTCCGCCGGCGGACGCCCGCCGCCGGTCAACCCTCCGTCTCTCAGCGGCGGCGGGCGTAATCAGCCACACTTCCCACCGTCTTCCGCTCGAATCGAGAAACGTCCGGTAACTCACCGCCAGGTCCTCCGTCGCCGTTTATGCGCCAAGGTCTGTGCTCACAACCTCTGCAGTGCACGGCCGGTGCCAGAAATCCGAGTTTTGCGGCGCTCTGGCCCTCGTTTGTTTATTCGCCAGAGGTGCATCTCAGCGCGTATCCAGTTTTCTCCCCGCGTCGAGGTGATCGAAGTTGAGCAAAGTGTTGAAGACGAGGAAATAGGTGCCGATCGTCTCTCCGCGATACACCGGGTTGTTGGCGAATAGGACGACGTGTCCCTTCCCGAGCGGCGCATCGACCACCACTGGCCGCTGCGCGACGTCAGTGCCATCGAGGAGCCCGGACGCCAGCAGATCGCGCTGGTCACTGAAGCGAAGAACCACGCGTGGCCTTTGCGCGGGCGGAATGATGTTCAGAGGATTTCGAAGCTGCTCGTCGGTCACCGGCGCCGCCTGCCACGGCTGCACGGGCTTCCGCTGCGGCACATCGTTGCGCGGATCGAGCGCGAGCCTTCCCTGAGGAACGTCGATATCCTCGCTCGTACCTCTTCCAGTGGGGCGCGCCGTCGCGGAATCGGCAAAGCGGCCACCGCGTGTGCCGAGCACATTCGTAATGCTGAAGCTCGAGCCATCGTCGCTGTACACGGCGAGGCTGTCGCGAATGCCGTACGTGATCGGACTCGCGTCGTCCACCACTTTCGTGCGCAAAAGGCTTCCTACGACATGAAGTCGTGGGGGCTGGTTTGTGGATACGCCGCTGGTCAACCCAAATGTCACAGCCAGGCTGGCCGTGTTTTCGACCGCCACCAGCACACCGCCCCGCTTCACGAACGCAGCAAGATTATCGACTCC
>DATARP010000226.1:0-5851 GCA_036264075.1 Gemmatimonadaceae bacterium
TGAATCCACACATCAGGTAGGACCCATCGCTGCCGGTGTCCGTCTCGACCGTGCGCTGTTGATTCGTCGACACCAGCCGTCCCTTCTGCTCCACCCACAGAATCTGCCACGTCGCCCAGACGTGCGCGTTGGGAACTGGCCTGCCGGCCTCGTCTATCACGTAGCCAGCCGCCATGCCCTGTGACTCCGTGGCGGTCTCGTTCTGTCCGCAGAGTTCCCGGCGCAGCGTCGCATACGAAGGCACGAGCACGTTCGTCTGACCACGCGCTCCGCTCGGCAATGTTATCGTCTGCATCCTCGATGCAACACGGTAGAGGCGGAGCCGGGGATGCTCGAAGACGATCGTGTCGGAGAGCGGTCCGTCCGCCGCCAGCTCGTAATGTCCTCCAGTGGTGGTGGTCGTCTTGAACCGACCGCCACCAGTCGATACCTGCACACCCTGCAACGGCTTTCCCGTGGTGCTGTCGTAAACGACACCGCTGACGAAAGATTGGCCAGCCGGTGCTGCGTCATCGCTCGCTGGAGCGATCACATTCGCATCCGATGGTGGGGCGGGGGTTCCGGTGGGCCGCGACGTGCCTCCGACTTCCTGATATCCCAGCAGACTGTCCGATGCTGTCATCTGCGCGACGCGCGGCATCCTGATGTACCACCGCGGGACGATCCATTGCCCACCGGGAAGCTGTTGGTACTCGACGCGTCCCGTCGTTCTCGCCACTCGCAGTGGGATGGGAAGATTGACGTAATCAAAATTGAGGGAGCGAAGCGCATTGGTTCTCGGATCGAGCCAGAGAACGCCGGTCACTTCGGGCTGTGCTCCGACCTTGGCGGGCTTGAACTCGAGTCCGGTGAGTCCCACCTCGGGACCATACCCGCGGATCGCTGCGTAGCAGTGAGTCCGGACGAATTGCTCCGAAACCAACATCGCCGCCTCGGGCGCACGATATACCTCTCCGCCGGCGACGGCGCCGCGGCGCGCCGAATCGATCTGATCCCAGGAGATTCCGGTCGCCGGCCTTCTCGCAATGCGCGAGCGCTGCTCCTTTCTCTCCGAGACGACGCCGAGATTGCGGTCGAGAGACCGCTCGTAGAGATCCACGTCGAGCGGAACAAGACCCTGCGCATCCGTCATTGCGCTCGCAGTGAGCGCCTTTCGGATTTCAACCCACAGATCGCCCGCCGGTGTGCCGGGAGGCGTAAGGAGCTGGCACGCGGTTTCGCTGCGCGCCACCACGGCTGATGGATTCCTCAGCGGTGACATTCCCACCCGGACGTGAATTGGCTGGCTGGTTACATACAGTATGACGGACGACCACGATTCATAGCCGACCTTGTCCGCGCGCACCACATAGCGTCCGGCGCTTGGAGCACGCAGCGAAGAGTGGCCACCCTGGTCGCTGAAGTTGCCAAAAAGACTCATGCCGTGGTCGTCGACGAGCGAGACGTTCGCCCCAACGATCGGTTTGCCGTTGGAGAGCTCGACGACTTCGACCAGAACTTCCTGGGCCTGAAGACGGTTACCGGCAACGAGAAATGCCGCAGCTACAACTAAGGGCCGCAGATGCATGGGGTTAGCGATTCAATGAGAGTGACGCGACCGCCCAAAAGGGCCCGCGATCTACCTAAATGACGCTTCATCTGGCCGGGCGTTTTGCCCGACGGCGGGTTTGCCGCCTGGGAGATCAGCTTCGCCGCGTTCCGAATCGGTCTATCGCGTTGCAGTGCGGGACTTTACCACGAAATTGTACTTGCTCATCATGGCGCAGCCCTGTGACTGCGCAGGCACAAATCGGCTTTCCTCTGCGAAGGCGAGAGCGCTGCGCACGAACGCGGCGTCGCTCGCTCCGCTGACGAGGACTGTGCTGGTATCTGCCATTCCATCGGGCCGGACGAGAAACTCGACGTAAACGCTGTCACCAGGCCCGAATACCGCGGGCGTTCGCGGAAGCCGCGGGTTTCCGACGATGTGGGCGAGAGGAAGGGCGTCCAACGAAACGTACTTCGAGACTGTGTCGGCGAGTGAGGCGCAGGGTTCGGGTATCGTCACCGTGGGGCGCGGTCCGGAACCGCACGCCGCGGCCGCGAGTACCGAGATTGCGAAAAGAAGTTGCTTGTTCATTGTGACAGCCTCCATGATCCAGCGGCTTTGCTAAAGAGTCGCCTCGGTATCGACCTGATCGCTCGGATGCGACTTCCTGCGACTCGATGGCGGGTTCGCGTCCGCGTGTCCGGCGCGCTTCCGCTCAACGACCAGGTCCTTTATCCACTCTTCCACTCGCTCGGCTTTCCGCTCATCGAGGAACGTCTCGTCCTGCTGAATGAGCTTAACGGCTGCTCCTCCGCTCTCCTCCACCATCGCCTCGACCACGCTCTCCCAGGTTCGCGCCTGAAGCCCGTCGCCGACGGTGCGCATCACGAGCCAGTCTGCCAGACTCGCCGGCCGGTCGTAGACCTGGACCTCGAATCGAATCAGGTCGCCGCGCTGCTCCGCGAGAAATCGAATGGCCCCAGCGAGCGGATGGCCCGTGAGTGTGACGACAGTTGCGGAATCGGGCATCAATTGTTCTACGCGAACCTGAACGTTCCCCCGCCCGGGCAGTGCCATCGTCAGCGTATTCCCTTTTCCGAGTATCGCCGGCGTTTCGGGCTCGGCGTGCAGATTCAGGAACGGCGTGAGCTCACCGAACCTGAGGCGGAATCGGGCAAATAATTCTTCGGGCGCGAGGCTGCTTCCGGCGATGTCGATCCAGAAGCGCTTCCGCTTCAACATTCCGACGCCTTTGTCGGGCGTCTGTTCTGGCAATCCGTCGGCGAGCTTCCTCAGCCCGCGGTCCAGCGGAGTTGGTGCGATGTGAAACACGCTGGTGAGTCCGTTGCCGCCCGGCGTCTCGATGACATTGCCTTCGCTCAGCATCATCAGCTGGCTCTCGTTGATCGGCAGTCTGGCGCCAAGGAGTCCGGCTATGGTCGACCCGGCAGAAGCGAGGAATGGCGGGATCGGAATCCGCGCGGGCGATCGGCCGGTGATCTCGCTCATTCGATCCAGCAAATCGTTGAGGCAGGTCTTCTCTTCGCCAGCCAACTCAAGTACGCGCCCGTGCAGATCGACCCGACGAACGCACTCGGACAACACGGCGGCGAGGTCTTCGACCCAAATCGGCTGGAACTTGTCTTCGCCTGTTCCGATGATCGGCACCACGGGAAACGTGCGCACCACGGTCAGCAAAAGGGACACGACATCATCCCCGGGTCCGTAAACGTTGCCCGGACGGAGGATGATCCACCCGCCCGCAAAATTGCGCACGAGATCCTCGGCGCGACGTTTCGAGCGATGATATGGAGAGTCTCCCGTCTCCGCGCCGAGCGAGGAGAGGTAGATGAACCGGCCGACCTTGCACCGCTCTGCCTCGCGCAGGACGTTGCGCGTCCCGTCGACGTTGATGCTCTCGTACGTAAGCTGGCCGGTTTCCTCCATGATCCCCGCGGCGTGGATGACCAGGTCGCAGCCCTCGGCGCAGCCGCGCAGCTCACTCTGATCACCGATGTTGGCTGGCCAGGGCTCGACCCCAGCGGGCCACTGTCTGGCGTCTTCGGCTGCGTTTCGAGCGAGCAAGCGGACGATGTGTCCGCCGGCAAGAATTTCGGTGACGGCGGCCTGTCCGACTACGCCGGTGCCCCCAGTAACCAACACTTTCATCGTCAATGTCCCCTCGATTGGCGGTTATAGGGGCAGATTGGGTGCCATCCGCCGTGACGGCCCGAGCTTGGACCTCGTCCTTCGATTGACACGAAGTCCCCGAATACGGGGGAAGGGGGAGTTGTTGTCCAAGGCCGTTTCGTCGCTCGCACTGCTGGCGCTCGCCGCCTGCGGGGGACTCAAGGAACCATACGTCGTCGGTGCAGCCGGGCCCTGGAAACAGGGTTATGGACTACAGAACCTCCAGGGTGTGCAGCTGGCGGCCGAAGAGATCAATAAGGCCGGAGGCATAAACGGCCACGCCTTTCAGGTGGTTACGCGCGACGACGAGGGAGATGGTACGGTCGCCGCCAAGGTAGCCGAGGAATTCGTGAGAAACCGCAAGATCCTGGCGGTCATCGGGCACGTCAACTCCTCGGGCATGCTCTCGGCGGCGCGGGTCTACGACGGGCAGCTCGCCGCGGTCGCCACCAGTGCGACCTCCCCGGACCTTACGGGCATCTCGAGCTGGGTATTCCGCATCATCTCCAGCGACTCCTTGAACGGCATCGCTCTCGCCACCTTCACCAACAAGTTCGCCACCCGGAACACGCCGGCAACCGCGGCCGTTCTCTACGAGAACAACACGTATGGTCGCGGACTGGCCGACTCGTTTCGGCGCTCCTTTCATGGGGACCTGGTCAGCCTCGATCCAATCAACGCCGACCTTCCCTCGGCGGAGCCGTACGTAGCCTTTCTCAAGACGAAGCGACCAAAGGTCGTGTTCATAGCGGGACGGGTCGCATCGGGCCTCAAGATCCTCCAGGAAGCAAAACGACAGGGATTCAATCCCGTGTTCGTGGGAGGGGACGGTTGGCAAGGCATCGTTTCAGACTCAGTGGCATCCGAGGGCACCTACATCGGGATGTCGTTTACTCCTGAAGATCCGTCTCCGGCAGCCCGCGCCTTCGTCGCCGCGTTCGAGAAGAAATTCGGCACGACGCCCGACGCGCACGCTGCTCTCGCGTACGACGCGACCAAGCTGGTGGCCCAGGCGCTCAGTGAAAAAGGCGCTAACCGCAAGGCGATCCGCAACTATCTCCGCTCACTGACTCGCGAAACCGCCTACCAGGGCCTCACCGGTCCCGCATTCTTCGAGGACACCGGCGATCCTGTGGGAATGCGCTTCCGAGTAATGCGGGTCCAGAAAGGGCTTCTGACGCTGGCGGACGCACGATGAAACCCTTCTACCGTTTTCAGACGATCCGTCAGGTTCTGACAGTTGGCTTCTCCTTTCTCATCCTTCTGCTGATCAGCGCCGGTGCCGTCGGCTGGTTCTCGATGACCCGCATGGCCGATGAAGTGACGAGAACGCTGGCCGGGGCGCAGCAGGACGCGCGACAGGCATCCGATTTCTCCAACGTCGTCACCCAGGAGATTCAAGCCGCAAACACGTATCTCAGCGATCAGGACTCCAAGTCGGACGCCGATTTCCGGCGGCTCGGCTGGGAAGCTCACAGGCTGCAGCGGAGCTTTACCGCCAGTCCCGACGCGCTCGCCGAACAAATTGTCAGGACCGTGGCGATCGATACCACATTGGCGAGAGTGGAGTCCGCTTTCGCCCTCTCGCACCGCCTGACCGATCTCGGACGCCTCGACGAAGCCCACGTAGAAGCCCAACGAGCGCGAAGGCTGGTGCCGTCGCTACTGGAACAGCTGACCGGACTAGAGCACGCGCGGGCGCAGCAGCTGTCGGCGATGTCGGACAGTCTTCGCAGCCAGTCAGTCGCGAGGTCGAGGCTGTTGGTCTCGGTGATCGTGGTCGCGACGCTCATTGCGATCATGATCGTGATGCGCACAGGCCGCGCTGTCGGTCGTCCGCTGCGGCTGCTTGTCAGGCACGCAGTTCAACTGGGCCTCGGCGATCTTCAGCAGCGCACCGAAGGCGACATGCCCGGCGAGTTCCGGACACTGGCGGACGCCATGAACCACGCGACGATCGCGTTGTCGCGAATCGCCTCCGGCGCGGCCACCACCGCGGAAGAAGTCGCCCAATCAGCTAGCGACCTCGCTTCCGCGTCCAAGCAGATCTCTGCGTCGGCGGGAGAGGTCGCGGACGCAGTCGAAGAAGTGTCACACGGTGCCGAGTCGCAGGTGGCCCAGCTGCGCCAGGTG
>DATARP010000237.1:0-4459 GCA_036264075.1 Gemmatimonadaceae bacterium
ATCGCAGCTGGCGGAGGCGCTTCAGGATAGGACCTGGCGCGTCCGGCGAGATGCCGGTCTAGCTCTCCGGGCGCTCGGCGCACCAGGAGCGCTGTTCCTGCGCCGCGCGCTCAAAGGAGACGACGCGTTCGCCGCTGACATGTCGCAGCAGGTTCTCGATCTCCCCGCGGCAGCGACAGGATGACCGACACCGTGCTGCCCCTGGCAAACCAGCTGATGGCCAAGGGCCAGGTCCTGGTGTTGATCTATTTTCTCGGCGTGAACAGCTGGTATCTGGTGCTGCTTGTCAGCTCGCTTGTCGAGATGCGGCGCCACATGCAGCTCATCGCCGACGAGAGCCGTCATCTCCTTCTCAGCTCGACACTTTCACCGACGATCTCGATTCTGGCCCCGGCGTTCAACGAAGAGTCGACGATCGAAGGGAGTCTTCGCGCGTTGCTCGCCCTCCAGTACCCGCAGCTCGAAGTGATTGTGATCAGCGATGGCTCGAAGGACGATACCGTGAAGGTCCTGATCGAGCGTTTTGACCTGGTGCCGGTGAAGACGATCTACGAGAGACGCATCAACACAAAACCGGTACGCAACCTGTACCGATCGGCAACGTATCCGTCGCTGGTCGTCGTCGACAAGGAGAACGGCGGCAAAGCCGACGCGCTGAACGTCGGACTCAGCTTCGCGCGCGGCGAGCTTGTCTGTGCAATGGATGCCGACACACTCATCGAGGGCGACGGATTGCAACGGATGGTGCGCCCCTTTCTCTATGCGACGGATGTGGTTGCGACCGGAGGCACGATTCGCGTCGTAAATGGATCGGAAGTAAAACTCGGCCGAATTGTCAGAACACGAGTCACGACGCACGCGCTGGCGGGCATCCAGGTCGTGGAGTATCTCCGCGCATTTCTTTTTGGCCGGCTCGGATGGAACCGGCTTGGCGGCAACATCATCATTTCTGGAGCGTTTGGGCTGTTCAGGCGCGAGTCGGTGGTGAGCGCTGGTGGCTATCTCCACGATACCGTCGGCGAGGATATGGAGCTCGTGCTACGGCTCAAGAGACTTTCCTACGAGCAGGGTGGCCCGGGGACGATCGCATTCGTGCCAGATCCAGTCGCGTGGACCGAAGTTCCGGAAACACTCAGAGTCCTCGGCCGCCAACGCGATCGCTGGCATCGCGGACTTGCCGACGTCCTGTGGCGCCACCGGCGAATGTTCGCGAATCCGCGTTATGGGGTCACTGGGCTTTTCGTCTTCCCCTACTACGCGTTCGTCGAGCTGTTGGCGCCTGTCATTGAAGCCGTCGGTCTCATCTCACTCGCCTTTGGGCTGATCTTCGGCATCATTGATTGGAGGTTTGCCGTTCTCTTCTGGCTCACCGCGTACGGGCTGGGGACGGCTCTCACGGCCTTCACTCTGATTCTCGAGGACATCAGCTTCCATCGCTACAACACGTTTCGCGACCGCGGATTGCTGTTCTGGTGGGCAATGATGGAGAACCTCGGCTACAGACAGTTGACAGTCTATTGGCGACTACGCGGCCTCTGGAAATTCCTGCTCGGACGAAAGGATTGGGGTGTGATGGACAGGAAGGGCTTCCAGAAACCGCTCGGCGTGGTCGAAACCAACTAACCAGGAGCAATGATGAAGCGCCTGACCATTGTTGTCGCCGTTGCGGGAGCCGCTCTCGCGATGGCGGGGTGCGCGCCCAAGCAGCAGCCGGCGATCGAGCTGACCGCCAACGACTTCGATCTCAACCCACTCGTCGGTGAGTGGCGGGGGAATTACAGCAGCAC
This sequence comes from Gemmatimonadaceae bacterium, assembly GCA_036264075.1. Lineage (GTDB taxonomy): Bacteria > Gemmatimonadota > Gemmatimonadetes > Gemmatimonadales > Gemmatimonadaceae > UBA4720. The sequence continues at coordinate 1,788 of DATARP010000237.1, forward strand.
CGAAACGGGGCGAGCCGGAACGATCGCCTTCACCCTTCGCGCTGCCGAGTCCGCCGCATCTGGAAACGTCGTGATGCTTCCGCGCGCCGATTCCTCCTTTGCAGCCAATCACGCGCCGGTCGACCCTTCGATACCCAACACGCGAGAGGTACTGACCATTCACTTCGTGCGCAAGGAAGGAAGCAACGTGGTTGGAACGCTCGATCCTTACCTGGACCCGGTGTGCGCCTGCCAGGTGGTCACGACATTCCAGGGCGCATTCCGTGACCGGAGCACGATCGAAGGTATCTACACGACCGTGCCCGCCAGTTCAGGGACGAAGGCGACCAGCGGCACCTGGAAAGTGACGCGGGTCAAGAAGCTCTGAGCACGCCAGACGAAGCCGCTCCGGCGCGTCATGAGCTCTGAGTTTCGTCGCTCGGCGCTGAGATCTCCAGGTGGAATCGGTGGAGGAAGCGGTGCAGCGCAGGCGCGAAGAGAACTCCAACCATGGTGATGAAGGTCACGCCGCTGAAAAGCGCGTAGAATCCGGCGAACAGGTGTAGATGGGCGAGAGCCAAGCCTGTGAGATTTGCGGGATCCGCGGGCGGTCCTTCGCCCGCCAGGATCATCGACGAGTAGTAGAACGCCTCCAGCCAGCTCATTTGGCCAAGCCAATGGTAGCCTGTCATGCCGATGGCCAATCCGCCACCGACCAGCCCGGCCGCAATCGTGGTGTTGTGCACTATTCCGCGGATATAGTGCGAGCGCGGCGGCATCTCGATTATGCCCCCCCGCTGTGCAACGACGCCTGCAATCCTCCTGCTAAATGCCATAAGGCACTCCGTTACGCTAAATTTGATGCATCAACTGGAGAACAGGATGCCGAAGACCGGTACGACCGCAGCACCCGCCGCCCCCAAGAAGGAAACCGCCAAATCGCCCCCGCCTGCCGCCGCTTCCGGCCAGCCCGGAAACGCCCTCGAGATAAAGGATAACCGCACCACCAGGACGTACACGATTCCGATAGCGGAAGGCGCCATCCGCGCCACCGAGCTCAAGAAAGTCGTGACCGACAAGCCTGATGACACCGGTCTCATGAGCTACGACCCCGCCTTTCTGAATACGGCCTCCTGTCGCAGCGCGATCACATACATCGACGGCGACAAGGGGATCCTTCGCTACCGCGGATATCCGATCGAGCAGCTGGCAGAAAACGCGACATTTCTCGAGGTCGCCTGGCTGCTGAGGCACGGCGAGCTGCCGACACAGCAGGAGTACGACCAGTTCGTGCACGATATCACGTTCCACACCTACGTGCACGAAAACATGCGGAAATTTCTCGAGGGCTTCCGCTACGACGCGCATCCGATGGCGATGCTCAACAGCTCGGTCGCCGGGCTGGCAGCGTTTTATCCGTCGGCGCGAAATATCTTCGACGAGACCGAGCGGAACATTTCGATCATCCGGCTGCTGGCGAAAACACCAACGATCGCCGCGTTCTCGTACCGACACGTGAAGGGTTTGCCGTTCGTGTACCCCGACAATCGCCTGTCGTACGTCGAGAACTTCCTCTCGATGGTCGCGCGCATGAGCGAGTCGAAGTACGAGGCGAATCCGGTGTTCGCGCGCGCACTCGAGATACTCTTCATCCTCCACGCAGATCACGAGCAGAACTGCTCCACCAACGCGGTGCGGGCGGTTGGCTCGTCGCACGTCGACCCGTTCTCAGCGGTCTCGGCGGGCGTCGCCGCGCTCTTTGGTCCACTCCACGGCGGTGCCAACGAGCAGGTGCTGCGGATGATCAGCGAGATCGGAAGCGTGAAGAACGTCCCGAAATTCATCGAGAGCGTGAAGAGCGGGCAGGGCGGACGTCTGATGGGCTTCGGCCACCGCGTTTACAAGAGCTATGACCCGCGCGCCAAGATCGTAAAGAAGCTCGCCGATGACGTTTTCAGGATCGTTGGCGTCGACAAGGATCTGGAGATCGCTCTCGAGCTGGAGCGGATTGCGCTGTCCGACGACTACTTCGTTTCGCGCAAACTCTACCCGAACGTCGATTTCTACACGGGACTGATCTACCGGTCGATGGCTTTCCCGACCGACTTCTTTACCGTGCTGTTCGCGATCGGCCGCATGCCGGGTTGGCTCGCACAGTGGGAGGAGATGCTGCTCGACAAGGAGCAGAAGATCGCGCGGCCGAGGCAGATCTACATCGGCGCGGCTGAGAGACCCTATCGCAGCAGGCTGACGACTAAGAAATAGTCGTCGCTCGTCCGCGTTCTCGCCGCAATTCCACAACCAAGATCGATCTGACGTCTGCTGTTGATAGAAATCTTACACCGCCCGCTCCTTGTTCTCGATAAGACCGGGTTAAGTGATAAGAAAACGGCTTCTCGCCTATTAGCGGTCGAATCCGCAGAAAGCCTAGGGGAGAACCCCGTCTTGCCGGGTAACGGCGCCGTTACAAGATTGTGGAGCGTTACCTCCTCGACACGGCGAGGCCGGCATGGCTTCACGCACGCCGCGCATGGACTCGGATTCTCTGCTTAATGACTTCGCTGACGCACTCATTGCTGTGTCGGTGGAGGGAAGGATCCTGTTCTGGAGTCGCGGCGCCGAGGAAATGTTCGGGTTCTCTCGCGACGAAGTGCTAGGCAGGTTACTGGCGGAAACCGTCTCTCGAGAAAACA
>DATARP010000240.1:0-3177 GCA_036264075.1 Gemmatimonadaceae bacterium
TCAGTTCAGTTGCAGTTCAAACCTCATGTTCAGCTTCGGTCTCCACACACTGAATCCGGCAACGAATGGGCCCCGTATCGCGCCCGAACAACGCGCGCGGGTTTGTCGGGCGTGACAGTGACGACAAACATCACGTCGTACTGATTCTCGCACAGTCGCGGCTCAGCGAAGGGCGCGCCGAGCGCGCGTATGATCGCGGGCACCGTGTGCCCGTGACCCACCACGAGCACCGTCTGACCCGCGTGCTTCGTAAGAATGAGCCGCGCTACATCGATCGCGTGATGGTTGCCTGTGTCCGGCACGACTTCCGGTGTGATCCCGAGGGCAGCGGCCAACGGCTCGACGGTTGATCTGGTCCGAACGAACTGAGTGATGATGATCGCTTGAATCCCCGCATCGCGCGCGGCGGCGAGGAGATCCTTCGCGCGCATCCGACCCTCGGCCGTCAGGCCCGGGTCAGGCGTTGACAGCGCCTCTCGTTCGGCGTGGCGCACGAGGATTACCGTCGTCGGTTGAACCCTCGCGACGCACCCGCATACTGCGAGCACGCACATCACGAGTTTACACGCGGAAAGGATCAGCCCCTCCTTCTTAAGAGCCGTGAGTCGAGATAGCGATAAAAGGGAATCCTTTCGCCAGGTTTCCACCAGTCTCTGTTGCGTCGGCCCCGACGTCCGGCATATTGCTCATAATCGCGCAGAGGCTCCCGCCGATCGCGCGGCAAAGAGGACTCATATCCGTGACTCGCAACAACTTCTGCGCTTAGTACGCTAGCAACCCGAGCTCAGGTTCGTCGCATTGCTCTCTCCTTACCAGGAGCCGTGGAGTCGGAGCCGCATTACGATGGCTTCCCTGCGGTGCTCGTACGCCTGGATGCAGTCACAGTCGCGGATCTCAAGGCGCCGCCGAGCGCAGCATGAATCTCGCCGTGAATCCACCGGTGCTCCCGATGCTCGCGAAACGCGTCGGCGAGCTGCCACCGGGTGAAGGCTGGATCTTCGAGCCAAAGTGGGACGGGTTTCGCACTCTCATCTTCCGAGACGGCGACGAGGTTTTCATACAGAGCCGCGACGAGAAGCCGCTCAATCGCTATTTCCCGGAGCTGATCGATCCAATCAAGGCGCAGCTCCCCAAGCGCTGCGTGCTCGACGGCGAGATTGTCATCGCCACCGGCGACGGCCTCGAGTTCGACACGCTCCAGCAGCGACTCCATCCCGCCGCATCGCGCGTGAACAAGTTGGCGGTAGAGACTCCGGCGTCCGTCGTATTCTTCGATCTGCTCTGTGAAAAGAATCAAGACCTCTGCGGCAAGCCATTCGCCGAGCGTCGCGAGAGACTCGAGATCGCGCTCTCTGGTGCGAAATCTCCGTTGCACATCACCCCTGCCACACGCGACAGGGCAACCGCCGCGGACTGGTTTCGCCGCTTCGAAGGAGCGGGACTCGATGGTGTCATCGCCAAACCCGAAGCCGGAACGTACGAGCCGAACAAGCGCGTGATGCTCAAGGTCAAACACGAGCGCGAATGCGACTGCGTCGTCGCCGGCTTCCGCTGGCACAAGACCGGCGCGAAGACTCTCGTCGGTTCCCTGCTGCTCGGACTGTACGACGACGGCGGTAATCTCCAGCACGTCGGCGTCTGCGCCAGCTTCACCAACGCAAAGCGAGCGGAGCTGGTGAGCTTTCTCGCTCCCTACCGCAAGAACGCTCTCGACAACCATCCCTGGCAATCGTGGGCAGAAGATCAGCCCGAGGAACCCGACGAGCCGCAACGACGGCCCGGCGGGCAAAGTCGCTGGAGCGCGGGAAAGGATTTGTCGTGGGAGCCGCTGCGTCCGGAGCTCGTCGTCGAAGTTGCGTACGACCACATGCAGGGTGACCGGTTCCGGCACACCGCCCAGTTTCGTCGCTGGCGCACCGACAAGCGTCCGCGAGATTGTACTTACGACCAGCTCGAGGTCGTACCACCGCAGGAGCTCGCAGCGATCTTTACCACCGGCCGCTAAGCGCGCCGAGGAGGCATGATGAGAGACTGCTCTATCCAGCTTTCGAATCACCCGGGTGATCTTGGCAGAGTCGCGCAGGCGCTCGCGCGACGCGGCGTCAACATCAAAGCTCTCGCGGCGATAACCGTCGGCACCGTGGCGACCGCGCGCATTCTCCCGGACGACATCGTGGTAGCCAGAAGCGCCTTTGAGGCGGCGAACATCCGGTTCACTGAAGGCGAAGTCAATCTCGTGCTGCTCGAGAACAAGGCCGGCATACTCGCGAGCGTTACCAACCGGCTCGGCGACGAAGGGATCAACCTCGAGGCGCTTTACGTGACGGGCATCGCGGACGATCTGGTCGAGCTGGCGATCATAAGCGACAATCCAAAGAAAGCGAAAAAGATTCTTGAAGAGTTCTGATCTTCTCGAATCGCGCTCGGCAGCATCGTATCTTGTGAGCCATGCCATTTACGAAACGTGCACTCGTGTTCTTTCGAGGACTCGCCCGGCATAACAACAAGCCGTGGTTCGAGGCGCATCGCGACGAGTACGAGACCGAAGTGCGCGAACCGATGCGCGAGCTGCTCGGCGATCTCGACGTCCGTTTTGCCGGGTTCGCGCCGGAGATAGGCGCGGATCCCAAGCGGTCGATATTCCGCATCAACCGCGACATTCGTTTCTCGAAAGACAAGTCGCCGTACAAGACCCACGCGGCCTGCTGGTTCCACCACCTCAACGCTGAACGCAACGTGGGCGCGGGCGCCTACGCGGGCAGCGCCGGATACTACTTTCACCTGCAGCCGGGCCGATCGATGCTCGGCGGCGGTTTCTGGATGCCGCCGCGGCCGCAGCTGAATAGAGTACGAAAAGCCATCGCCGACGACCCGGAGGGCTTCGATCTAGTAACCCGCTCGATCCCGCGCCGGTTCGGCAGACTCGAAGACGACGGCGCGCTCAAGCGGATGCCGCGCGGATATCCCGAAGACCATCCGGCCGCCAAGTGGCTGCGATTCCAATCTTACACCTGTGGTCACGCGCTGACCGACGCACAGGTGACGAGCGCGTCGCTCGTGACGTTGCTCGCCCGAGAGTACGAGGCATTGCTTCCGCTCGTGCGTTGGCTGAACAATGCCCTCGGCTTCAAACCGTCACCACGGCGATGACTAAGCCGCAGACGCATCGGGCTGGCT
>DATARP010000067.1:0-2927 GCA_036264075.1 Gemmatimonadaceae bacterium
TTGCCCTCGCCGAGGCTGCCGAGCCGCTGGCGGGACTCAATCCAGCGCAGCGCGAAGCCGTCCTTCACTTCGAAGGGCCGATGCTCGTTCTGGCTGGAGCGGGATCGGGCAAGACGCGTGTTCTCACGACCCGCATCGCGCGCCTTATCGAGCACCATGGAGTCGACCCGTCGCGCATCCTGGCCGTGACCTTCACCAACAAGGCCGCCGGCGAGATGAGAGAGCGGATCGCGCGACTGCTCGGCGAGGACCCGAAGGGGATGTGGAGCGGGACCTTCCACGCGATCGGCGCACGCATTCTTCGCAGCGCCGCGAAACACGTTGGCCGGACATCGAGCTTCACGATCTACGACGAGGACGATTCGCTGGGCGTGGTGAAGCGCATCATGGAGCGCCAGCGGATTTCTCCGAAGCAATGGAGTCCCAAGGTAATTTCTTCGCTCATCTCCGACGCCAAGAACGCGCTCGTGCCGCCCGCCGAATACGAGTCGCTGGCAATGGATCCGGTTTCGAGGGCTGCCGCAGCGGTCTATCGCGAGATGGAGACAACACTTCGCGCCGCGAACGCGGTGAGCTTCGACGATCTGCTCGTCCTGCCGGTTGAAATATTCCGGAAGGACGAATCAGTGCTCGCTCGGTATCGCGACCGCTTTCAGTTCATTCTCGTCGACGAATACCAGGACACCAACCGCGCTCAGTTCCAGTTCATCAAGCTGCTCGGCAGCGCGCACGGAAATGTCGTCGTTGTCGGTGACGACGATCAGTCCATTTACGGTTGGCGCGGAGCAGACATCCGGAACATCCTCGATTTCGAGAAGGAATTCGCGTCGGCGAAGCTGGTCCGCCTCGAGGAGAACTATCGGTCGACGCCCGACATCCTTCACATCGCCAACGCCGCTATTACGCAGAACGTAGGACGCAAGGGAAAGACGCTGCGCGCCACTCGTCCCTCCGGCGAGGCGGTGACCGTTGTCGCAGCCCTCGACGAGCGTGACGAGGCCGACTGGGTTCTCGAGGAAATAAAGTCCCGCCGCAATCAGGGGAATCGACAACTCAGCGACTTCGCCGTCTTGTATCGCACCAACGCGCAGAGCAGAGCGCTCGAGGATGCGCTGCGACGCGACGCGATACCGTATCGTCTCGTTGGATCAGTTCGCTTCTACGATCGCCGCGAAATCCGCGACCTGATGGCGTATCTGAAGCTCATCGCGAATCCATCCGACGAGGAAGCGTTTCGTCGCGCTATCGCGGTGCCCAAACGCGGTATCGGCGACGCGACGGTCGACCTGCTGGCCGCCAGCGCGCGCGAATCGGGATTCACGCTCTTCGACATTGCCTCCCGTCCGGAGCTCCAGGACTCGCTTCGCCCCGCCGCCCGGAATGCGCTGGCCGGGTTCAGCGGAGTGATCGAGAGCTTGCGCGAGCGCGCGAAGGACACAAGCGTCGATGTGCTGATCCAGGAGCTCATCACCGAGATCAAGTACGTCGATTATCTCGCGGAGGAGGGGCCAGAGTCGGCGCGCGATCGGGTCGAGAACGTCGCCGCGTTGGTCAATGGAGCTGCGGAGACAGTCATCGACGATGGTGGGGAAGTCGGTCTCACTCCCCTCGACCACTTTCTGCAGCGGGCAATGCTCGTCGCCGGGGCCGACGCGCTGGATCCCTCGGCCGACGCCGTCACCCTCATGACGCTGCACAACGCGAAGGGGCTGGAGTATCCGATAGTGTTCCTCACCGGACTCGAGGACGGACTGTTCCCTCTATCGCAATCGTTCGACGACCCGCCCAAGCTCGAGGAGGAGCGCCGGCTTTTCTACGTCGGGATCACCCGCGCCGAGGAGAAGCTGTTCCTCTCCTTTACGGAGATGCGCCGAAGAAACGGGGAGCTTCTGCCGTCGATCAAGTCGAGATTTATACGCGAAATCGAAGGAGCACCACTCGAGGAAAAGAAAACGCTCCGTGTAAGCACGATGGGCCGTGGCACCTCCGGGCGGGCAGTCGGCTTCCAGAGCGGCGGCTATCCGTCACGTCGTACGCATGACGTCCCCTCGTGGAGAAAGGTGGCGATAACCGAAGCCGAGCTCTCGCAGGACGAGCCGCGATACGTGAAAGGAGAGCGCGTGAAGCACAAGCTGTTCGGTGACGGATCGATCGCCGAGCTGTCGGGAGTCGGACGCGAAGTGAAGGCCGTCATCGACTTCGACGATGAGAGTATCGGCAGAAAGACGATCAAGCTGGCGTACACCACCCTCGAGCGCGGCCAGGAATAATGGCAGTCACACGTGATGATGTGCTCCACATCGCGGAGCTCGCGCGCCTCGGCGTCGATGCCGCCCGGGCCGACGATCTGACGAAGGAGCTGAGCGCGATCCTGTCGCACATGGAAGTGCTCTCACAGGTCGACACCACCGCGGTCTCCCTCACAGCGGGAGTTGGCGCCGGAGGAACTCCGCTGCGGCCGGATGTTGGCGTGCCGGGTGTGAGCGCCGCCGCGCTCGGATCGATCGCGCCTTCAATGCGCGACGGCTTCTTCATTACGCCGCGGCTTGCGAGTCACGAGGATTCCAGCGAGAGCGGAGCTTGAGCCTCGATAACTACACCGGGCTCGGCGCGGCGCAGATCGCGGCGAGCGTACGGGCGGGCGAGGTGTCGCCGGCAGACATGGTCCGCGCGTCGTTCAAGAGAGCGGGCGAGATCGGCGCGGGCCACGAGGAGCTTAATATTTTCCTCCACGCCGACGAGAAGGCGAGCATCGCTGAGGCCGAGCAGATGCAGCCGCGCATACACAACGCGACGGACATGGGCGTTCTGGCGGGCGTGCCCGTCGCGATCAAGGACAACATCGCTTCGCTCGGCCTGCCGACCACGTGCGGGTCCAGGATCCTGAAAGGATACGTCAGCCCGTTCGAGTCCACCGCCGTCGCACG
>DATARP010000081.1:0-5606 GCA_036264075.1 Gemmatimonadaceae bacterium
GATCCGCGTGTACTCCGAAGTGAATCGCGAGATTCCATCCGTGTTGGTGATGGTCGGCGACGGTCCGGACAGACCCGCCGCCGAGGAAGAGGCTCGTATGCTTGGCGTGGAGGACTCGGTTTCGTTTCTCGGAAAGCTCGAGCAGATCGCACCCCTGCTCGCGGCAGCGGACCTGTTTCTCTTGCCAAGCCAGAGCGAGTCATTCGGACTGAGTGCTCTCGAGGCGCTCGCATCGGGGGTTCCGGTCGTCGGCACGAATGCCGGCGGTCTACCAGAGGTTGTGCGAGAAGGGGAAACGGGCTTTCTCTGCACAGTCGGTGACATTCCGGGGATGGCGGCCGCTTCCCTCGAAATACTGCGCGATCCCAAGCGCTGGGCGGAGATGAGCCGGCTGGCGAGCATTGATGCGCGAGAGCGCTTCTCGCGCGACGCAATCGTGAACAAATATGAGTCCCTGTATCGAACATCACTTCCCATCAACGCGTTATGACTCCTCTCCAGGCCATCGTCCTCGGCATCATCCAGGGGCTGTCCGAATTCCTGCCCATCAGCAGCTCGGCGCACCTCACACTCGCGCCCTGGCTTCTCGGCTGGGAAGATCCCGGACTCGCGTTTGACGTTGCGCTCCACTTCGGGACCCTGCTGGCAGTCCTGTGGTATTTCCGAATGGAATGGCTCGCGCTCATCAAGGCTGCATTCGGAATCGTCACCACCGGTCGCATCGAGACGCCGGAAAAACGGCGCGTGATCTATCTGATCATCGCCACCATTCCCGGAGCCATCGGCGGGTTGCTGCTGCAGTCCCGCGCGGAATCCGCGTTCAGGAGTCCGCAGCTCATTGCCATTGCCCTGATCGTCATGGGCGCGATCCTGTGGATTGTCGACAAGCTCGTCGATCAACGGCGAATACTCGGCGAAATGCGCTGGATCGATTCCCTATTGATCGGACTCTCGCAGGTGATCGCGCTCGTTCCGGGTGTGTCGCGGTCGGGCTCGACGATTACGACCGGGCGTGGACTACGGTTCGATCGAGAGGCAGCGGCTGAGTTCAGCTTTCTGATGAGCATGCCGATCATCGCAGCGGCGGTAGTCCTCGAGGGACCGAAGGCTCTGCAGCAGGGTGGCCTGACCAACGAGCTGATGGGGGGAGTCGTAGCCTCGGCAATCAGCGGGTGGCTCGCGATCTCGATTCTTATGCGATACGTGAGCCGTCACAGCTACGGCATCTTCGCGGCTTACCGCATCCTACTCGGCATCGCGGTGCTGGCGGTGGTGTACGCGCGCGGATGACGCCCCGCGCTTCGATGGCGCGACCGCTGCAGAGTTGAGGGACGCGCTCGATCTTCCCCGAGTGGAGCTTCTGGAGTCGGTTGGATCCACGATGGACGTCGCGCACCGCCTTGCAGCCGATGGCGCGCCGGCCGGAACGTTGGTGATCGCGAACGAGCAGACAGCTGGTCGCGGAAGGGGCGGGAAGACTTGGCAATCCTCGCCTGAAGCAGGACTCTGGTTGACGCTGATCGAGCGTCCGGCCGACACGTCGGGACTCGATGTCCTTTCCATCAGAGTCGGACTCGCGGCGGCCGAATCTCTGGACAGGTTCGCTGCGGAGCCGATTCGCCTGAAATGGCCCAACGATCTTTTCCTGGATCGAGGGAAGCTGGCCGGAATTCTCGTTGAAGCCCGCTGGCGCGAGCAGTCGGTCGAGTGGATCGCGATTGGAATGGGCATCAACGTTCAGCGGCCAGAGGGCGTCGAAAGTGCGGCGGGTCTTGAACCAGGGACGGCGCGCGTCGATGTTCTTGGCGAGCTCATTCCCGCTGTGCGCTCGGCGGCAGGCGCGACCGGGCCGCTCGACGCGGCGGAGCTGGAAGAGTTCAACGCTCGGGACCTGGCGCGCGGGAAGGCGTGCCTCGAGCCCGCGCTCGGGTGGGTCGCGGGAATTTCGGCCACCGGTGAATTGCTCGTGGCGCTGGCCGACACGGTGGCTCCGTTCCGATCCGGCTCTCTCGTACTTGAGGATTCTCAATGATCGTCGTGTTCGACGTAGGCAACTCCGAGATCACGATCGGAATTTTCAGGGGCGAAGAGCTGGTCTCGCACTGGCGTCTCACCACCGCCGCTCCGCGAACCGCCGACGAGCTCGCGATCCTGATCCGCTCGATCACCGGCGACGCGATCGCATCCGCAGAGGGAATCACGGGCTCGGCCATCTGTTCGGTCGTGCCCGCAATCACGCCCATGCTGGCCGAAGCGTGCGAGATGTGCTTCGGCGGGAAGCCGGTGATGATCGACGCGCGCGCGAAGCTTCCCGTCAAGCTCGATGTGGAGGAGCCATTCACCGTCGGTGCTGACCGGATCGCCAACACGCTCGCTGCCAGCAGGACCTACAAGCGGGACGCAATCGTGGTCGATCTTGGAACGGCGACGACGTACGACTGCATTACGGCTGACGGGACTTTTCTGGGCGGCGTGATCCAGCCCGGCGTCATGATCTCTGCCGATACCCTTTTTCGGCGGACGGCGCAGCTTCCGGCCACTGATATCGTTCCGCCAAAGCGTGTGATCGCGCGCCGAACGGACGAATGCATTCGCGCGGGGGTCCTTTACGGTGCAGTGGACTCGATCGACGGAATCGTGCGGCGCATAAAGAAGGAGTGGCCGAACAAGAATGCCCCCCTGGTTTTGGCGACGGGGGGCATGGCCGAATCCATTCAACCCCACTCCTCCGAACTGGAGCTGGTTGACCCTTTTCTGACCCTGAAAGGGATCCGCCTGGGCTACGAAATCCTTACCGGCTGACCCTTAAGCCCGCCTAGAGGAACCTGCCTAATGGTGGGTTGACGTCGGACCCCAAAATCAGTTATGTTGAGGCCTTAGCACTCACTACCGTCGAGTGCTAACAACGACGTTTCCCACCATCCAGCCACATTTTCAGCAGAAGGGCAGCTAATTATGGCTACAAAAACACAATCGAGCACCAAAGTCGCCCCCCTCGCAGACCGCGTTATGATCAAAGCGCTCGAGGAGACCGAGCAGATGCGTGGCGGGTTGTTCATCCCCGACACCGCTAAGGAAAAGCCGCAGCAGGGCGAGATCATCGCCGTCGGCCCCGGCCGCTACGAGAAGAACGTTCGCGTTCCGATGGAGCTCAAAGTCGGTGACAAGGTCCTGTACGGAAAGTACAGCGGAACTGAAGTCACGATCGACGCCGAGACATACCTGATCCTCCGCGAGTCCGATGTTCTCGCGGTCGTCGCCTAAACCAACACCAAAGAGCGATTCATATGGCAGCCAAAGAACTACACTTCAATACCGATGCGCGCGCGGCTCTCAAGCGCGGCGTCGATCAGCTTGCGGAAGCCGTCAAGGTTACGCTTGGTCCGAAGGGCCGTAATGTCGTCATCGACAAGAAATTCGGCGCTCCGACCGTCACCAAGGACGGAGTCACGGTAGCAAAAGAAATCGAGCTTTCGGATCCGCTCGAGAACATGGGTGCGCAGATGGTGAAGGAAGTCGCAACGAAGACCAGCGACCTCGCCGGAGACGGCACCACCACCGCGACGGTTCTCGCGCAGGCGATCTTCCGTGAAGGTCTCAAGAACGTCACCGCTGGTGTGAACCCGATGGCGCTCAAGCGCGGCATCGATGCCGCCGTCGCAGCCGTCGTCGAGGAGCTCAAGAAGATGAGCGTACCGACGAAGGGCAAGAAAGAGATTGCCCAGGTTGGCTCGATCTCGGCGAACAACGACAAGGAAATCGGCGACCTGATCGCCGAGGCGATGGAGAAGGTCGGCAAGGACGGCGTCATCACCGTCGAAGAGGCCAAGGGCCTTGAGACGACGCTCGAGACGGTCGAGGGAATGCAGTTCGACCGCGGCGACCTGTCCCCGTACTTCGTCACCGATCCTGAGAAGATGGAAGCGGCGCTCGAAGACGCGCTGATCCTCATTCACGACAAGAAGATCTCATCGATGAAGGACCTCCTTCCGATCCTCGAGAAGGTCGCGCAGATGGGCAAGCCGTTGCTCATAATCGCCGAGGACATTGAAGGTGAGGCGCTGGCGACGCTGGTCGTCAACAAGCTCCGTGGCACCCTCCGCGTTGCAGCGGTCAAGGCGCCCGGCTTCGGTGATCGTCGCAAGGCAATGCTCGAGGACATCGCAGTCCTGACGGGCGGCCAGGTGATCTCCGAGGAAGTCGGATTCAAGCTCGAGAACGCCGTCGTGACCGATCTTGGTCGCGCCAAGCGTATCGTCGTCGACAAGGAAACCACGACCATCATCGATGGTCAGGGCGATGACGACAAGATCAAGGGACGCATCAAGGAGCTGAAGGCCGCGATCGACAAGACGACGTCCGATTACGACCGTGAGAAGCTTCAGGAGCGTCTGGCCAAGCTCGCCGGCGGTGTAGCGGTGATCAACGTCGGTGCCGCCACCGAAAGCGAGATGAAGGAGAAGAAGGCGCGCGTCGAGGATGCCCTCCATGCGACGAGAGCCGCCGTGGAAGAGGGAATCGTCCCGGGCGGCGGCGTCGCACTCGTGCGCGCTCAGAAGTCGCTCAAGGGACTCAAGCTCGCCGAAGCAGACGAGCAGATCGGTGTCGACATCATCCGTCGCGCCGTGGAAGAGCCGATGCGCATGATCGTGCAGAACGCTGGTGGTGAAGGCTCCATCGTCGTCGAGAAGATCCGGCAGTCGAAGGAGAACAACTACGGCTACAACGCGCTCACGGACGAGTACGAGGATCTGGTTCAGGCCGGCGTCATCGACCCGACCAAGGTCACCCGCACGGCGCTGCAGAACGCTGCGTCAATCGCGTCGCTGCTTCTGACGACGGAAGCGATCATCGTCGAGAAGAAGGAGCCAGCTGGCTCCGGCGCTCAGGGCGGCGGTGGCGCTCCGGGCGGAATGGGCGGGATGTACTAGCCTCTTTTCAGAAAGACCAAGAGCGGGAGTCGCGAAAGCGGCTCCCGTTTTTTGTTAGTGACGAACGCGGCCTTGACCGCGTCTTCTGGGCGCGATAGTATTTCAGGACAACTGAACGCCCTGTGGTAATTTGCCGCGTATTGCAGCCACGTTAAATAAATGCTAAAAAGCGAGGAACGCCCGCGGCCACCCAGTCGCGGGCGTTCTGCTTTATGCGCGGAGTCCTTCAACCAGACTCCCCATGACCACCCAGCAGCAGTTAACGCTCGACGCTCCACCGACGCTCCACGACGCCGCAGAACTGCGCTGCGAAATTGTCGGGCCCCGTGGAGCTCCCGTCATCGTGGTGCTCGGCGGCATCTCCGCATCAAGACACGTCACTTCCTCGCTTTCGGATCCGTCGCGCGGATGGTGGGAAGACGTCGTCGGCGCGGGACGCCCGATCGACACCCGCCACTTTCAGGTCATAGGCATCGATTACGTCACCCGCAGCGGGGACGGTCCGGTTACCACGATCGATCAGGCCGAAGCCCTGGCGACCGCTCTCGATGACGCCGGCATTCGCAACCTGCACGCGGTCGTAGGCGCGTCGTACGGTGGAATGGTCGCGCTCGCGTTCGGCGTGAGATTCCCCACGCGGGCGAAGCGTCTGATCGTGATCAGTGCGGCGCACGA
>DATARP010000088.1:0-16303 GCA_036264075.1 Gemmatimonadaceae bacterium
ACGAGCTGGGATCAGGCGCGCGACTACATGCCCAAGTACCAGAGCCGATCCGAGATAAACTTCACGAACAACTTCATCAAGCGCTTCCCGAGGGGCGACTTCGAGGTGCACGCGGCCGCCGCCTACGAGTATCGGGAGAGCACGCTCTTTCCGCTCGCCGCAGGCGACGTCCACACGCCGACGGCGAAGACGCTCTCAGCGCTCCTCGAATTTCGGATTCTGCGCGCGGTTATCAGCTACCAACAGCGCAACATCCTCGGCTATCAATACTCCGTGATCCCTGGGTTCGACATGCCGCGAGTGCTCGCCATCTACGGCGTCAGATGGGATTTCTGGAATTGACAAACCTGTTGTCGTTCCGTAGGATAGCCCACCTCACATGATATCCAGCATGACTGGTTTTGGCGCCGCGGATGGGTTGGTTGGCGACGCTCGCGCAACCGTCGAGATCAGGACGGTCAATCACCGGTTCTTCAGCCCGAACCTCAAGATTCCGGCTGCCTTCGGGCGCTGGGAAGGGGAGATCAGGGAGCTGCTCAGGCAGAAGATCGCCCGCGGGCACGTCACGCTCACTGCGCGAATCGATCGCGACTCGACGGCGCCGGTGATAGACGAGACACGGCTTGCGCAGTACCTCACAGCGCTCAAAGCCCTGCAGAAGAAGCACAAGCTGGGTGGCGAGCTTGACCTAGCCACGCTTCTCCGCCTGCCGGATGTAATCGCGGCCCCGAGCGACGAGGTCGCTCCGAGTGACGGGGATGCGCTGGTCGCGCTGGTGGGAAAAGCCGCGGACAATCTCGCGAAGATGCGCAAAGCGGAGGGCGCTCAGCTGTCCGGCTTTCTGCTCGAGCGACTGGATGTGATCGAAGCGAGATTGGCCCGCACTGAGAAGCGCGCACCAGTCCGGCTCAGGGAGCAGCACGACCGCATCAAACGCACTGTGGGCGAGCTCATTGGAGGAGTCGGGGCCGATCCTCAACGAATCGCTCAGGAGATCGCCATCCTGGCCGACAAGCTCGACGTCGCCGAGGAGCTGGACAGATTCAGGTCCCACCTGGCAGCGTTCCGTGACACGACGCGATCGAAGACGAGCGATCCGGTAGGTAAGCGCCTCGGATTCATTCTGCAGGAAATGCTGCGAGAAGCGAACACGATTGGCAGCAAAGCCAACGACGCTCCCATACTCGAGGACGTGATCGCCATCAAGGAAGAGCTCGAGCGCATCCGCGAGCAAGTCGAGAACCTGGAATAGTGCCGTTCCCGATCATTCTTTCCTCGCCATCTGGGGGCGGCAAAACGACCATCGCTCACCAACTGTTGGCGACGAGGAAGGACGTGGGGTACTCGGTTTCGGCCACCACGCGCGCACCGCGCGAGGGCGAAGTCGACGGCCGCGACTACCATTTCCGAACGCCGGCAGATTTTCGGCGAGGTCAGGCGGCGGGCGAGTTCGCTGAATCGGCCGAGGTTCACGGGCACTTCTATGGCACGCTCCGCTCGGAGATCGAGCGGGTCCTTGCCGAAGGCCGACACGTGATAATGGACATCGACGTCCAGGGAACCAAGCAGTTCGTCGCGGTGTTTCCCGAATCGGTCCTCATCTTCATCCTTCCGCCCTCTGCGGAGGCCCTCGTGGAGCGCTTGAGCGCCAGGGGGACCGAAGACCCAAAATCGCTGATTCGACGATTGAGAAGTGCCAAAGACGAGCTAAAAGCGGTAGATTTGTATCCGTACGTCGTTGTCAACGATCGAGTGGATTCGGCGGTGGCTGCGATATCCAGCATAATCGACGCGGAAGGCGTCAAGCGCTCCCGGAACCGCCGGCCCCTGGCCGCACGCATCAGGGCTTTGGAAGAAGGGATCCAGCGCGCCATAGATCATTATTCAGCGAGGAAGTAAATGCAGGTTTTCATCCCGAACGAAGTCGCCAAGCACGCGACCAACAAGTATCTGGGTGTTCTGGTCGCCGCGAAGTATGCGCGCGTGCTCAATGAATTCCCGCGCGACCGCTCGGCACCGGGCGAGAAGAAGCTGACCACTCGCGCGCTCGAAGAGCTCACCGAAGGTGAGGTCGAGTACCGCGTGATCCCGCGCCGCCGCACGGAGTAGGTACCGCGCGTCCCTTCGCAGGCACTCGCATCCTCCTCGGTGTAACCGGGGGTATCGCCAGCTACAAGTCCGTGTGGCTGGCGCGTTTGCTTACGCAGGCGGGAGCTGAAGTCGACGTGGTGATGACTCGCGGCGCGCGCGAGTTCGTCGGACCGATCACCTTCGAAGCCGTCACGGGACGCCCGGTGCACACGGAGATCTTCGGTCCCGGTCACGCCCTGGATCACATCAGGCTCGCCCGCGAGGCAAGGGTCATCGTCGTCGCTCCGGCGACCGCGGATTTTGTCGGCCGCGCCGCGCACGGTCTCGCGGACGATCTGCTCAGCGCATGCCTTCTCGCCGCGCAGTCGAAGGTTCTGCTGGTACCGGCGATGAACGACCGCATGTGGGCGCACGCTCAGACGAAGCGGAACGTCGAACACGTTCGCACGCTGGGTTACGAGGTTCTCGAGCCCGCCGAGGGACCGTTGGCTGTGGGGGAGGGAAGCGGTCCCGGGCGAATGCCCGAGCCGGAAGAAATCATGAGTCGCGTTGGACGGCTGCTCGAATCAGAGTCGTCGTTGTCGGGAAAGAAATTCGTCGTTACTGCCGGCGCGACGCGGGAGCCGATCGATCCGGTGCGATTCATCTCGAACCACAGCAGCGGAAAGATGGGAGTCGCAATCGCGCGAGCCGCGTGGCGAAGGGGAGCGGATGTAACGCTCATTGCCGGGCACGTGGATATTCCGCTGCCCCGCGAGCTGACGACGGTAAAGACGGAAACGGTCGAGGAGATGTCGAAATCCGTGGCGAAGGCGCTGCCTTCCGCGGACGTGCTGGTGATGGCTGCGGCGCCAGCGGACTTTCGTCCCGCGGAAAAAGCGGGCGCAAAGATCAAGAAAGGAAGGGGACGAGCGAGGATCGACCTCGAGCAAACCGAGGACATTCTCAGGTCCACGATCCCGAAGCGGAAGAAAAAAAGCGTGATCGTCGGCTTCGCGCTGGAAACCGGAGAGGGCGTCACGAATGCGCGCGAGAAGCTCAAATCCAAGGATCTCGACATGGTGGTTCTCAACGATGCGCTGGAGCCGGGCGCTGGATTTGGCGTCGACACCAATCGGGTCACCATCATTGACCGCGCCGGGACAGAGGAAGAATTGCAGCTGATGTCGAAGGCCGATCTGGCCGAAGTGTTGCTCGACCGCATTGAAGAGAAGCTGAATGGACGCTAAGGAGCTTCTCCGCCGCTATCTCGAACAGCGGCGCGAGCTCGGCGAGTCGGAGCTGGTGCTGGACAGTCTCAACGTCGACGAAGTTTTGCGCGTGATCGGCGCCGCGGGAACGTCGCGGTCTGCGCATGCCGCGCGCTCGCCGCAAAGCGCGTCACCGCTGGTGCGCGAGTTCGATCCCGCGGATACGCGCGACTGGCGAACGTCGCTTCGCGATGCTGGCGTAAATGTTGAGACTCCGGTGGCAATCGACGCACCGCCGGTTGATGCACCGCCGGCGGTCGAACCGCGCCCAATCACCACGACCCAGGACATGGCATTCAAAAAAGGGCTCGTCGTAGGATCCGACGAAGCCGATCCGATACCCGACGCGATTCTCAAGCTTCGCTCGCTCGACGAGATTGCAGCGAAAGTGAAGAAGTGCACGCGCTGCCCGTTGTACGCTACCGCGACTAACCCGGTGCCCGGAGAAGGCGACCCGCGTGCGCAGCTCGTATGCGTCGGAGAAGCTCCCGGCGCGAAGGAGGATGAAACGGGGCGGCCTTTCGTCGGACAGGCCGGTCAGCTCCTTACCAAAATTCTCGCCGCGATCGACATGACGCGAGAGCAGGTTTTCATTTGCAACGTGCTCAAGCACCGCCCGCCGGGGAATCGGAACCCGCAACCGGACGAAGTAGAGGCCTGCAGTCCGTACCTGATCAGGCAGCTCGAGCTCATCAAACCGAAAGTAATCGTGGCCTTCGGGACATTTGCGGCACAAACACTATTGCAAACGAAGACCCCTTTGGGACAACTTCGTGGGCTCGTCCACCGGTATCACGGCATACCGCTCATCGTCACCTATCACCCCGCCGCGCTGCTACGCAATCCGGCCTGGAAACGCCCCACTTGGGAAGATGTCAAGCTCGCCCGTAGAATTCTCGATAGCGCCGCCTCGTGACCCATACAGGGATCGCCGACCACCCTACTCCGAAGACGCGGAGCAGGCGGTGTTGTCGGCGATGCTCATGGATCCCGACGCAATTCTGCGCGCGACCGAGTTCCTCGACGACACGATGTTCTATCGCGAGGGACACCGTCGGATCTTCCGCGCGATGGTCGCGCTGTCGGAGCGCGGCGATGTAGTAGATCCGCTCACTCTCTCCGAGGAGCTGCAGCGCGCCGGGTCACTCGAGTCGAGCGGCGGCAAGGATTACATCGGATTTCTCGTCGACGCGGTTCCCACCTCCGCAAACGTCGAGTACCACGCCAAGATCGTTCGCGAGAAAGCGCTTCGCCGTCGCCTCATCGAAGTATCGACGGCAATCGTCGCGGAGGCATTCGAGTCGGCGTCGCCGGCGACGGAGCTGCTGGATGAAGCAGAGCACAAGATATTCGAGGTCAACCAGAGTCGCGGGTCAGAAGGCTTCATGCGCATCAAGGAGCTTCTCTGGCCGACGATGGAGCGCATAGAAGAGATCCAGCGCGGAAGCGGATCGATTACGGGCGTGGCGAGCGGCTTCAAGGATCTCGACGAGCTCACGGCAGGTTTCCAGCCTTCGGATCTCGTCATCGTCGCCGCGCGACCCTCGATGGGAAAGACTGCGTTCGTTCTCAACATCGCTCAGAATGCTGCACTTGATCACAACGTCCCGGTCGCGTTCTTCTCACTGGAAATGAGCAAGGAGCAGCTCGTCCAGCGCCTTCTCACCTCGGAGGGACGCGTCGATGCCCAGCGGCTTCGCAAAGGCAAGCTGCACGACGAGGAATTCGTGCGCCTTGGACGCGCCGCTGGAATCCTGAGTCACGCCCCGATCTGGATCGACGATACGCCGGCGATGACGCTGCTCGAGATGCGGTCCAAGGCGAGACGGCTCAAGATGGAGAACAACATCGGCATGGTCGTCGTCGACTACCTGCAGCTGATGCAGGGTCCGACCAATACCGAGAGCAGGCAGCAGGAGATCAGCTATATCTCGCGCTCTCTCAAAGCGCTCGCCCGCGAGCTTCGCATCCCGGTTGTCGCCCTTTCCCAGCTGTCGCGCGCGCCAGAGCAGCGCACTGGTGAGAACAAGAGACCTCAGCTTTCCGACCTTCGGGAGTCGGGAGCGATCGAGCAGGATGCCGATCTCGTGATGTTCATCTACCGTCAGGAGATGTACGAGCAGCCGGGCGCAGTCGACAAGGACGGGAATTCGCTCGAGGGCCGAGCCGAGATCATCGTCGGCAAACAGCGCAACGGGCCGACGGGATTCGTGAACCTCTACTTCAACAAAACCTACACGCGCTTCGAGAATCTCTCTCCTCGCCTGGCGCAGTGAGTCCGAAAGCAAAAACGATTTACCGCTGCACCAGCTGCGGCGCCGACCACCCCAAGTGGGCCGGGCGCTGCGACGCTTGCGGGGAGTGGAATACCCTGGTCGAAGAGATGGCAACTCGAACGTCGACCACAGCGTCGGGCCGTCGTGTCTCCGGGCAGAAGTCGATGGCAGAGGGCGGAAGTGTCGCGCCAACGGTGCGCCTCCGGGACGTCAAGAGCTCGCAGGGCCGGCGACTCAAGACAGGAATCAAGGAATTCGATTTTGTGCTGGGCGGGGGAATCGTGCCCGGCTCGATGGTTCTCGTCGGTGGAGAGCCAGGCATCGGCAAGTCCACGCTCCTGCTCCAGGTCGCTGGAAAACTCGAGGAGCTCGGCCACTCGACGCTGTACGTCTCCGGTGAAGAATCGGCGCTCCAGGTGAAGCTCCGTGCCGAACGGCTGCACGGGTCGGCGGAAAGCGTTTCTCTCCTCAACGAGACACTTCTCGAAACCATTCTCGCGACGGCCGGATCGATGCAGCTCGATGCAATAGTCGTCGACTCCATCCAGACGGTTTTCACCAGCGATCTCGAGGGCGCGCCGGGCAACGTAGGTCAGGTGAGGGAATGCGCCGCGCGATTGATGCGCTTTGCCAAAGAGACGGAGACGACGGTGTTCGCCGTGGGCCACGTCACCAAAGGCGGAGGAATCGCCGGTCCCAAGACCCTCGAGCACATCGTCGACACCGTCCTCTATTTCGAGGGCGAGGGAATGCTCGAGCACCGGATCCTCCGCGCGACCAAGAACAGATTCGGGAGCGTGGACGAGATAGGGGTCTTCCGCATGACGGAAGAAGGCCTCATCGCCGTCGAGAATCCGTCCGAGCTTTTCCTCGGCGACAGGCTGAACAATTCGTCGGGGAGCGCTGTGACGGCGCTTCTCGAGGGATCGCGTCCGGTGCTCATCGAGATACAGGGGCTGGCTACCAAGACCGGATACGGCACGGCGCAACGGGTGAGCACCGGGTACGACGCAAGGCGTCTCGCGCTTTTGTTGGCTGTGCTCGACAAGCGAGCCGGCCTATCTTTCTCGCAGCTCGATGTGTTTCTGAATGTCGTCGGAGGGGTTCGGATGCAGGAGCCCGCTGGTGATCTGGCCGTCGCGAGTGCGCTTGCCTCGAGTGTGTATGATCGTCCGGTCGCTAATTCCGCGATTTTTCTCGGCGAGGTCGGCTTGGGCGGAGAGATCAGGCCCGTCTCTCAGGCCGAGCGCAGGCTGGGTGAAGCTGCGAAAATGGGAATGACGGTCGCCTACATGTCCGAGCGCGGAATTCCAAAGCGCGGCTCGCGCGGTCTGGAAGTCGTCGGCGTTCGCACGATCAACGATCTGTTCAGGCACCTTTTCCATGGCTAACGCGACATGAAGCGCGATGTCGGTGTGATCATCGTCGCCGCTGGCAGCGGGTCGCGCACCGGGTCGCAGGAGCTCAAACAATTCAGGTGGGTCGCGGGGAAGCCGATGCTGTTGCACAGCATCCAGACCTTTCAGGCGCGCGCAGACGTCGCGATGGTCGTATGCGTCTTGCCGCGCGAATACGTGGGCGACCCGCCCCCGTGGATCTTCCAGAGCGACTCCGATCGTCTGCTTCTGTCGATTGGGGGCAGGGAGCGGAGCGAATCCGTTGCCAATGGATTGGAAGATCTTCCGAGCGAGTGCGAGATCGTAGTCATCCACGACGCCGCCCGACCACTCGTTACGAGCGAAACGATCGGGCGCGTCATCGATGCGGCGCGCGAGGGTCACGGAGCCGTCGCCGCACTTCCTGTGGTCGACACACTCAAGCGGGTGGATTCCAACGGGAGGGTCATCGAGACCGTGGACCGCTTTGGGCTCTGGCGCGCGCAGACCCCGCAGGCCTTTCCTCGGCAATCCATAGAGCGGGCACACCGTGAGGCACGCGAAGCCGATCGCATTGCGACCGACGACGCCGCTCTGTGTGAGCAGATCGGACTACCGGTAGTCGTGGTGCGCGGAAGCGAGCGCGCCCAGAAAATCACCGAAGAAAATGATTTCGCGTTACTGGAGGCGCTGAGTATCTTCCGCGAATGAAGCCGGAATCGATGGTCGTGCCGTTCTGGTCGCCGCAGGAGGTAGAGTCTGCCATCAACGGAGCGCTCGCCCATCTGGCGGCCGGAAAAGTTCTGGCGTATCCGACCGAGACCGTATATGGCTTTGGCGGCGCGGTGGACGAGCGTTCGGTTCAGCAGCTCGTGTCGCTCAAGGGACGTGCCCCTGGAAAACCATTTCTTTTGCTCGTCGCGGCGAGCGATATGATCAACCGGCTTGGACTGCATCTGACTGGCTACGCCTCGACTTTCGCTGCGCGCTTCTGGCCCGGTCCCCTCACGCTCGTATTGCCTGGGGGAGAGAAGCGCGTACCTGAGACACTCAGGGGCCCCGAAGGCGGGATTGCAGTGCGGTGGACGCCGCACCGCTCGCTCGCGCGATTGATACTCGCCCATGGTGATCCAATCACTTCGACGAGCGCGAACCGTCCGGGCGTTCCGGCCGCCACGTCGGCCGACCAGATAGTTGCCCAATGGAGCGACGCGATCGGACGCGGCACGCTCCGCGTTCTCGATGGAGGAAAGCTTCGGGACTCACAGCCGTCCACTGTCGTGGATTGCACGGGCAGACTTCCGCGCGTCATCCGCCCCGGCGCGATACCGGCCGCCAAATTACGCGAAAGCGTTCCAGACCTGGTCGGGGACGCCTAGCACATGAATCTTCTATTCGTCTGCAGCGGCAACACCTGTCGCAGTCCTCTCGCCGAAGCGCTTGCGCGTAAGATCGCCGACCGCCGAGGACTGGAAGAGCTGAGCGTATCCAGCGCCGGCACGAACGCGCACGACAACGTCCCGGCGACTGACGAAGCGCTGCTGGTGGGAATGGAGCGCGGCCTCGACCTCACCGGTCACCGCTCGCGCAAGCTCACCCCCGCCATCGTCTCCGAAGCGGATCTCATTTTCGTGATGACGCCCGGACACCTGGATCAGGTGAAGCAGATGGGCGGTCGCGGCAAAGTGCACGTCATCGACGAGTACGCCTCGGGCGTCGAGAATGCCGGAATCAGTGATCCGTTCGGAGGCGATCTGGAGACCTACCGCAACACGGCCGACGTACTGGAAGACGAGCTGGAAAAACTGTTTGACCGCCTCCAGAGCTGAAACAGGAACCGGGGTGACGAGGGGACATGAGCGGCTCGTGCTGCTCGGTCATCCGGTCAGCCACTCGCTTTCACCGATCTTCCAGAACGCCGCGCTGGTCGCATCCGGAATTCCGCTCGTGTACGAAGCGCTCGATGTCACAAGTCGTGAGCTACGCTCGGTACTTCGGCAGCTGAAGGCTTCGAACGCAGCAGGCAATGTGACGATCCCGCACAAGACCGCCATCCATGATCTCTGTGACGACCTGACCGATTTGGCGGCGAAGGTCGGAGCCGTCAATACGTTCTGGTACGAGTCGAACAAGCTTCACGGGGACAACACGGACGTCGGAGGGTTCGACGCGGCAGCGCGAGCGCTCCTCGGCGGCGACACAGCTGATGCACGCGTTGTGGTGCTTGGCGCCGGCGGTGCGGCGGCCGCAGTTCTCGCGGCGATCGAGGAATGGTCCGGCTCGAAGGCAACGGTCGTCGCCCGGCACGCCGAAAAAGCGGCGGCCCTCGCGAAACGGTTTCGCGATGTCGCGCGCGTCGGAAAGAGCGTGGAGCGGGCGGTGAGGGGCGCCACATTGATAGTCAACGCAACTCCGGTTGGTCAGCACGACGAAGGTCAACCTCTCGAGGTCGACTCGATTCCGAAGTCGGTGGCGGTGCTGGATCTCGTCTACAGACGCGGGGGAACACCATGGGTCAGGGCGGCCCGGGCGAACGGGAATCGAGCGGCGGACGGTCTGCCGATGCTGCTGGAGCAGGGCGCTCTGTCGTTTCAGCGCTGGTTCGGGAGGGAACCCGACCGCGAGGCAATGCGGCGGTCGCTGGCCTAGACGCTCCGAACGCGCAAACCTGGATTCGCGAGCGCTGTCATGGTGCTCTGGATCTCCTTCTTCCGCGCGTGTGCGTTTCCTGTGACCGACTGCTGGCGCGCGATGAGCGGGGAATGGTGTGTCATCTCTGCTGGACCAGGCTCCCGCGCCTTCCTTCACCACAGTGCGGCCGCTGCGGACACCCTTTGACGACCGGCGCCTGTCAGTGGTGCGCCTTACTGCCGCCATTTGTGCGCGCCGTAAGATCCGTCTGCTGGATGCCGGTCGAGCCCGCGTCGTCCATTGTGCACGCCCTCAAGTACAGCGGCTGGAGCAAAGTTGCTGACGAGATGGCGGGCAGGATGGGTCGCCTCTCCTGGCCGCAGGACGTGGTCGAGGAGCGGGCAGGCATGGTTCCAATTCCTCTGGCACCAGCGAGAAAAAGAGAGCGTGGCTATAATCAGAGCGAGCTTCTCGCTCGCGGATTGTCGACACGGTGGCGAATTCCGGTTTGGGAGCGCGCAGTTGTTCGCTCGCGCGAGACCGATACGCAAACGCGGTTGACACCCGAACAGAGACAGGGCAACGTTGCAGGCTCGTTTGAAATCTGCAGCGAAAAGCCGGACTCGTTCGAGGGTACGCACGTCATGCTGGTGGATGATGTCGTCACGACCGCGGCGACGCTCAACGAGTGCGCAAAGGTGCTGTACGACGCCGGAGCGCGAATCATCAGCTACGTGACTTTCGGCCGGGCTCATGCAAGCGGAGACCGGCTTTAACCAAATGGAGCTCAGGGAATGGCCACACGGATAGGCATCAATGGGTTCGGCAGAATCGGCAGACAGGTTGTTCGCGCGGCGAAGATCCAGGGCGTGGCAGATCTTGATTTTGTGGCGGTCAACGATCTCACCGACACGAAAACACTCGCGCACCTCTTCAAGTACGATTCGGTCCACCGCACATATCAGGGTGATGTCGAAGCCGGCAAGGACTCGATCACCATCGATGGCGACGAAAT
Organism: Gemmatimonadaceae bacterium; assembly: GCA_036264075.1. Lineage (GTDB taxonomy): Bacteria > Gemmatimonadota > Gemmatimonadetes > Gemmatimonadales > Gemmatimonadaceae > UBA4720. The sequence continues at coordinate 10,640 of DATARP010000088.1, forward strand.
AAAGATCCTCTCCCAGAAGGATCCCGGCGCGTTGCCCTGGAAGGATCTCGGCGTCGATATCGTGCTCGAATCGACCGGCCGCTTCACCGATGCGGAATCGGCGCGCAAGCACATCCAGGGCGGAGCCAAAAAGGTGCTCATCTCGGCACCGGCAAAGGGCGAAGACATCACCATCGTGATGGGCGTCAACAGCGACAAGTACGACTCGGCGAAGCACACGATCGTCTCCAACGCTTCGTGCACGACAAATTGCGTGGTGCCGATGGTCAAGGTGGTGCGCGATGCGTTTGGCTTTCGTCACGCCTCGATGACGACCATTCACAGCTACACCAACGACCAGCAGATCCTCGACCTTCCCCACAAGGATCTGCGGCGAGCCAGAGCGGCCGCCCTCTCGATGATCCCCACCACGACCGGCGCTGCAAAGGCGACGTCGCTCGTGATCCCCGAGACCAAGGGGAAGATCGACGGAAGCTCCATCCGGGTGCCGACCCCTGACGTGTCCTACACGATTCTCACTGTCGAAATCGAAAAGGCTGGAGTGACAAAGGAATCGGTGAACGCCGCTTTCAAAGCGGCCGCAGCAGGCCCACTCCTCGGAATCCTCCGCTACACGGAAGAAGAGCTGGTGTCGAGCGATTTCATCGGCGATCCGGCCTCTTGCATTCTGGATTCGAAGACCACCAACGTCGTCGACGGAACCCTCGTCACCGTGCAGGGCTGGTACGACAATGAGTGGGGCTACGCCTCGCGCTGCGTCGACATGCTGCGGTTCATGGGGTCCCGACTCTAGCCGACCGGAAAGTGAAAAAGAAAACCGTACGCGATCTGAGCGACGCGCAGGTGAAGGGAAAGCGGGTCCTTCTACGCGTCGACTTCAACGTGCCACTCAGCGAGAGTGGTGAGATAACCGACGACACCCGTATTCGTGCCGCGCTGCCGACCATCCAGCTCCTGATGAAACGTGGTGGTCGTCCGGTGATTCTCTCGCATCTCGGGCGCCCGAAAGGCAAGCCAGAGCAGAAGTACTCGCTTCAGCCGGTGTCCAACCGCCTGAAGGAGTTGATGGACTGCAACGTGATTTTTGTCGAGTCGACCGATTCGGACGAGGCGCTGAAAGCAAGCCAGGATCTCAAAGCGGGAGAGATACTTCTCCTCGAGAACACCAGGTTCCTCGGCGGCGAGGAAAAGAACGACCAGCGGCTTTCCCGCGCGCTTTCCGAGCTCGGCGACTGCTTCGTCAACGACGCGTTTGGAGCGGCGCATCGTGCGCACGCGTCAACCGTGGGCGTGGCCGAGCATCTCCGTCCGGCGGTCGCGGGACTATTGATGGAAAAGGAGCTCGAGTATCTCGGCGGCGCGCTCGCAAATCCCAAGCGACCATTCGTTGCCATACTCGGCGGCGCCAAGATTTCCGGCAAGATCGACGTGATAGAGCAGCTCCTGCCGAAGGTTGACGGTCTGCTTATTGGTGGAGCGATGGCCTGCACCTTCTACAAGGCCATGGGACTCGAGATCGGAAAATCTCTCGTCGAAGAAGACCGCGTCCCGATGGCGAAAGATCTTCTGGCGCGCGCGGGCATGAAGCTCACGTTGCCCCACGACGCGATGGTGGCTCCGTCACTCGACCAGGCGAAATCAGCGAAGGCGGTTTCGCGCAACTCCATTCCCGCCGATCAGGCGATGTTCGACATCGGCCCGCAAACGGCGGCGTCTTTCTCGCGCGCGATTGCTTCCGCCAAGACGGTCATCTGGAACGGACCGATGGGAGTTTTCGAGACACCGCCATTCGATCGCGGCACGCGCGCAATCGCTGAGGCAATGGCAGGCGCGACGGCAAAGGGCACGACGACGATAGTCGGAGGTGGCGATTCAGCAGCGGCCGTCGCCGAAGCGCGGCTCGAGGAGAAGATGAGCCACGTGTCGACGGGCGGCGGCGCCTCGCTCGAATTTCTCGAGGGAAAGAAGCTGCCGGGCGTCGAAGTGCTGGACGACGCCTGATGAAGCGTCCGGTTCTCGCCGCAAACTGGAAGATGAACAATGGTCCCACGACGGCGGGGGCGTTCGTGGAGGCGTTTCTCTCCGGATTCCCGCCCCGTACCGATCGCACCGTCATCATTTTTCCGCCGGCGGTCTCGTTGACAACCGTCTCGTCCGCTCTGTCCGGACGAAATGACATCGTCGCGGGCGTTCAGAACATTCACTGGGCTGACAAGGGCGCGTTCACCGGAGAAATCTCGGCGCCGATGGCAAAGGATGCCGGGGCCCGGGTCGCCCTCGTCGGGCATTCTGAGAGGCGACACGTGTTCGGAGAGACCGACGCGCAGTGCGCCAAGAAATGCGTCGCGGCCGCGCGGGCCGGATTGACGTTCATGCTCTGCGTCGGCGAGACGATTGCACAGCGTGAGGCAGGAGATACCGAGCGAATCGTGACCCACCAGCTTCGCGAAGGTCTTTCACAAACCCCGAATCTCATCTCGGTGGATTTTCTTCTGGCCTACGAGCCAGTGTGGGCGATCGGCACTGGCCTGACCGCATCCGCCGGCGATGCGTCAGCGATCCACACGCTCCTTCGCGGAGAGCTGCGACAGATGATCGGTACCCGCGCAGACGAGATTCCCATTCTGTACGGCGGAAGCGTCAATCCCGAGAACGCGGCCGGACTCCTTGCCGCACCCGAGGTCGACGGCCTCCTCGTTGGCGGCGCGAGTGTCGAGGCATCATCGTGGCTCAGCATCGCGAAGATGAGCCCCAAAGCTTGAGTTTTTTCCCAGCACTGCCGATATTCAAGCGTTACGCTGAACTTTAATCCTCCCAATGCTTTACACGTTTCTCCTCACAATACTCGTACTGGACTGCATCGTCCTGATCCTCGCCATCCTGCTGCAGAGCGGGAAGGGCACCGGACTGGCCGCCAATTTCGGCGGAGCGAGCTCGTCCCCAGATGCTTTCATTGGAATCAGGCAGGCCGGAAATCTTCTCACGACAGCAAGCTGGTGGGGCGGCGGAATTTTTCTCGGACTTTGCTTCATTCTCCAGATCATGTCGACGCATACCTCGGCGCCGCGCTCGGTCCTGGAGAAAGGCCTGGGTACACAGCCCGCAAACGTAGCCCCGCCACCGACTTCTGCTCCGGCTGTTCCGCTGGAAGCAGCGCCGACGACTTCGCCAGCGACCACTGGTGCTAAGCAAACTCCGACTGGCAAGCCACCATCCACGGTTCCCAAACGGTAAGTTGACCGAGAATCGGATCGTAGAAGCGGGGTTCCTCCTCCTTGAGGACGGAACCCTTTTTCGTGGGCGAATCGCCGGAGCGACGAGCTCTTCACACCTGCCGGCGGTAGCCGAGGTCGTCTTCACGACCAACATGACGGGTTACCAGGAAGTGTTCACGGACCCGTCGTATCAGGGTCAGATCGTTGTGATGACTGCGCCCCAGATTGGGAACTACGGCGTCAACGCTGAAGACCCCGAGTCGGCGGCTCCGCAGATCGCGGGGGTGATCGTCCGCGAGCTGTCCCAAACGTATTCCAACTGGCGCGCGACCGGCGGCTTGGGCCCGTGGTTGGCCGCCGCGCAAGTTCCCGTTCTGACGGAGGTTGATACCCGACGTCTCACGCGCCACTTGAGGTCAGTCGGCGTGATGCGCGGAGTGATTGGGGCCGGGCATGAGCCAGATGAAACGAGTCGTGCCGCGCTCGAGGCATGTCCATCCATGGTGGGTTTGGATCTGGCCTCTCGCGTCTCGACGCGTGAGCGCTATACCTGGGGTGATCCCCGCGCGCGCCACCACATTGTTGCTTACGACTACGGAATCAAACGAAACATCCTCCGGCTGTTCGGCGAGAACGATTGTCGAGTGACCGTTGTGCCGGCCGACACTCCCGCCGACGTAGTTATGTCGGAAGAGCCGGACGGGATTTTCCTCTCGAACGGACCTGGCGATCCCGAAGCGGTGTCATATGCGCCGGGGATCATTCGCAGCCTGACGTCAGCCGGGATCCCCACGTTTGGAATCTGTCTGGGGCACCAGCTCCTCGGACTCACCTTCGGCGGATCGACCGCCAAGATGCCGTACGGGCACCGTGGGGGAAATCACCCGGTCAAGGAAGTCGAGACTGGCAGGGTGCTCATCACGTCCCAGAACCACGGCTTTGCTGTGGAAGGCGATGAGCGGACTGTCAAAGGCGCCGGGGAGCTTGAGGTCACGCATGTGAATCTCAACGACGGGACCATCGAGGGTCTCCGGCACCGCGACCTTCCGGTCTTCGGCGTTCAGTACCACCCTGAGGCCGCACCTGGTCCGCACGACGCCCGGCCTTTGTTCCAGGAGTTTCTAAGCGCTTTGGGGGGCTCTCTGAGGTAGTCTGGTCTCGCTTGACATCATGTCAGTAAAGCCATACTTTCAAAGCACTTACGCTTCCTCAGCGCGTCTCCATTCGGAGTTTTTCATGACCAAAGCCGACCTCGTCGAGCGTGTCACGGCCCAGATTTCACGAACAGCCGGGCCGATGATTTCCAAGAAGGATTGCGCTCGTGTCGTGGACGCCTTTCTCGAGGCGATCAAGGAATCGCTTCAGACCCAGGAGAATATCGAGGTCAGGGGATTCGGCACGTTCAAGATTCGAAACCGAAAGACCCGTATGGCGAGAAACCCGCGCACTGGATCGCCGGTTGAGGTTTCTGCCCGTCCAGTTCCTGTGTTCAAGCCCTCGAAGGAGCTGCGCGCCCTGGTCGCCGGGGTAGACGTGTCGCAGATGTCGGAAGCGTAACGACTTAGCTCCGCATTGCGGGGCGGGAGAAGTGAGCACGTGTCTACGGTGACGGTGCAATTGTTTGCCTCCTACGCCGATTTGCTCGGCGCACCGACCGTCGATCTCCCGATCACCCCCGGCACAACTGTAAACGATCTGCTTCACAGTCTCCGATCTCTCCCGGGGGCAGCATCGTTGCCACCGGCTCCGCGCGTGGCCATCAATCGAAGCTTTGCTTCCGCCGACCAGCTTGTCTCTTCGAGCGACGAAATCGCGCTGATTCCGCCCGTGGCGGGAGGATGAGGCGCGCTTCGATTGTTGCTGGCGAGATAGATCCGGCCACGCTCATCAATGAAGTCGGGTCCCTGCGGTGCGGTGCGATCTCTGTCTTTGTAGGTACCGTCCGGGAAGTGAATGAAGGACGAGCCGTCAGCGGGATCGAGTACTCAGCCTACAAATCAATGGCGAGCGAAGAGCTCGAGCGAATTCTCGTCGAAGCGGAAATGCGGTTCGGGATTTCCGGTCTGGTTGTCGAACACAGAATCGGATTGCTTGGACTGGGAGACGTAAGCGTCGTGATCGCCGCGGCACACGCGCATCGCGCGCCCGCTCTCGATTGCACGCGCTACGTGATCGAGGAGATCAAGAAGCGGGTGCCGATCTGGAAGAAGGAGCACTACGTGGACGGCTCACGCGAGTGGGTCGATCCAACGCGCGCGGCGGAGGCGACGAGAACATGAGCATCACGTTGCGCGACAGCTTCGGCCGGAGCATAGAGTACCTCCGAATCTCGGTGACGGATCGATGCAATTTCCGCTGCCTGTACTGCATGCCGCTGGCGGGTCTGGAGTGGCTTCCGAAGGCGGACATCCTTTCCTACGAGGAGATCGCGCGCGTGGTTGGCGAGCTC
>DATARP010000150.1:0-3976 GCA_036264075.1 Gemmatimonadaceae bacterium
CCGGGCTGTTGAAATCTGGAGATCCAGACCTTTGCAGAGCGGCTTAGCTCGCGCTGCTTCCGCCAGTTCACCGCGCTCACGGGGCCGCCGAAATCAGCCGATGCGCGGGTCTTCACTTCGACAAACGCGACCGTGCGTGAATCGCCTTCCAGCCTTGTCGCGACCAGGTCGATGTCGCGGTGCCCGTTCCTGAATCGGCGCTCTGCGATCTGCCATCCGTGAACGGCCAGCCATTTCTCGGCGACTCGCTCGCCGCGTTTTCCCATCGTTTGCCGGGCTGCTGACATGGACGGAAAGTACCGGCATCTGAGAACCGGGCGACATCGTTTGTTGACGGGTGTAGGTGAACGGCGGCTTGAGGCCTAGGTTGCAACTGCAACTGAACGGGGTGTGAGGTGCCAGTGGCGCAGGTGCCTGGCACCAGGTTACCACGACCAGACTTTACTATTGGCGTTCTGGCCGCATTCTGGTTCCAGGTACCTGGTAACCTGGCGCCGCCGTGTCTGACACCTGCCTCCCCTTTCGCGCCAGTATTGAAGTCTGGGTGGTAAACCCGGTGCCAGGCACCTACGCCACTGGCACCTCACACCCCGTTCAGTTCAGTTGCAACCTGTTCACTGACCAATCGTACGCAACAGGTCCAACGCCGCCGAGTAACTCAACGCTGCTCCTACCGACGACTCTGCGGTCCCTGGATCCTTGAGCAAATGCCCAGTGAGCACCGCGACCACCCGCTCGCCCACCCCGATCTCGCCCGAAGCTACCAACTTCCGAACCCCAGCGATGCTAGCCGCGCTAGCCGGCTCGCACCCTACTCCCGCGTGATCGACAACAGACTTGGCAGCGAATATCTCCTCATCGCTCACCGCCACAACGCGTCCGTTCGTTTCGCGAATGGCGGTCACGGCACGATCCCACGACGCGGGATCGCCGATCCGGATCGCGGTCGCGCGCGTCTCGGCCCGCACCTTGTGACGCGTGGCGAATCCTTCCGCGAACGCTTTCGCGAACGGCGCCGCGCCGGCCGCTTGCACCGCGAGCAGTCTCGGCACACGGTCGATGAGTCCGAGCGCGCGCGCCTCACGCAGCGCCTTCCCGAACGCGGATGTGTTGCCGAGGTTGCCGGCCGGGAGCGCAATCCAGTCGGGAGATTGCCAACCGAGCTGCTGCAGCAACTCGAGCACGATCGTCTTCTGCCCTTCAAGACGGAACGGATTCACAGAATTCACGAGGTAGATCCCGAGTGTAGAAGCCTCGCGCGCGAGTCGAAGACACTCGTCGAAATCACCGTCGATCGGCAGCACCCGCGCGCCGTACGCGATCGTCTGCGCCACCTTCCCCGCGGAAATCTGGCCGGCGGGCACGAAGACGAACGACGGAATGCCGGCCTGCGCCGCGTAGGCGCTCAACGACGCTGACGTGTTTCCGGTCGATGCGCAGGCAACTGCTTTCGCCTTGACGCGGCGCGCCTGCGTGAGCGCGACCGTCATCCCGCGATCCTTGAACGATCCGGTCGGGTTGTGCCCTTCGTGCTTGATGACCAGGTCGTAGACGCCGGCGTACGTCGAAATGGCGGGCCGCGTGATGAGCGGCGTGTTGCCCTCCGGATGACTGATGATCGCATCGTTGTCGGCGTGGAGCACGAGCTCACGGAAGCGCCACACTCCCGACCGCTCGCGCGCGGAGTGGGCGCTCGCCAGGACGCGCGAGTCGAACAACGAACGCAGCGCCGCCCCACCCATCTTCGGTGGCGCATGCTCTGCGAGGAGCAACCCGTCGCACGCGGGGCAGGTCGCGGTCGGCAGATCGTCGCCATATGTCTTGCCGCACGATTCGCAGCGCAGGATCGTGGCCGTCATTTCACCGCGGCGCCTTCTTTATCCACGCGCGTAATTCGGGTCGCGCACTGGAGTCCCGCAGCGACGTACGCGTCGCGCATCGCCACAGCTACTGCGTGCGCAGTCTTGTCATCCGAAACCACCGCGAACGCGCTTGGCCCCGCGCCGGAGATGGACACTCCGAATGCGCCAGAATCGAGCGCTGCGCGTTTTGCGGCGATAAATCCCGGTAACAGCGGCGCCCGCGCTGGCTCGGCGATGCGGTCGTCGATGGCGCGCCCGAAGAGCGCGACGTCTCCCGTATAGCACGCGGCTATCATCGCTCCCGCGTTTCCGATCTGTTGAATGACGTCGGCGCGCGAAACCTGTTCGGGCAGCGCGCGCCGCGAATCGACGGTCGTGAGTCGCTGCGCAGGGTGCACCAGCACCAGGATCAGCCCCGTCGGCACTGGGAGCTTGATCACTTCGATCGGATCGAGAGTGCGCACGAGCACGATTCCGCCGAGCAGAGAAGCCGCGATGTTGTCGAGATGACGCCCCGCGACAGCGGACTCCGCGTCGAGACAGCTCGCGAGCAGCGCGTCGATGCCAAGCGGATTGCCGAGCAGTGCGTTGGTCGCGACCGCGCCTGCGACGGCTGACGCCGCGCTCCCTCCTTGTCCTCCTGAAAGCGGAAGTCCTTTGCGACACCACAGGGTGACACCGTGCTTTGCGCCGGCACGACGCAGAACGGCGGCCGCAGCGAGCGCAGCTGTGTGTCGCGCCGCATCGCGCGGAAGATCCTGGTGACCGGCGTCAGCGACTTGGATACCCGGCTCGTTACGCCGCTCGACGGTGACTTCATCGCGCGCGCCGGCAACCGCGCATCCGAGCACGTCGAGGGCGGGCCCGATGTTGCCGATTCCACCCGGGGCACTCGCGGTGACTCGCGCCGTCTCGCTCACGCTGTCGCGATGCGAAGGACATCGCCGAGCACGCCGGCGGCAGTGACGACTGCGCCCGCGCCGGGCCCGGACACCACGAGCGGCCGTTCCCGGTATCGTTTGGTCATGAACACGAAAAGATTGTCAGTCCCGTCCAGCGACGCGAGTGGGCTGCCGAGACTCACACGGGCGAGCCCCGCACGCACTCCGCCGCGCGTGACGCGCACCCGATAGCGCAGAACGGCGTTGTTCGCTCGCGCTTCTTCGACCGCCGCTGCCCACGAGGCATCGGATTCGGGAAGCGCGGCCAGAAATTGGTCGCGCGACACATCGCGCAACGCCTGGGGAATCAGCGACTCGATCTCGACATCATCCATCTCCCCCGAGTAGCCGAGCATTCGGCCAAGGATGAGACCTTTCCGTGCGACGTCGATCCCGCTCAGGTCGTCGCGCGGGTCGGGCTCAGTGTAGCCCAGCGACATCGCCTGCTTCACGACCTCGGAGAAAGCGCGACCTCGACCGAGCTCGCTGAAGATGAATCCCATCGTCCCTGACGGAGAGCAATCGATCGCCTCGACACGATCGCCAGACGCGACGAGCTGTTGAAGTGTGTCGATAATCGGCAAACCGGCACCAACGGTTGCCTCATGCAGCACCCGCCGCCCCTTGTTGCGCGCGCCAAGGATGCGCTTGGAGATCTCGAAGCTGCTGGCCAGCGGCACCTTGTTGGCGAGGACGAGGTCGAGGCCGTGATCGAGTGCGGTGGTGAGCGCCGCCGACGTATCTCCGCTCGCGACATCGACTAGCACCGGGCGCACCATCGCGTGGCTCGTCATGAAGGCGACTGCCGTGTCGGCGGTCGCGTGCTTTCCACCTGTGACATTTCCGAGTGCGCCACCGGCCTGCTTCTCGCGGAGCGCCGCCTCGAGCTGCCGCGCGGAGAGTCCTCGTCGATTGTACAAATATCCCGAGCGATCGATGATTCCGATGATCCTCAATGGCGGTGCCTCGCGAGACGACAGCGCTTGAATCTGTGCCACGAGCTCGCCACCCACTCGGCCCACCCCGAGTATAATGACGTCGGCGGCGTCCGCCTTGTTCGCGATGCGGCCGCCACCAACTTTGTCGAGGCGAAACGCAGAGTGAACGGCGCGCACTGCGTCGCCGCCCTGCCGGTCGTCGACGACGAACGAGATGTTGCGCTCGGTAGCGCCT
>DATARP010000159.1:0-3261 GCA_036264075.1 Gemmatimonadaceae bacterium
CCGTCCCTCGAAATTCCTGTTGCTGGTACTGACAGCGCTCTGACCGGGCTCGAGCTGGTCGCCGTTCATCGCGATGCACATCGAGCAGCCGGCCTCGCGCCACTCCGCACCAGCTTCCTTGAACACGCGATCCAATCCCTCGGCTTCGGCCTGTGATTTCACGCTGCGCGAGCCGGGAACGACGAGCATCCGCACTCCGGGCGCGACGTGCCGTCCGCGCATCACCGTCGCTGCCTGGCGCAGGTCGGAGATGCGCGAGTTGGTACAGCTTCCAACGAACACGACATCGACGGCGTGTCCGAGCAGAGACTGTCCGGGCTCGAGCGACATGTACTTGAGCGCCTTGTCGAGGTCCAGGCGATCGGAGCTTTGCGCCTGCGCCGGATCGGGCACACGACCGTCGATGGGAATCGCCATCGAGGGGTTCGTCCCGAAGGTGATCATCGGCGCGAGATCGGCGGCGTCGATGCGCACCGAGCGATCGTACGTCGCGCCTTCGTCGGTGACGAGCTTTCGCCAGCGCGCGAGCGCGGCGTACCAATCGTCTCCGGTGGGAGCGAACGGACGGCCCTGTATGTAGTCGGCCGTCTTCTCGTCGGGCGCGATCAGGCCAGCGCGTGCACCGGCCTCGATGGACATGTTGCAGATCGTCATTCGCTGCTCCATGCCGAGGGCGCGGATGGCGGAGCCGGTGTACTCGAGAACGTGGCCAGTGGCGCCGCCGATGCCGACCTTCGCGATCACGGCGAGGATGATGTCCTTGGCGCTGACTCCGTCCGGAAGCACGCCTTCGATGCGCACCTCCATGTTCTTCGGCTTGCGTTGCAGCAGCGTCTGTGTGGCGAGGACGTAACCGACTTCGGACGTTCCGATTCCGAACGCGAGCGCGCCGAACGCGCCGTGGGTGCTGGTGTGGCTGTCGCCGCAAACTATCGTCATCCCGGGCTGCGTGAGTCCCTGCTCCGGCCCGATGACGTGGACGATGCCCTGCCGGCTGTCCTCGAGTCCGAAAAGACGGATGCCGAACTCGTTGCAATTCGTCTCGAGTTGCTGGAGCTGCGCGGCTGCCTGGGTGTCGAGCACCTGAAGACGTCCGGCGGCGCGCGGCGTCGTGGGCGTTGAGTGATCCATCGTCGCCAGCGTGAGATCAGGACGCCGGACTCGGGCGCCGCGATTGCGCAGCTCAGTGAACGCCTGCGGCGACGTCACCTCGTGGACGAGATGGACGTCGACGTACAGGACCGCCGGATTGCTCTCGGTCTCGGGGCGAACGAGGTGGTCGTCCCAGATTTTTTCGAACAGAGTCTTGGCGGTGGTGCTCATTGATTGCGCATTCGGTTGCTGCGTTTGGTTGGATCGCAAAGGTTCGGGAAACAAAAACGGCCCCTCGAGGATTCGAGAGGCCGACCTGGTTTACTCTGTTCGCGGGATTACGCGCGTGCCAGCTGGTCGCCTCTCTGTCGAAGAGCCGCAATAAGTCGAAGGAGCTGGATCCGGGCGCCGGCGTTCATCATGGTGCCAATGTATTTGGAGTGCAGCCGAACTGCAACATGTCAGTGGCAGCGTCGTGCCTGTGACTCCATCCCGGCCGCGAATTCCCGCAACCCGGCCATCACATCCTCATTGATCTCGAACTCCAGCCCGGCAACTGTGCCTCGCATGCTTTTCTCAGCGAGCAGTGCGAGGAAGGCACAGGTTGACAGCCTCGCCGTCGCCGTGCGCTGGATATGCATCTGCGCCTCGATCGCATTGCGGTTCATGCCCATGTTCTCGTCGGCCGAAGTTCGAACAGGTCTCTGTCCGCTCTCCCGCGACGACCATACCACGGTTTTTTGCGAGATCCCCAAAGGAAGCCACACAACACTGTCAGCGATCACGATTGTGAGAACCGGTTTCGGAAAAGGCGGCGGACCGTTGCCCGGAACGGCTTGCGAGAGCTCGTCCGACATGAGCGAGATGCGAATGGAATCAGGAGCGCTGAGCGCACGCCCCGCAACCGCATAAGTCGCGGTCAGGGTATGAACTGCCGGCGTGGTCCGAAATATCCTGGAGAGAATGCCGCGCCTTGAGAGAGGCGCCTTGAAACGCGCCCTCGTCATGTTGAGCGCGGTGTCGAACGCGTATCCTATTTCGCCGGCGAATCCCCGCTCCATCGAAGCTGGCAGCGGCACTCGGCTTTCACTGATCCTCTCCTGGGGCAATCCCAGCGCGACGCTGATGGGAAGCGCAAGCACGAACACGGATGCCTGGATGCATCGGAACATGATGGCCTACCTGGACGGGGTGGTCATCAATTACAACCCGCCTTCCACCGTGTCAATACGCGAGTGCACCGGCATCTCTCGATCGGTGTCGCCCGCTTGACGCATCCGCGAGTCTCTTCTATGCTCGACGCCCCAGGAGGTGGTATGTAGTAGGAGCTTGACGCGCTCCCGAATCATTCCTATTTCCCACCCAACCCCGGCGATGAGGACACAAATGCAAGGCACGCGAAGGATGGCGACTCGAACGGCTCTGGTCGCGATGACAATGGCGACGCTAGCGCAAACAGCGGCAGCTCAGACGAAAGACGAACGAGCGGTGCGCGCAGCGTCCAGCGCATGGCAGCGCTACATCGCCGAGCAGAAAGTCGACAGCATCGTCGGACTCTTCACGCCGGACGCGATCGTGCTTTTCGCCAACACTCCCGTCATGAAGGGGCAGACGGCGCTCCGATCGAGCTGGAACGACATCGTCAAGCTTCCCGGCTACAAGGTGCATTGGATACCGACGTGGGTCGACGTCTCCAGCCCGACTCGCGCCACTGAGTACGGGACCTACACCGAGTCGTACGACACGCCCAACGGAAAGTTGAGCGACGCTGGCAGCTACGTCACCGTCTGGCACAAGGTAAATGGAAAGTGGCGCGTTGCGCTCGACGCGCCGGTCAGCACTACACCGGTCCCGCCTCCAACCGCGGCCGCTCCCCCAATGGATCCGTCCACCATGGAGCTCCACGCGGCGAGCGAGCTCCAGTGGGCCGATCTGACCACACCTGGTTTTGCGCCCGGGGCAAAAATCGCGGTCCTGCACGGCAATCCAGCTGGGCCCGGTGGATTCGTGCTGCGCCTGCAGTTCCCTGACGGGTACACGATTCCGGTTCATTGGCATCCAACCGGCGAGAACGCGACGGTCGTATCCGGCAATTTCGCGCTCGGCATGGGAAGCACATTCGACGCGAGTGCGCTTCACAGTCACGGGCCTGGCGATTATGCATATCTG
>DATARP010000169.1:0-21188 GCA_036264075.1 Gemmatimonadaceae bacterium
TTCGATGAATTGCTTGCGGGGCTCGAAGCAAAAATCGGCTCACTCGCACCCGGCGGGAAGTGACCGGCATCTACACACCGCGCACCAAGATCGTCTGTACACTTGGTCCTTCAACTGCAAGCGCTGACGCCATTCGAGGGCTGATCGATGCAGGGATGAACGTCGCCCGCGTGAACTTCTCGCACGGCACCCACGAGCAGCACGCGGCGACGATCAAGATGGTTCGCCAGCTTGCCCAGGAAGCGAACAAGCCCATCGCCATTCTCGGCGACCTTCAGGGTCCGCGCATACGAATCGGGGACCTTCCCAAGACGATCAAGCTCGCCGTCGGTGAGGACCTCGTATTGGTGCACGAGGGCGAGGAGAAGAAGGGCGAGATTCCGGTCACCTACGACCAGCTGGCGCACGACGTTCGCGTCGGCGACAGAATTCTCATCAACGACGGATTGATCGAGCTCGTCGCGCTCGAGGTCGGCAACGCGCGGGTGAAAGCGCGCGTGCTCAACGGCGGTGATCTCAATAGCCACAAGGGACTCAATCTCCCCGGCGTCCAGGTCTCGGCGCCCTCGATCACAGAGAAAGACGAAGCGGACATCATCTTCGCGGTCAAGCAGGAAGTCGATTACCTCGCGTTGAGCTTTGTGAGGCGCGCCGAAGACATCGAGTCGTTGCGCAAGAAAATTCCGCCGTGGCTGCTGGTGGTGGCCAAGATCGAGAAGGACGTCGCTCTGCAGAACATCGACGCGATCGTGCGCGCCTCCGACGCCGTTATGGTCGCCCGAGGTGACCTCGGCGTAGAGCTTCCATTCGAGGCAGTCCCGGGTGCGCAGAAACGGATCATCAGACTCGCCAACAAGTACGGCCGGCCGGTAATAACCGCGACGCAGATGCTCGAGTCGATGATCGAGCACCCGCGACCTACCCGCGCCGAGGCGAGCGATGTCGCGAACGCGATCATGGACGGAACCGACGCCGTAATGCTCTCCGCTGAGACGGCGGCGGGGAACTATCCTCGCCTCGCAGTCGAAGCGATGACGCGGATCATCAAGGAGATCGAGACCCACCCGCCTGTCGCACCTTTCTCTGGCGCGGAGCAGGGCGATGGAGTGGTGACGACTGAAGTCGCGATCGCCGCCGCGACCGTTGCGGCTGTCGACATGCTCGGCGCACCACTCGTCGTCGTCTTCACCAAGAGCGGTTTCTCGGCGCGCGTCGTCGCCTCGAAGCGCCCCCCCGTGCCGATTCTGGCGCTCACCGATGAAGGACGCACTTTCAGGCAGCTCGCGCTCGTTTGGGGCGTCGTGCCCGAGCTCGTTCCGCACTGCGCTGACTACGACGAGATGATGGAGCGCACGAAGGCAGTCGTGACACAAAGAGAGCTCGCGTCGAGGGGCGATCGCATCATCGTCACTGCCGGAGTTCCCTTCGACATGCCGGGCACCACCAATCTGCTCAAGGTGGAGACCGTCTGAAACTCACCTTTCTGGGGACGGGAACCAGCTTTGGCATCCCCCAGATCGGATGTACGTGCGAGGTGTGCAGATCGTCTGACCCGCGGGACAAGCGTACCCGTGTTGGCGCGCTCGTGGAGACCAACGGGGGCACGAACATCCTCATCGACACCCCGCCCGAGCTGCGGCTACAACTCATTGCAGCTGGCGTGAGCCGCGTCGACGCGATTCTGTTCACCCACGATCACGCCGACCACGTGCACGGAATCGACGACATCCGGGCGCTCTCAGATCGAGACGATCATCCCATCGACATGTACGGCCCGCCCGAGACGATGCAGAGGCTGGCGCGGCGGTTCGCCTACATCTTCGACGACTCCATCAAGGCACTTCCCGGAACGAGCAAACCTGAAGGTCGCGCACATCCAGTCGTGGCTGGCCAAACCATTCGAATTGGCGACGTCGACGTGGTACCCGTCGCGGTGCCGCATGGACCCGCGACAGTGTACGGGTATCGGATCGGCAAGCTCGGGTACATCACGGATGCCAAGGAGCTGCCGGACGAAGCGGTCGAGGCATTTCGCGGTGTGACCGTGCTCGTTCTGAACGCGCTTTTTCGCACTCCGCACCCAACTCACCTCAGCGTCTCCGAGGCGGTCGCCGCCGCGAAAAGAGTTGGTGCTCGGCAAACGTGGCTCATCCATCTCACCCACCGCACCGGGCACGCCGAGCTCGAGAAAGAGCTGCCGCCCGGCATTGCTCCTGCGTTCGACGGTCTCACCGTGCAAATCGACTGAAATGACTCTGCGTCTGGATTACTCGAACATGATGATCTCGCCAGGCGGGATCGCTGGAAAAACGTGGGGCGATGCACCTCAACGCTTCAGCGAGGCCAAACGCGGCTTTGATGCTTTACGTGCTGGCGGCGCTGTTGGATTTGTCGACTTGCCGGGCGACACGCACTTGCTCAGCCAGGTCACGAACTTCGTGGCGCAGGCGCGCGGCAAGTACGACGACGTCGTGATACTTGGAATAGGAGGATCAGCGCTCGGGCCAATCGCGCTGCGCACCGCCCTCAGGCCGAGCGGCTGGAACATGCTGGACGAAAAAGCTCGCAACGGCTATCCGCGCCTGCAGGTGCTCGATAACGTCGATCCGGAGACGATTGCCGCGCTGCTCGGCAGACTGCGGCTGGCGCGTACGCTTTTCGTTGTCACGTCGAAATCCGGCGGGACAGCTGAGACGATGGCTCAGTTTGTCATTGTCCACGACCGTCTCGTGCGCGAAAGGCTCGATCTCACCCAGCACTTTGTCTTCGTTACCGATCCAAAGCAGGGCGCGCTTCGCCCGCTCGCGGATCGGCTCAAGGTGCCTGCACTGGATATTCCTCCCAATGTCGGCGGGCGGTTCAGCGTTCTGACTCCGGTAGGGACGCTTCCAGCGGCACTGATTGGAATCGATGTGAAGTCGCTGCTCTCGGGCGCGGGCGAGATGGCGAAACGCTGCGACAGCGCCGAGCTCGCGTCGAACCCGGCTGGCGTCTACGCGCTGCTCCAGTGGCTGGCGGACACTCAGCTGAAGAAGAGCATCGCTGTCTTCATGCCCTATTCTGATCCGCTGCGCGACTTCGCAGGGTGGTTCGTGCAGCTCTGGGCGGAGAGTCTGGGAAAGAAGCGGCCGGATGGGACGTCCGTGGGCTCAACTCCACTCGCGGCTCTTGGAGCAACCGATCAGCACGCCCAGGTTCAGCTTTTCATGGAAGGCCCTGCGGACAAAACGGTGACTTTCGTTTCGGTGCGTGAGCGGTCGACTGACGTCAAAATCCCCGCCGGATTTCCCGATGTGAAAGAGCTGGGATATCTGGCCGGTCACTCGCTGGGGGAGCTCATCGACATTGAACAGCGGGCGACGGCGGGTGCTCTGGCGAAGCGGGGCCGTCCCAACATGACGATCCAGCTCGATCGCGTCGACGCGGGGCACGTGGGACAACTGATGATGCTTCTGGAGATCGCGACTGCGTATGCGGGCCAGCTGTACGGGATCGATGCGTTCAACCAGCCTGGCGTGGAGCTCGGGAAGCAGTTCGCGTACGCGCTGCTCGGCCGGCCTGGCGCGGATGACGCGAAGAAGGAGTGGGAGTCGCTTCCGAAGGCGGACTCGCGATGGTCGGTATAACGACAGCTGCAGCGGAAGACTGCCTCGGCCGGTAGTGTTCAGTTAATTTTTCCTTCGTCAACTAATCTCTTCTAATGTTCATAAACCCATTCTCAAAAGCGGTGACCGTGCTGGACGGTCGAGTGACCGTTCACGACGAGGCGGCGATCGCGTCGCCGGCGATGGACAAGCTTGTCTACGCGGCGGTGTTCGGCGAGCCCGACGAGCGGGACGATGCTCGCTGGCTGATCTGGGAGATCGGTCAGGCCATCGGCGTCCAGGCATCGTCGATTCACGACCTCTATCTCGCGCGCGGCGCGGGAAAAGTGAGTGGCTTCACGGTTCCCGCCATGAATATCCGCGGGATGGTGTACGATACCGCGCGATCTCTGTTCCGTTCGGCGGTCAAGCTGAAGGTGGGCGCGCTCATCGTCGAGATCGCGCGGTCGGAGATCGCGTACACCGATCAGCGGCCCGCCGAATACGTTGCAGTGATGCTTGCGGCCGCAATGCGCGAGGGCTTCCGGGGTCCCGTGTTCATACAGGGCGACCACTTCCAGGTGAACTCCAAGAAGTTCGCGGTGGACCCGGTGACGGAAGTGAACGGGGTCAAACAGCTCGCGCGCGAGGCGATTGCCGCGGGGTTCTACAACATCGACGTCGATACGTCGACACTGGTCGATCTTTCCAAGCCGACTCTCAAGGAGCAGCAGCGCACGAATTACGAGCAGGGCGTAGAGCTCGCGCTGACAGTGCGGGAGCTGCAGCCAAAGGGCGTGACGATTTCCATCGGTGGAGAGATCGGCGAAGTCGGAACTGAGAACTCGACGGTCGAAGAGCTTCAGACCTACATGGATGGCTTCAACGAGACGCTGCGGAAGAGATCTCCCGGCACCGAAGGCTTGTCCAAGATCAGCGTGCAATCAGGGACCACTCACGGTGGAACCGTACTCGCCGATGGCAGCATCGCCGACGTGAAGATCGACTTCGACACTTTGGCGCGACTGTCGAAGGTGGCCCGCGAGAAATACGGGCTCGCGGGAGCGGTGCAGCACGGAGCGTCTACACTCCCCGACGACGCATTCCACAACTTTCCGCGCACCGAGACAGCGGAGATTCACCTCGCCACCAATTTCCAGACGATGTTGTTCGACAACATCTCGGACTCGTTTCGCAACGAGATCTACGAGTGGCTGAGACAGAACGCGAAGGATGAGCGCAAGGCGACGGACACCGACGAACAGTTCTTCTACAAGACCCGAAAGAAAGCACTTGGTCCGTTCAAGAAGCGGTTCTGGGATCTGCCGCAGGATGTAAAAGCCAAGCTCGCCAAAGCCTACGACGAAAAGTTCAGCTTTTTGTTCACGCAGCTTGCGGTCGTCAACACGCGCGATATCGTCGATCGATTCGTGAAGCCCGTCGAGCAGCACAAACCGCAGCCGCACCCGGATCTGGCTGTGGTCGAGGCCGCCCCGGACGATGCAGACCTGAGTGACTGACGATCCGGCGCGCGCGAAAACGGACGCTCTGGACATCGTTCGTGAGATAATTCGCCGGGCCGGCCACGAGATTCGGAACGCATTGAACGGCGTTGCGGTAAATGTGGAGGTCGTGAGAAGCAGGGTGGCACGCGAGGGAGCCCCTGCGGAAATCGCTTCCTTCGCTGAGCGCGCTGGAACACAAATCGGGGAGGCAACTGCGCTGACGAATGGGCTCTTGTCCCTGGTCGACGCGGCGCTTTCGGCTGAGGCTCAGGGGAAGCTTCGGGCGGCGGCTGGAGCTAGCGGTGGAAGTCGTATGGAGCTAATGATTTACGGTGACAAGGCCAGCATTCTTGTGTCCGATATCAAACACCTTGCAGACTGCATTGGGGTGGGCGTCGAGCAGGGCGTCGAGCGGGTTATATTAACAGTCACGCCTGAAGGTAAAAGCCATTCCAAAGACTGAAGTCAAGCACGCCAGAATTCTGATCGCTGACGACGACCGTTCTATAACAGAAGGGTTGAGCGCCATTTTGCGCGATGAAGGCTACGAAGTAGCTGTCGCCGTAGACGGTCAGAAGGCTCTCGACCAGCTCGTCGCAGAGAGCTTCGGCGTCATTCTCGCTGATCTCAAGATGCCCAAGGTGGACGGGCTCGCGCTGCTGAAAGAACTGCAGCTTCGCGGAATTCCCACCGAATGCATCATCGTCACCGGCCAGGCGACCGTCGATTCCGCGGTGCAGGCGATGCGCGAGGGCGCCTACGACTACGTCGAAAAGCCGCTCACGGCGGACAAGCTGAATCGGCTAAAGGCCCTCATACCGAAGGCGATTGAGAAATTCAACGTTCAGCAGAAGAACCGCGAGCTCTCGTCCAAGCTCGAAGGTCTCACGCACTTCGGCGAGCTGACCGGACAGTCCGAGGAGATGCGCTCGGTCTATCAGATTATCGAAGCGGTCGCGCCTTCCACCGCCAGCGTGCTGATTTTTGGTGAGTCCGGCACGGGTAAGGAGCTGGTTGCGCGCGCAGTGCATTCCAAGAGCGAGCGAGCAAAAGGACCGTTCTTCGCTCTCAACTGCGCAGCGCTTCCGAAGGACATTCTCGAGAACGAGCTATTCGGTCACGAAAAAGGCGCGTTCACCGGCTCGGTAAACGAAAAACCCGGCGCGTTCGAGATGGCTGACGGGGGAACGATCTTCCTCGATGAGATCGCGGAGATGCCGCCTGATATCCAGGTCAAGCTTCTGCGCGCGATCGAGTCGCGATCTATCAGACGTCTCGGCGGCAAGAAGGAAATCGAAGTCGACATCAGGATTGTGGCGGCGACGAATCGCGACATCCAGAAGGCACTCGCGGAAAACGACCTGAGAGAGGATCTCTACTACCGTCTTGCGGTCGTCGAGCTCTTCCTTCCGCCGCTGCGCGAGCGTGTCGGCGACATCAAGCTTCTCGCCAACGAGTTTCTCCTGCGGTTCGCCGAGCAGAACGGAAAGCCGATGTCTGGGTTCGACGAGGCGGCGTGGGAGTGGATTCTCTCCTACAACTGGCCGGGCAACGTCCGCGAGCTTAAGAACGCGGTCGAGCGGGCGGTGATCATGTGCCGCGGCGACAAGATCACGGCGGCCGACATCATGCCCCGGCATTTGCGCAGAGGCGTTGATCCAAGCGCGTCGATCACGGTTCCGCCGGGCGCGACCCTCGCCGATACGCGGCGCCAGCTGGTGCTTCGCGCCTTCGCCTCGACCAACGGCGACTACGCCCGGACCGCGACCATAGTGGGGATGACCCCAGGCGACGTGCGCTCGGAGATTGCATCTCTCCTGAACGGGAGTGAAGGGGTTGGAGAGGTGGCCTCGAATGGCGCGCACAGGTCGGTGAAGGCGCCTGAGCCCGCGGCACCATCGAAATCGTCGAAGCCGGTGGGAAAGAGCGCCAAAGCCAGGAAGCGTTAACCCGCGGAGGAGTTGAATGGACGAGCGCGATTGGTACGATGACGATCCCTATGTCGAGCGACCGTACGTCATCGTAGAGCGTGGTGACGCGGGTGCGGGAATCGGTCCCTTGCTGCTCGGACTCGCGCTTGGCGCCGGAGTAGCGCTGTTGCTCGCTCCGCAAAGCGGTGAGGAGACGCGGCGCGCAGTCGCACGACGGGCGCGGCGTGCTCAGGAGGCTGCGCAGGATTTTGTGGAGGACGTGAGCGGCACCGTCGCCGACAAGTTCAACCAGGTGCGCGCCTCGGTCGAGGAGCGGATTGACGCGACCTTCGAAGCGGTCGACGCCAAGAAGCGGCAGGTGTCCAATGCAGTCGAGGCGGGACGCGCCGCGGCGCGTCAGACGCGCGGAGAGCTCGAGCACCGCATCGCCGAAAGAAAAGCGGCGTACAAAGACAGCTAGTGCCGGAGCGCGGGCTCCCGGCCCGGCTCGGTTGGCTGCTTCGCGACTACGCGAAGCGAGTCTGGGACAACAGCGGCGAAGACAACGTCTTTTTTCTTGCCGGCGGGATTGCGTTCAACATTCTGCTCGCCGCCGTTCCGTTTTTCCTGCTTCTGGCGACTGGCCTCGTCAACCTGCTGAACCAGTCAACAGATACGACCTCGGCGGAAGTGCTGCAGATCGTCGACAAGTTTATGCCTCCCCATCCGCCGGGTGACTCCGGGCCAGCGGCGAATATCCTCAACGAGGTCATCAAGCGAAGCGGCTCTCTAACCGTCTACAGCGCCATCGGCTTCATCTGGTTTTCGACCCGCCTGTTCGGCTCGCTCCGCACGGTCCTCGCGGCAATCTTCGACATCGACACCGATCGCGGGATCATCGCCGGCAAGATTTTCGACATTGAGATGACGCTGGTATCGAGCCTCCTCCTGGTGGCTTACACGGCCCTCAACGCGTATCTGGCGATCGCGACCAGCCGCGGGGTGCTTGTCCTGGCCGACCTGGGGGTTCGCAAAGAGATCATGGGCCAGGTCGAGTACAACCTGGGTCAAATACTCGCTTTCTCGTTCATCGCGACAATGTTCTTCTGCCTGTACAAGTTTTTGCCGCACCGCAAGATCCGCTGGAAAACCGCCCTCATTGCCGCGCTCTTCACAGGAGTCATGCTGGAGGTGGCAAAACGGGCCTTTTCGGCCTACGTGCGCTCATTCAACCCCGGGTCCTTCTACAGCGGCACGGTCGCTGCACTGGTGATTGTGGTTATCTGGGTCTACTACGCCTCCTTCATCTTCATTATAGGCGGCGAAGTGGCACAGGTATACGAGCTTCGGCGTGTCCGTAAGAGGCAGCGCGAGGCGTTCGAGGATTGAGTATTATTGGCGATGTTGCCCGGGTCTTCCGGCAATCACACTTTTTGGAGGGCGTCTCGTGCGCAAGTTAGCAGCAGTCGCGGCCGTGATGGCCGTCGTCTCGATCTCCGCTTGCAAGAAGACCGGCGATGGAGAGTATCAGGTTGAGAAGCCGGTAGTTGGAACACAGACCGACACCATTCACACACCGACGGTTTCGGTGGGCACGGACTCGGCCTCGGTCAAGGTCCCGAAGGTCGAGGTTAAAACGGATACGGCCAAGATCAAAGTCCCGACGATCAAGGTGAATCCGCCGAAGAAGTAACTCCTTACCTACCGAGCCAGGGCTCCGCCGCTCAGGCTGGGAAAAGCTCCGCCAGAAATGGCGGGGCTTTTTGTTTCCGATGAGGGCTCCGGATGACAGCAGTCCCAAAGGAACTTGATCCGCAATTCGCAGTCAGCTGTGATATATTTCTGGTGCCCCAGGTCCCGGAGGGCGTAAGCCCGCTAACTCCGTCAGGACCCCGAAGGTAGCAGCGGCATGCGGTGTCTTTCGTTGCTCCGTCAGGCCTGGGGTACTCCCGCCTCGCAATGTCTCTCGCACTAGCCCGCAAATACCGCCCAAAGACCTTCGCTGACGTTGCCGTCCAGTCGCACGTGTCCAATACACTGCGCGGCGCGATCGCCAGAGGAAGAGTCGCACACGGGTATCTCCTGTGCGGGCCGCGTGGCGTGGGGAAGACTACCCTCGCGCGCGTGCTGGCAATGGCGCTCAACTGCGAGAACAAGCGCGACGACGGCGAGCCGTGCGGCGAGTGCGTGTCGTGCCAGCGCATCTGGGCCGGCTCTTCGAGTCTCGATGTGGTCGAGATAGACGCCGCATCCAACCGCGGCGTGGACGACGCGCGCGAATTGCGGGAGCGAGCGATGTACGCGCCCTCAGGCGACGACCGATACAAGGTCTATATCGTCGATGAAGCGCACATGCTGACGCGCGAAGCGTGGAACGCGCTGCTCAAGATCCTCGAGGAGCCGCCGCCACGCGTCGTCTTCGTGTTTGCGACAACGGAGCCGCAGAAGATCGCCCAGGCCGCGGCACCCGTGCTCAGCCGTCTTCAACGCTTCGACCTAAAACGCATTGGGCTCGGCGACATCACGAAGCGGCTCACAACGGTTCTCGCGAACGAAGGAGTGAAAGTCGCGGATGACGCGCTCGCGATGATCGCCCGCGCCGCCGACGGATCGATGCGCGACGCCCTCAGCCTCACCGACCAGGTGATCTCCATCGGTGAAGGCACCGTGACAAGCGAGCGCGTCAGAGATGCACTTGGTCTCGTTCCCGAGGACGAGTTTCTCGCGATCCTGGACATCATCGCCGGGCACCGCGCGGGAGAAATATTCGGCGCCGTTACCAAGCTCGCCGATTCGGGCGTCGACTTCGGCGTGTTCCTGTCCGGGTTCGCCGACATGCTGCGCGCACAGCTAGCTGTGGTGCTCGACGGGAAGGCGGACGGAGTTTCGGCGACCGCGGCCGCCGCGCTCCGCGAAAGAAAGGATTTGTTCACCGCCGGAGACCTTCTCCGGATGGTCACCGCTGTCAACGCGCTCGAGCCGACTTTCCGTAAGAGCGGTCAGCAGCAGCTCCTGATCGAGATGCTGCTCGTCAGGATGGCACTTCTGGACAAGACGGTCGCTCTCGAAGATCTGCTCAAGGGCCTCGGCGCTGACTCGCCCGCAAACGGAGAGCGAGCGGAAGCACGTAGCGGGTCGGTGCGCGCGCAGCCGGTACAGGCTACCGTGGCGCGAACGGTGCAAAGGCCTGCAACGCGTCCGGGCTATCCTCCGCAGCTGAGTGCGCCGAATGCTCTGCCGCCGGAGACAACTGCCAAAGCAGCTTCGCCGGTGAACGAGGGACAGCTCGGTGAAATGAAGCGCGCAATGGAAGCGACGGCGCAGGATTCGAACAGAAGCCGCATGACGCCCGAGGCGCTCAAGGAAGAGCGCATCGGTATGCTTCGGCAGAAGGATCCCGCGCTGGGAGCAGCCATCGACGCGCTGGACCTCGAGCTCCTCGACTGATCGCACTCAGCTCTTTCAACCCGGTACAATGGCCGATTTTTCGAAGATTTTCGAGCAGGCGCAGCAGATGCAGGCCCGCATGCAGGCGATGCAGGCAGAGCTGGAAAAGCAGACGGTTACCGCAGCCGCCGGCGGTGGCATGGTGACCGTGGAGGCCGACGGAAAGGGGACCATTACTCGCGTCAAAATCGACCCGAGCGTGGCGGATCCCAAGGACGTCGAGATGCTGGAGGATCTCGTCCTGGTCGCCGTCAACGAGGCCCAGAAAAGGGCGAGCGAGCTCGCCAAGGGCGAGATGAGCAAACTGACCGGCGGCCTGAACCTCCCATTCAAGCTCCCGTTTTAGCGTGGGAGCGATCGACGATCTGGCCACCGAGCTGTCCAAGCTCCCCGGCATCGGCCGGAAGACGGCGCTCAGACTGACATACCACCTGCTCAAGCAGTCGCCGGAGCAGGCAAAGCGCCTTGCCAATGCTCTGGAGACGCTCGCCGACAACGTGCGCCCGTGCCCGCAATGCTTCAATCTCACGGAGGAAGATTTGTGTTCCATTTGCCGTGACGCGCGCAGGGATACGGGAGTCATCTGCGCAGTAGAGGAGGCTTCCGATATCGGAGCTATCGAGCGGTCAGGCGAGTTCCGGGGCGTGTATCACGTCCTGGGTGGTCGTCTATCGCCGCTCGACGGCATCGGACCGGAAGATCTCACCATTCCACAGTTGGAGACGCGAGTGTCGGCTGGAGTCGTCCGCGAAGTGATAATTGCCACCAACCCGAGCATTGAAGGGGAGACGACCGCGCTCTACGTCCAGCGAAAGCTCGCCCGTTATCCGCTCACCGTCTCGCGCATAGCGCGCGGGCTTCCGGTCGGTGGCGATCTCGAGTACGCCGACGGCGTGACTATCGCCCAGGCGCTGACTGCGCGGAGATCGATGTCATGACCAGACAGCGCGCTAGCTTCGTAGCCGTCGGATTCATCGGAGGAATAGCCGCCGGGACTCTCGTCTGGAGCAGAATGCAGCGGCAGTATCGTCGCAATCTCTTCAGCAGATCTCCGATCCGGCGCGTCGCCGCGCTTGGATACCTGCGGGCCAGACCCTCGGTCAACACTGCACAGCTGCTCCGCGAGTACATCGCGTGGGAGCCGCGCGCGATCCTGCGCGGTCGCGGAGCGCGGATGCTGAAGCGCCTCGAGTCTACTCTGTGACCGGAGCGAGATGACTGCCGGCACGGCAAACTGGTCATTCACCCAGGACGACTTCACCGCGATCACTGATTCGCTGAAGCGCTTTCTTGGCGAGACCAACTCCCGCTGCGCGCTTCTCGTCGACCGGTCGGGGCAGCTCGTCACGACCGTTGGCGAATCACTTTCGCTCGACACGACCGCGTTTGCGACTCTTACCGCTGCAGACTACAGTGCGAACGACCAGCTCGCGAAACTGGTGGGAGAGAACGATTTCTCCAGCCTGTTTCATCAGGGCGAAAAGGAATCTATCTACGTCGCCGACATCGCCCGCCGGCTGCTTCTCGTGATAATCTTCGATTCACGCACGACTGTCGGTCTCGTCCGCCTCAGAATGAAGGCCGAGATCGAAGAGTTGACGCTGTTGGTCGATCGCGTATTTTCGCGCGGTCGGAACAGCGCCGCGCTTCCGGGATTGCTCAAGGGTGCGGATGACGAGATCGACAAACTCTTCAACTGGTGAGGAAGAGCTAGCGTGTCGATGATCAACTACGCCTCGCGCGAGATCAATTGTAAGATCGTTTACTATGGTCCCGGGCTTGGCGGCAAGACGACAAATCTCGAGCACGTCTACGGCAAAGTGAAGCCGGAGACGAGGGGAAAGCTCATATCGCTCGCGACCGAAACAGAGCGCACTCTCTTCTTCGATTTTCTACCCGTTGACCTTGGAACGATTCGCGGATTCAAGACCCGCTTCCACCTGTATACCGTTCCCGGCCAGGTCTACTACAACGCCAGCCGGAAATTGATACTCAAGAACGTGGATGGCATAGTGTTCGTCGGCGATTCCCAGGCTGAGCGGATGGAAGCGAATCTGGAGTCGATGCAGAACCTGTACGACAACATGTCGGAGTACGGGTACGATCTCACCCAGATGCCTTTCGTGATCCAGTACAACAAGCGCGATCTGCCGAATGCCGCTCCCATCGACGACCTTCAGGCCGCTCTCAATCCCGGCTGGGAAGTGGAGGAGCCGACCAAGCGTCGCGTCACTCCGGATCCGTATCACGCCGGCGAGAATCTCATCGAGCAGCTGCCGGGTGGGGAATGGGTGGAGCGCGCGCCGTACTTCGAAGCGATTGCCGTTCAGGGAGACGGTGTGTTCGATACGCTCAAGGCCGTGAGCAAGCTGGTGCTGAAGGCGCTCGCCTAGCGGAGGGAGGAGCCTCCGGTGAATCTTCCCAACACCATCACGGCCGGCCGGATTCTCGCCGCGCCTTTCATCGCAGCACTGCCTTTCATAAACTCGCCCACCGCGCGGCTCATCGCGTTCCTGCTGTACGTCGTGGCCGCAGTTACCGACTACTACGATGGCATGCTGGCGCGGACGCGGAATCTCATAACGGATCTCGGACGCCTGCTCGATCCGCTGGCGGACAAGCTGCTCCTGTTCGCCACCCTGATTCCCATGTTCGTTCTGATGGCGCCGGCGAACGACGCCTTTATTCCAACGCGCGCGGAAAGCATGGATGCGGGGCGGCTCCCCTTTCTCACTCCGTTCGGATCCGTTTATCTACCGTGGTGGGTTGTGACGCTCGTAATCGGACGGGAGATATTCATGACCGTTTTCCGGCAGGCGGCGGCTCGTCGTGGAGTCGTTATCTCTGCCATCGGGCCCGCGAAATGGAAGACGGGTTTTCAGTCCGTCTGGGTTGGTTCGGCGTACTTCTGGTTCTTTGCTGCAACTCTTGCCGCCCGTAGCGCGTGGGACAACGCCGGCTGGCGCGCTTTTGCCTACTTCAACGGAATAGTTGGAACCGTCACGATGGTGACCTCGGTGGTTCTCACCGTCTATTCGCTCGCACTCTATCTCCGGCGATACGCCGGCGTGTTCGCCCGTTGAGCAGCAGCCAGGTCGAGCTGATCACGATTGGTGACGAGCTCCTCCTCGGCTTCACGATAGATACAAACGCGGCGCACATCTCCCGCGTACTTGCTGCTGCGGGAATCGAGATCGTGCGTCGGACAACCGTCGGCGACGAAGCTGAGAAGATCGCGCTGGCAGTGGGCGAAGCGATCGATCGAACCGGGGCCGTGATCACGACAGGCGGACTCGGCCCCACCAGCGATGATCTCACCAAGCCGGCCATCGCGCGAATCTTCGGCCGGGCGATGAAGCTGGACGAGGCGCTTGCGGCCCGGCTGGAGGAGCGGTGGCGAACCAGATTTCCCAACAGTGTCTTTCCCTCGACGAACAGAACACAGGCGGAGATCCCCGAAGGCGCGCGGATATTGGTCAATCGGCACGGGACTGCACCGGGTATCTGGCTGGAAGACGAGAGGGGACGCTGGGTGGCGATGATGCCGGGCGTCCCGCGCGAAATGCGCGGCATGCTCGCCGAGGAGCTTTTGCCGGAGATTCAGACGCGGAGGAAAGGGGTCGAGAGCGTGGTGCTTTCGGGCACGTTGCGCACAACGGGCATCGCGGAATCTGCGATCGCCGAGCTGCTCGGTCCGGATTTCCTCGGCGATCCCAAGTCGGAGCTTGGATCTCTCCCCCTCGCATATTTGCCGGGTGTGGCCGGAGTTGATCTTCGGGTAACGGCGAAGGGAATGCCTCCCGCCCGCGCGCAGAAGCTGGTAAAGGAGGCGTTGGTGAAACTGCGGAGCAGAGTGGAAGCGTACGCATACGGAGAGGATGAGGCTGATCTCGCCGCTGTCGTCCTCGACAGATGCCGCGCTCTTAAGCTCAAACTCGCAGTGGCCGAGAGCTGCACGGGCGGGATGTTGGGCGAGCGCATCACGAGCATCCCCGGATCCAGCGATGTGTTCCTCGGTGGCGTGATAGCATACGACAACGAGCTGAAAAAAAAACTGCTCGGCGTCCGCGGCGAAGATCTGGAACGTCACGGTGCCGTCAGCGAGGAGGTAGCGCTGCAGATGGCGTCGGGTGTTCGGGACACAACCGGCGCGGATGTCGGGGTTTCGGTGACAGGGATTGCCGGACCAGGCGGCGGCACGCCTGAAAAGCCCGTCGGGCTGGTCTGGGTTGCCGTACACGGTTCAGACGCGAAGGCACGGCGCTTCCATGTTGGTGGAGATCGCACAGAAATCAGGCAGCGGGCGGCCCAGGCCGCGTTGGAGATGGTACGTCGCACTCTTTCAAAAGGTTAGTTTTCGATCATGAGACATTCGAGAAAGAAGGGCGAACAGAACCCCCTTGGCGAACAGGACGTGATGGGGACCGAGGACGACTTCGCTCCTGGCGGCTCCGACGGCGCGGCCGCGCAGGGCGCCGCCTTCGACGCCGGCTCCGAGACTGAAAGCCCGGATGTGGCCGGCACCGACACTTCGGGAAAGGATCGCAGCGTTGTTGGTGGCGACGATCTGGCGACGGAGCGCGACAAATATCTGCGTCTCGCCGCCGAGTACGACAACTACCGCAAACGGTCAGCGAAGGAACGTTCGGACGCTGGTACGCGTGCGCAGGCAGATCTGGTGAGGCAGCTGGTGGAAGCACTCGACGATGTGGCCCGTTTCGCCCACATAGATCCGGCGACTACCGACGCAACCACGGTCGTGCAGGGCGTCGACATGGTGGAGAAGAAGCTGCTCAAAGCTCTGGGCGGGGCTGGTCTCGAGATCATCAACCCGCTTGGAGAGACATTCGATCCAGCGCTGCATGAAGCGGTTGCGACGGAGCCTACGACCGCGCGCGAGGACGATCACGTGGTGTCGCGTGTATACCAACCCGGATACGTGTTCAGATCGCAGCTGCTGCGTCCCGCCCGCGTGGTGGTGAAGCAGTGGAACGGCTGATACCTGACCCAGCCGCCAACTAATGGCGCAGTCCAAGGATTTTTACAACGTACTCGGCGTTAGCTCGACGGCTTCGCAGGACGAGATCAAGAAGGCGTACCGTAAGCTCGCCAAGAAAAACCATCCCGATGCCAACGCGAGCGACGCAAAGGCCGCCGAACGCTTCAAGGAGATCTCAGAAGCAAACAACGTCCTGAGCGATCCCGTCAAGCGAAAGCAGTACGACGAAATGCGCCGCTACGGCGCCTTCGACGGGACTTCCGGCGGCTTTGGCGGATTTGGCGGTGGAAGGTCGAGGGCGGGCAGCAGTGGTGGCCGTTCGCGCGCCGAGCAGACCATCAACTTCCAGGATTTCGACATCGGCGGCCTCGGCGGGTTGGGCGACTTGTTCAGCTCAATGTTCGGCGGCGCGGAAGCGCGCGAGGCTTCGCGGCCGCGCGGGCCGGAAAAAGGGGACACAGTCGAAGCGACCCTCGACATCCCGTTTCGCACGGCCGCGCGCGGTGGCAAGGTCCCGATTGAGCTCGAGGTGCGAGAGGAATGTCCGACTTGTCACGGCACTGGGGCAGCGCCGGGCGCCCAGCTCAAGATCTGTCCCGAGTGCAACGGTCGCGGAGTGATCTCGTTCGGTCAGGGCGGGTTCGCGGTCAACAGAACCTGTCCGGTGTGTCTCGGGAAGGGACAGGTTCCAACCGAGGCGTGTCCGACCTGCCACGGAACCGGCGAAGTACGCGTCAAGCGGAAAGTCGTGATCACCGTGCCACCCGGTGTCGACACCGGATCCAAGATCCGGCTTAAGGGGCAGGGCGGAAAGGGAACGGCGAACGGGCCGCCCGGCGATCTCGTGATCACATTCAACGTGCAGCCCGACAAGTTCTACAGCCGCGACGGCCTCGACGTGATCGCCAAGGTTCCCCTCAACATCGCGCAGGCAACTCTTGGCACCAAGATCAGCGTGAAAACGCTCGACGGAAAGAAGGTTGCGATCAAGATTCCGCCTGGGACGCCGTCGGGAAAGCGGTTCCGTGTGCGCGGGCAGGGAATCCAGAAAGGAGAAAAGAAAGGCGACCTGATCGTGGAAGTCTCCATCGCCGTTCCCGAGAAGTTATCGGAGGAGCAGGAGAGGATGATGAAGGACTTCGCTGATTCGGGCGGAATGAAGTACTAGGCTCGATTCCAAGTCTCCGACTCGAAACTGGCCACGATTGATCCCGCTTGAGTGACCCAGTAATCAGCCGCGCTTGCTCCCAAACGTCATAGTCGCCGGATCCAGATATTCCTGTAGCGCACGGGATTGCCGTGATCCTGGAGCTTCAACGGCTGCAGCGGCGGATGCGCGGTGTAGACTGCCGGCCGGTCGTGATAGGTGTTGCCGAATATCTCGACGTTGTTCTGGATTAGAACGCCGTTGTGTAGCACCGTGACACGGGCGCGCTCGATTGGCTTGCCCTGCTCGTCGAACCTCGGTGCCCTGAAAATGATGTCGTAAGTTTGCCACTGGCCGGGCGGTCGCGAGGCGTTCACCAACGGCGCGTACTGCTTGTAAACGGATCCAGCCTGCCCGTGGAAGTAGGTCTTGTTGTCATACGAGTCGAGCACCTGAACCTCGTAGTGATCCATCAGGAAGACGCCGCTGTTCCCGCGCTCCTGACCCTCCCCTTTGACGATCGACGGGGTTGCCCACTCGATGTGAAGCTGACAGTCACCAAACGACTCCGCGCTATGGATGTCACCGGTTCCCGCCACGACCTCCATGTAGCCGTCTATGACCTGCCACTTCGCCGGGCTTCCATCGCTGCTACGCCAGCTGGCGAGATTCTTTCCATCGAAGAGCACGACGGCATCCGAGGGTGGATCCGCGCTCGTCCGCCCGGCTGTAACGATGCGGGGTTCCAGTTTGGGTGGAGGAAACGGGCCAGCCTCCTGAGCAGGCAAATCAGATGTCATTGCCGCGATGAGAGTAAAGGACGCGACCAGCGCAGACTTCACCATGGAATTTGTGTTGACCGGTAATAGTTGACTCCCATGTAGTTCCACCGCGGAGCCTGCGCGGCCAGTCTCGATCGGAAATCCTGCCACTCGCGTGAAGCCTGCGGCGTCCAGGCAACTTCGGCGATCGCAACCAGGCGCGGCATCGCCAGGTATTCAGCCGCGGTGATGTTCCTCACGGTCTCGCCCCAAAGAGGAGCTTCGACGCCGACGATATTCTGCTCCGTGACTCCCGCCATGTATTGAGCGGGATCCCAGTTGTAAGCGTCATTCACCTCGATCAGCGCCGCCCAGGTCAGCCCGAGCTCCGTCGTTCGATTGTACTTCATGTCGAGGTACGTCCTGTTCGATGGCGACATGAGCAGCTTGGCGCCGTACTTGAGCGCCGCTGTTGCGGAGTCGCTCTTCCACTGCTGCGCGATGGTCGTGGGCCTGATGCGCGCCTTTGTGATTTCCTCCCAACCGATCATCGTCTTGCCGTACTTGTAGACGATATTCTGGACGCGCTCGATGAATCGAATGTACTGATCGGGGGTGAGCGTCTGCACTTCGTCACCGCCGATGTGAATGTATTGACCAGGTGTCATCGCACTGAGCTCGCGCATCACGTCGTCGACGAACGCGTACGTTTCGTCCTTGTCGACGCAGACGGTACTCCAACCCACGTCAGTTCCGGTGTAAAGCGCGGAGGGCCGGACGCTGCAGGCGAGCTCTGGATACGCCGTGAGCCACGCGTTGCTGTGCCCCGGCATTTCTATTTCGGGGACGATCTTGATGTATCGCGCCTGCGCGTAACGAATTATCTCCTGGTAATCCTGCTGGGTGAAGAATCCGCCCGGGCCGCCACCAACCTGCGTGAGCGATCCCATCGCGGTGAGCTTCGGACGCGAGTTGATCTGAATTCTCCAGCCCTGATCGTCGGTGAGATGGAGATGCAGGACGTTGAGCTTGTAGAGCGCCATCAAATCGATGTACTGCTCGACTTCACGCACGCTCAGGAAATGGCGGCCGACGTCGAGCATCGCGCCGCGCCAGCCATAGCGAGGCTGGTCAACGATGTTGAGCGCCGGAATGGGCCAAATGCTTCGCTCCACCCCTATGTCCGATTCGATGTCGACGGGCAACAGCTGCCGGATCGTCTGCACGCCGTGGAAGAGACCCGCGGGTGAATTGGCGGCCAGGCGCACGGAATCCCGTGTCACGTTCAGGCGATAGCCGTCATCGCCCAGAGAAGGAGCGTCGCTCGCAAGGCGCAGCTCGATGCTGCCCGATCCACTCCCTCCCGAGGAAGCGGCTACAGGAAAAGGAAAATCGGTGGACTTGCGGAGCTGCGTCGCCAGAGTCGCTCCGATCGCGGCGACCTCCGGATTGGAGCCGACGATCGTGATTCGCGTAGTACGAGTCAGCTCGAACGGAGGGCCCCCTGCCAGAGCGAGCGACGACGGCGCGGGAATAACCCGGGGCGCCGTGGTGCCCGATACCGGCGATGGAGGCGGAGCGGGAGCCGAAGGATTGCACGCCGATACAAACGCGGCGCCGGCGAGTGCCAACGCGAGGCTCGGGCCCGACACCAGTCCACGTGAGGACATCCAGCGTCTCCTGTCTTTAGTTAGGGAGCCACAAACTTGGGACACCTACATCCGCGAGTCTAGTTCGTCGCGAGCCCCGCGGACGGCTTGCCTATCGTGCGCGGCACCACCGGCGTCTTCGCTCCGCGGGGCAGTAGCACCGGAAGATTTGCCAACTCAAAGGCTGTCGCAGCCATAACTGCGGAAGCCTGAATCAGGTCGCTACCGACCGCGTGGTCGAAGGTGTCGACCTGCGAGTGATGGGTGTGGTTGTACCCCCGCGACTCCTGGTCGAAGTTCCAGCCCGGAACGCCATAGGGTATGAACGACAGGTGATCGGTACCGCCCTTGTTGCCCTGTCTGACGTTCTTCGCGCCGAGTAAGGCGACAGGTGCCAGAAGATCCTTCCAGAGCTGCTCATCCTGATTTCTACCCTGGAGCGCCTGTCCTGTGATCATGCCGGTACCGTTGTCGAGCACGAGGACCGCCTGGATGCTGTCGGCGATTGCGGCGTGCGCTGCCGCGTACGCCGCGGAGCCGAGTAGGCCTTCTTCTTCGCCGCTGAACAGAATGAAGCGGATCGTGCGCTTCGGCTTGAGCCCGGATTGCGCGATTGCACGCGCGGCTTCCAGCACGACCATCGAGCCCGTTCCATTGTCCGTCGTTCCCGTGCCGAGATCCCAGCTATCCAGATGGGCGCCGAGAATGACGACTTCGCCGGGCTTCTCCGTGCCACGGATTTCCGCCACCGTGTTGTATTGCTGGACCGCTTTGGTCCCCAGGGTGTTGGTGACCGCGGCTTCGAAGCGCGGTGTGACAGCGCTCTGGATGAGACGTGCGAGCGTCGCGAAGTCTTCGTGGGCGATGACGAGATTCGGCAGCGGCGACACCGAGTATGGCGAGCCACTCATCGTCATCAGACCTTGTTCCTTGCTGCCGTCGGTGAGGCGGCCAAGTGCGCCGGCCTGCTTCAACATGTACGGCAGGTCGATCTGGAACTGCCGCCGGCGCGCGACCGCCGCGGCGGACGTATCCTGCGGGACGCGGAACGCGTTCTGTCGGGCGCGAAGTGCGACCGAATCCGCCGCCGTCATCGGAGGTCCATCGGGGTTGAAGATGTTCGCGGGCTGCCCGGTGAGGAGCCACGCTCCCCTCATGTGATCTTTGTAGACGGCGAGGCTTTCGGGCGATGACACGTTGACCAGCAGTACGGGCCCCGCCAACGGCTTGCCATCGGTGCCTGCGGTCCACGCCCAGCTGTCGGCTGTGACCGCACGTTGGAACGGAGCGAGCAACCGCGCGAACACAGGGCCCCTCTCCCAAGTCACGCCGAAATTCCAGGGCTCGAGCGCAGTCGCGAGACCATAGGATCTGAAGCGGTCCGCCGTCCAGTCGTTGGCCTGACGCATCGCCGCCGAGCCAGTGAGGCGCGGTCCGATCACGTCGCTGAGGTACTCGAGATTCTTCATCACTTCAGAGTGATCCGTCGCCTGACGCACGATGGCGCCGGTGCCCGTGGTATCAACGGCAATCTGGGCGCTAAGTGGGGCGGTGACGCAGAGGAGCGCCAGACAAGCGAGTGACTTGATCATCGGTCGGTTGGAAGTATGAGGAGGGTAGGAATCGAATGCACTTCTGCAGGAATTTCTGCTTTGATGGGATGCCCGCTGAATCAGGCGGCCAGGACGGGAAGCGCGGAGCGCTGCCCTCGCGACGCTTCTATGAAACCGCCGCCGAGCACTCGGTCTCCGTCGTAAAGAACCATCGACTGGCCTGGCGTGATCGCCGACACAGGCTCGTCGAGGGCCAGCTCGATCTCTTGAGAATTGAGTCGGACAATCTCCGCCATGGCTAGGGCAGCGCGATGCCTAACGCGCACGCTGATGCGATCGCCGACGCGCGGCGGCGCTGTCAGCCAATTCACTTCACGCCCGACCACCCCGCCTCCAAGCAGCTCGTCGCGCGTGCCGATCACGACCACTCGATCGTGGGGCCTGATGCCGACCACGTACATCGGATGCGGAAAGCCGCCCGGTACACCGCGGCGCTGACCGATGGTGTAGCGCGCGAACCCGTTGTGCTCGCCCACGATCTTCCCGCTCGACGTCATGATCGGGCCGCGCGACAGCGCCGGCGCGTCGGCGGGAAGCCGCTGCTCGAGGATGCGCGCGTAATCGCCGTCGGGC
>DATARP010000213.1:0-5230 GCA_036264075.1 Gemmatimonadaceae bacterium
AGCGCCAACATCAACTACATAACGAACACCTTCGTCCAGAGAACTACGAGCTTCAATCCGGCGAGTGTACTTGCCGCCATTTCATCCTCTGCGAGCTACGACACCAAAATCGGATCGGCGGCGTTGAGCCTGGGCGCCGACCGGGCCCAGCATCCTGGACGCGGCGAGGTCAATCAGACCTTCCCCAAGCTCAGCATCAGCTCTCCCACGCTCGCGGTGACGAAATGGCTCGATTGGACGCCGGCCTTCAACTACCAGACACATTCGGATATCAACGTCGACCAGGCCGGCGATTTCAGCTATCGGTTCTTCACCAACTCCCTTGGAGCGCCGGACAGCGTCAAGCTCAAACGGAATAACTGGAATACCACGTCGTCGTTCGACACGCCGATCAAGATCGGTGGATTTGCCTGGAGCAACTCATTTCGACTCAATTCGACTGAGCTGGATGCCCCGTTGACAATCGTAGTGCTCGATCCGGAGGACTCATCGAAGAAGTCGAGTCGGGTATTCGCCAAGACTTTCACGACGAATCTCGACTGGCAGACGGGCTTCAGCCTGCCCGCCATCCTGCACGGATCTGCGAACATATCCCCGTCGGTTTCGTTCGAGAATGTTGACGGCTCGAACGGATTCTGGGTGCGCTCCCACTTCAGCGGCGGACAGTTTGTCCACCAGTCGAAGCGCCCCTCATTCAGCCTCTCGGCCTCGCCGACGCTGTTTGCGCTGTTCCCGGGGTTCGGGCCTGTGAGCCGGTTCCGGCACTCCATAACGCCTGTCGTCCAGTTCTCGTACGCGCCGGCCGGAAATCTCAGCACCGAGTTTCTCCGCGCGACGGACAGAAGCCGCCAGGGGTTCCTCGGCTCGCTGGCGCGCGAACAGGTCAGCCTGGGCTTGTCACACGTGCTCGAGGCAAAGCTGAAGAGCACGGACACGAGCAGCACTGCGGAGCAGAAAAAGATCAAGATCCTGTCGATGAACTTCTCGTCGATCGCCTACGACATCGAGAGGGCGCGCAAAACGCACCGCTCCGGCATCACCACCCCCAACCTGAACACCGATTTCTATTCGGATCTGATTCCCGGGTTTCGGGCGAGCGTCGGATACTCTCTCTATCAGGGCGACGTCATGAGCGACACCGCGCGCTTCAAGCCCTACCGCGAGACGATTAACGCGTCGTTCAACGTGAACGCACAATCGGGAATCTTCGGTGTGCTGACACGTGTGTTTGGAAAGGCTGTCCCGGAGAAGAATCCCGAGCTGGACAAGGTCGAACAGAGCCCGGACGATGCATTGGCGAGACGCACTGCAAATACGCCCGTTGCGGGCATCACCCAGCGTGATCGCCAGTACAATGTCCCCACGTCGTCACAGGGATGGGAAGCGAACTTCAATTTTTCATCGAACCATCAGCGGCCACCGACGGGCAACGGCATAGTGATAGAGCAAGACATCACGACTCAATGCGCGCCGCTGCAGGCGAACCCTATCGTATATCAGCAGTGCCTCCAGCAGGCCGCGACGGGCGCGAGCAACGTGGTGCCGATCACGAATGGAATCGTCGGCGCTCCCTTCGTCAGGATGCAACCGACCGATAATCTCCAGTCGCAGATGACGTTTCATCTCACGCCGAAATGGTCGGGCAACTGGGGAACCAATTACGACTTTCAGGCGCACAAGTTCGGAAGCCAGCAAGTGTCGCTGCAGAGGGACTTGCACGACTGGAGAGCGATTTTTGCCTTCACCCAGGCTCCGAATGGGAACTTCGCGTTCAGCTTCTTCATTGCCCTCAAAGCCGAACCTGATCTAAAATTCAACTATGACAAGTCGACTTACCGCCCCTTAAGCCAGTAACCGTGACCCAGCGGCTGAACATCACGAACGGCGACAGCGCCGCCGGCACTCTGAGCGAGGCCGGCATTGCGGGAAAGATCGTTGCCTGGCGTGACGTGCTGCACGAGGGTCCCGTGGACGCCTCGCTCACGCTCAACGCGCTGAGCAAGCAGAGAGCGCGATTTATCTCGGAGCGGGGTTGGGGCGACTTCGCGCACGTCAGCGGTAACTTCGCCGAGCGCGACAAGGTGATCCAGCACCTGGATTACTTCGACGAAGTGGTGCTCTGGTTCGAGGATGATCTCTACGACCAGCTTCAGCTGATCCAGCTTCTCGACTTTTTCTCGCGCGGGTCGCCGCGACGCAAGAAGCTGACGTTGATACAGGTCGACGGATATATCCCGCCGTTGTCGCATGCGGAGCTTCTGAAGCTGGATGCCGCGCGGACACCGGTGACAGCGGAGCAGTATGCGGTGGCGCAGAAAGCCTGGAAGGCATTCGGCTCAGACGACCCGTCTGAAATCCTGCGGCTGCTCGACGAAGACCTAACCGCGCTCCCTTACCTCGCTCCTGCGCTGCGGCGGCACCTCGAGGAATTTCCTTCAGTCGCAAACGGCCTGTCGAGATCCGAACGCGAAGCTCTTACGGCGATAGAGGCGGGCCACGCGACTCCAGTTGCGGCATTTCTGGAAGTGGCGACCAAACAGGAAAGCATTTTTCTCGGGGACATAATCTTCTATTCGTATCTGGAAAGACTCAGCGGCAAAAAGAATCCGCTTTTGACGTGGGCGAACGGCGGCGCGGTGGTTTCGCCGACGGCGGAGAACTCACGCGAGTTCGTGAAAAGAGAGCTCAAGGTGACACCACTCGGGCGCGATGTGCTCGCCGGCGGCAAGGACTGGCAAGACATCAATACCGCGACGCGCTGGTTGGGCGGAGTAGAAATCCCTCCGGGTGTGATGGGATGGAGATGGGATCCAAAAGAACGCGTCGTCGTTCGCGTGGGCACTTCCAACGCTCCCCGGAAACCGGCGAGGAAGCGGGTGGTTGCCCGCAAACGACCGGCTGCGAAGAAGGCGGGAACGTCGAAGCGAGCAGGTTCGTCGCCGGCCAAAAAGCGCTCCGCCAGAAAGAGAAAATGACGGACAAGCGCTTATCCCGGGGAGAGAATTGACCGAAGAAATTCTCATCGATGGCGATTCGCTCACCGTCGATGAAGCCTACGCAGTCGCTGTCGAGCGACTTCGCGTTGGACTCACACCAAATGCCCGGCAGAGGATGCTCCGGACGCGCGGCGTTGTCGACGCCATCGTGGACAAGAACGAAGTCGTCTACGGCGTGACGACGGGCTTCGGCAAGCTTTCCGACGTCGCCATTCCCCCGAACAGGCTGGCCGAGCTGCAGATCAATCTCGTGCGCAGCCACGCATCGGGTGTAGGCGATCGTCTGCCCGAACCCGAAGTGCGCGCCATGATGCTGCTGCGCGCGAACGTCATTGCCAAGGGCTACTCCGGCGCTCGCCCCGAGCTGGTGGATCTGCTGCTCGACATGCTCAATGCCGACGTGTATCCGCCGATACCAGAACAGGGAAGCGTTGGTGCGAGCGGAGACCTCGCGCCCCTCGCGCACCTCGCGCTCTCTCTGATTGGCGAAGGAACCCTGATCCAAGGCGGGAAGGAAGAGCCGGCAGCAAACGTGTTGAAGCAGATCGGGGCCAAACCGGTCGTGCTGGCGCCGAAGGAAGGCATCACGCTTATCAATGGCACGCAGGCCCACACTGCGGTCGCGCTCATCGCTCTCGTCGGAGCCCGATCTCTATGGCGCACGGCTCACGTCGCTGGCGCGATGTCGCTCGAAGGCCTGCTCGGCACCCCGGTCGCGTTCGATGAACGCATCCAGGACGCGCGCGGCCAGAAGGGGCAAGCCCGCTCGGCGGCGCTGCTTCGCGATCTTCTCGCCGACAGCGAGCTGCGCGAGTCACACCGTCACGGGGATCCGCGGGTGCAGGATCCCTACTCGCTGCGCTGCATGCCACAGGTGCACGGCCCAGTGCTGGATGCGCTCGACTGGATAGATGAAGCTGTATCGCGAGAGCTTAATGCAGCGACGGACAATCCCCTGGTGTTCGAGAACGGCGAGACACTGAGCGGCGGCAACTTTCACGGTCTCACCGTCGCGATGGCGCTCGATTTCCTGGCGATCGTGTTGACGCATCTGGCAACGATGGCAGAAAGAAGAATCGATCGCCTCGTGCATCCCGATCTCAACCAGGGCCTGCCGGCTTTTCTTTCCCCGGATGCAGGCTGCAATTCCGGTTTCATGATGGCCCAGGTGACGGCCGCCGCGCTCGCGAGCGAATGCAAGGTGCTCTCGCATCCCGCCAGCGTCGACACGATCCCCACTGACGGCAGCAAGGAAGATGTCGTCCCGATGGCGATGGGCGCGGCGTGGAAGGCGCGGCGCGTTCTTCGCAATCTGGAGAACATTCTGGCGATAGAGCTGATGTGCGGAGCGCAGGCGATCGATTTCAGGGCGCCGCTGAAGCCCGGGCGAGGCGTACGCACGGCGCACGAGCGCGTGCGCGAGATCGTGCCGCGGCTCGAGGCTGATCGCGTACTTAGCGGAGACATCTCGGCCCTGATGAAAGCCGTGTCGGACCAGCGCTTCGCCGACATCGGAGCTGTGACGTGACTGATTTGATCACCAGACCGGACTCGAAAAGACCCAGAAAAAGCGACACCCGCGGACCAATTCACGCGCCCCGGGGCAGCAGCATTTCGTGCAAGGGATGGCACCAGGAAGCTGCGCTCAGATTGCTGATGAACAACCTCGATCCCGATGTGGCGGAGCGTCCGGAGGATCTTGTTGTCTACGGCGGGACGGGAAAGGCCGCGCGCAATTGGGAATGCTATGACGCCATTGTCCGCGAGCTGCAGTCACTCGGCAACGACGAGACTCTGCTCGTCCAAAGCGGGAAACCGGTCGGAGTTTTTCGCACGCACGCCGGTGCGCCGCGCGTGCTGATTGCGAACAGCAATCTCGTCGGGCGCTGGGCGACGTGGGAGCATTTCCGCGAGCTCGAGCGCAAAGGCCTGATGATGTACGGGCAGATGACGGCGGGCTCATGGATCTACATCGGCTCCCAGGGAATCGTGCAGGGCACGTACGAGACGTTCGGGTCCGTCGCACAGCGACATTTCGGTGGGACGCTGAGCGGACGGTTCGTGCTCTCGGCGGGACTCGGCGGCATGGGTGGAGCGCAGCCGCTCGCGGCGACGATGCAAGGCGCGGCCGCGCTCATCGTCGAGGTGGATCAATCGCGAATCGAGAAGCGCCTGAAGACGGGTTACCTCGACCGCGAAGCGCGCGACCTCGACCATGCCCTCGAGCTGATCGC
>DATARP010000229.1:0-2232 GCA_036264075.1 Gemmatimonadaceae bacterium
GGCATGCTGGCTGGGATCCCGAGACTTTCCGCAGGTGGCAGCTTATGGCTGCGGTACCATTCCTGGCGCGCGAGATTGATGCGGTCGGCGCGCTCAATCCACAGCTGCGTCGCCAGATCGTAGCGCGCCAGGACATTGTGAAGCCAGTATGGTCGGTTTTCCCTCAGCCACGCTTTCTCGTACTCGTCCCGCATGAGAGAGTAGCCATCGCGCAGATCCTGCAGCCTTCCGTTGATGCCCGTAATGTCCGCCAGATCGCGCCCCGGTGCTTTGCTCGTGGTGTCGGCCGCGCGATCGTACATCGCGACTACCTCGTCGGCGAACTGAAACTTCATCCCGATGAAATCCATCCGGCGCGCGCCGAGCTTCATCGCCTCGATCGCGTCGCGCTCGCGCGTGATTCTGGGATCAGCCTGGTCGATAAAGACCATCGCTGATTCGGCGAGAATGCGCAGATCGTGCGTGTACGGTCTGATGCGCTGCGCCATGCTGCGGCCTTCATCGGTCCAGGGGTCAAGCCAGAACAGGTAATCGCTCGCATCGCCGACCTTCGCGTTACTCAACAGCGCGTGCGCGGCCGAAAGCCGGCGCTGCGCCTCGTCGATCTTCCCGCTCAGGTCACCGTGAAACACGCGGCCGTAGCTCGAGGCGAACGCGTCGATGCTGCTTTCCCCCTGCTGCCATCCCGCTGCCGCGCCGAACAGATCGCCGTACCAGGTCTGGTTGAACAGAGCCTCGCCGTCGTCGTCCCATGAAGTGTTGATCATTCCGGTGGCGCCGAGCTTCTGTCCGTCGCGCACGAAGCGCTGAATGTTGACGAGCGCGACGGCGTTGTTTGGATAGACCCGATTCCAGCTGCTCACACCGGGAGCGACCCAGGTTTCCATTCCAGCGTCGCGAAATGGCGCGATGAACCGGACGTACGACGT
Source organism: Gemmatimonadaceae bacterium (assembly GCA_036264075.1). Classification (GTDB taxonomy): domain Bacteria; phylum Gemmatimonadota; class Gemmatimonadetes; order Gemmatimonadales; family Gemmatimonadaceae; genus UBA4720. The sequence goes on from DATARP010000229.1 coordinate 930, forward strand.
GTCAGCGCCGTAGGTCCACGGGACGGCGATAAGGTCTTTCGGAATTGTGTTCACCAGCTCTGGTGAGCTCAGCGCCACGTCGCCCCAAAACAGGAATTTCTTTCCGCTCGGCCGGAGCGCATCTGCAATCTGCCTCAGGAAATCGAGATAGACGACGCCGATTCCGACGGTCTTCACCCTGTCCGCTGTCTGACCGCGTCCGAGCTCGAATGTTTCGTCCGCGCCGAGGTGGACGAACCGGCTCGGAAAGAGTGAGTTGATTTCGGCGAACATCTGCCTGATCAGTGGAAGCGAACCGGGCTGCCCGGGGGCGAGCACGTGTCCGTGCGCCGTTTCGCCAAGAGGCGAATAGATCTCGTACTTCAGCGCGTGGTGCAGATGACCGAATGCCTCCTGCTCCGGTATGATGTCGACATGGTAGCTGGCGGCGTACGCGACGAGCTCCTTCACGTCGGCGTGTGTCATCGCACCGCCAGGCGGTGCGATCAGCGGATTCGAGTCGTATGCGAGCGTGTGTTCGAAGTACGGCGAGAAGAGGTTGACCTTGTATGCGGCGAGAGTGCGGATCTGTTTCTTCTGAAAGTCGAGGGTCGGTACCGGGCCGCGTGAGATGTCGTCGTGGAATCCGCGGTAGCGCATTGCCGGCCAGTCGCGAATCGTCGCGCGATAGAGCCTGGCCTGGTCGCCGTCGCCACTCACGATCTGCTTCACCGTCTGGGCTCCGTAGAACACGCCGGCCGAAGTCGTGCCGATGACGACGATGCGGTTGCCATCGGGCGTGATGACGTAGCCTTCGTCCTTCATCGCCGGCTCGATCGTGAGCGAATGGCGCCGCAGCACGCTCTGGGCGGCGGAAGCATCGGCGCGGAGCAGGACGACACGCGGGCCTGGCCCCGTCTCGCCGGTGACGACGGGAATCCCGCGATCCTTCAGTGTATTCGCGAGATCCAGCGCGGCGAATCGATCTTCAGCGTTGGCAGGGCGGACAATGGTGAGGCCCTTTGGGACGGACACCGAACCCTCCAACTGGATTTCCCGCGGCTGAGGAATGAGGTGCAAATCCGTTTGAGCCGCTGACCTGGTAGCGAGGAGGACAGAAAAAAGAGCTACAGCTGGCGCAGATTTCATTGTTCCTGTGATCGAAAGTTTGATTTCGCCGCGCTAGAAATATGCTCCTCCGAAAGGAGTCCCGGCCATCTTCCTGGATAAGACGTATCGGGACCTGCCCCCGCCGTGGAGCTTGCGGGGTTTTTCTTTAGCGTTGACTCCGTGACACCCATGGCGCCCTTTTTTTCCAAAGCGG
>DATARP010000232.1:0-21627 GCA_036264075.1 Gemmatimonadaceae bacterium
CGCCCAGTCGAATGCCGAGTCGCCGCCGCCGATGATCACGATGCGCTGACCCTTGAACTCATCGGGGTTGGACACCCGATCGAAGATGCCGCGGCCATACCACGGATCCGCGCACGCCTGTGGCAGGCGCCGAGGTGAAAACGCCCCGATTCCCGCGGCGATGACGATCGCCCTGGTCGGAAAGCGATCGGTCTCCGTAACGAGCACAAAGTGATCGTCCTCCTGCTCGAGCGCGGTGACGTTCTGGTTGAGGTGGGACTTGAAGTGGAACTGATCGGCCTGTTCCCGGAGCGCCTTCACCAGATCCTTGGCGAGAATCCGGGTGAACCCACCTACGTCGAAGATGTACTTCTCCGGGTAAAGCGCCGTGAGCTGTCCACCGAGCTCGGGCAGTGCGTCGACGATCTGCGCCGTAGCGCCGCGCATGCCGGCATAAAAAGAGGCAAACAGTCCGGTTGGACCTCCGCCGATGATGGTGATGTCGGGGATCTGATCAGTCATTTCCACTCGAAATATACAGTAGCACGTCCAGCGACCACGGCTCGAGCGGGGCATCTAAGATGAAGGGGCTACCCCTTGTCGTAGATGCCTGCGAGCGGGGCGGCTTCTGAAGGAGCATGTTAGAATCATGGCCGTGACTGACCAACCCACGCTCACGACCGACCGCCTCACACTGCGACCGTTCCAGCTCGAGGATGCGTGGGACGTCGAGCGGCTCGCAGGCATGCGAGAAATCGCGGACACCACGCTCAACATCCCGCACCCGTATCCCGTCGGCGCGGCCAACGCGTGGATCGAGAGCCACTCACCGGCGTGGGTCGAGGGAAGCAACGCAACCTTCGCGATCGTCGAGACGAAAACGGGAAAGCTGGTCGGCGCGATCAGTCTCATGATCAAGGCTGAGCACCGGCGCGCGGAGCTGGGCTACTGGATTGCGCGCGACCGCTGGAACAACGGGTACGCCACCGAGGCGAGTCAGCGACTCGTCGACTTCGGGTTCGAAGTCCTGGGCATGCACCGAATCGAATCGCGCCACTTTCTGCGCAACCCGGCGTCGGGGAAAGTGATGCAGAAGCTCGGGATGCAGAAGGAAGGGGAAGAGCGCGATTGGGCGATCAAGTGGGACAGATACGAGACGGCCGTGGTGTACTCCATTCTCGAGACCGAGTGGCGGGCACGCCGGTAGGGCGTACCAACTGAACTGTCTTGGGCCGGGTTTTAACTGAACTGAACGGGGTGTGAGGTGCCAGTGGCGTAGGTACCAGGCACCGGGTTACCACGACCAGACTTTACTATTGGCATTCTGGCCGCATTCTGGTTCCAGGTACCTGGTGACCTGGCGCCGCCGTGTCTGACACCTGCCTCCCCTTTCACGCCAGTATTGAAGTCTGGGTGTGGTAACCTGGTGCCAGGCAACTATGCATCTCTGGCACCTCACACCCCGTTCAGTTCAGTTGGAACCTGGCACTCAGCTCAGTTCACTGGTACCTGTTTACTGGTCGAGCGGCTCAACACTCACGCTCGCCGTCCCATCCTGCCGGTACTCGACCGTAACAGCCCACGGCTGGCAGCACACCTCGCAGTCCTCGACGTACTGCTGCGCTGATCCACCGCCCGGATCGATCACGATCTCGACCGTTTCGTTGCAGTAGGGACAGTAGACTGTCGCACCCGTCTCGGCGGTTCCGTCGCCGAGCGGAAATTCGTCGTGCGAGTCGGCCCCGTCCCGCGCCCCGTGCAGGCTGTCGATCATGGTGCAAAGCTCCGCGTCATGTCTGGAACTTAACCGCGAGCATACATTTCGAGCCGATGAAGATCTACACCAAGACCGGCGACGCCGGCGACACTGGCTTGTTCGGCGGCGGCCGGGTCCAGAAGGACGACCCGCGCGTCGAAGCGTACGGCGACGTCGATGAGCTCAACGCTGTTCTCGGTATGGCTCGCGCCATCGAGCCCATGCCGCGCGTCGACGAGATCCTCGTGCCGATGCAACGCGATCTTTTCAGCATTGGCGCTCTCCTCGCAACACCCGACCTCGAGAAAATGCATGGCCACCTCGCCAAGGCGAACATCGACGAGCGGAGGATTCGCGACCTGGAGCACGCAATCGATGAGTGCGAGAAAGAGCTCGAGCCGCTCAAGGCCTTCATCATCCCGGGGGGAAGCCGAAAGGGCGCCGTCCTTCACCTAGCGCGGACGGTTTGTCGCCGCGCCGAGCGACGGGTGGTCACCCTTCAGCGAGAGGTCGAGATTCCCGGGATGGTCGTGATCTACCTCAATCGCCTGTCCGACCTTCTCTTCATGCTCGCGCGGGTTGCGAACGTCCGCGCTGGAGCTGGTGAAGTAACCTGGTAGCCTCCACGGGAGGCACGCGAGAGATCGAGCTGGGCGAGTCGACGATTCGCGTCGCCACGGGACTGTTGTCGAGCGCGGGTGCCCTTGCCCGAGAGCTTGCTCCGTCGCACCGGTACGCCGTCATTACGGACTCGAACGTAGGCCCGATCTACGCAAAACAGGTCGCGGCCCAGCTCGGTCCGGGTGCCGCGGACGTGTTCACCATCCCGGCTGGTGAGTCCAACAAAACAAGGGAAGTCTGGGCCAGACTGACCGACGAGATGCTCGCCAAGGGATACGGGCGGGACTCCGCCGTGATCGCGCTCGGGGGCGGCGTCGTCGGTGACCTTGCCGGCTTCGTCGCAGCCACCTTCATGCGTGGAATTCCGATCATCCAGGTGCCGACCACCCTGCTCGCAATGATCGACGCCTCGATCGGGGGGAAGACGGCCGTCGACACCCCCGCCGGCAAGAATCTGGTGGGGGCTTTTCACGCTCCTGCCGCCGTTCTCATCGACCCGCAACTCCTTGTGACGCTTCCACTTAGAGAGTTGCGTGCGGGTTTTGCAGAGGTTCTCAAGCATGGCGTAATCGCCGACGAGCCTTATCTTACCAGCGTCGCGAGCAGGGCTTCCAGGCTGCTCTCGGCGGACGGACCGAAGGGTGACAGCATGTTCTCGCTCATCGTCCGTAGCGTGGAGATCAAGGCCGACATCGTTTCTCGTGATGAACGGGAGGGAGGCCTTAGACAAGTTCTCAATTTTGGCCACACGATTGGCCACGCCGTCGAGTTGGTCAGCGGCTATACGCTCCTCCATGGAGAAGCGGTCGCGATCGGGATGGCACTGGAGAGTGAGCTGGCCGAACAGATCGGCCTCGCTCAGACCGGAACCGCAGCGACGGTCGTCAGCGCGCTGGGATCCGCCGGACTCCCAACTGCTCTCCCCCGTGGATCAGACGGCGATGCTGTTATCGAGGCGATGAGGTCGGATAAGAAGGGACGGTCAGGCAGGACGAGGTTCGCCCTTCCGCTCCGAATTGGGGCGATGGCGGGTGCAGATACTGGATGGACTGTTTCGGTCAGTGACGATCAGCTTCGGGAGGTACTCGCATGAAAAAACGCTCGGAAGTTGTCCGCACGGTTGTCGCGGTTACGCTCGCGATAGCCCTGATCGGTACAGGTGCCGTTGCGCTTCCATCACTGGCGCCGGTGCAGACCGCCAGCGTCGGTTTTCCGCCCCCGAAGGGTCCTCAACTCGAGCCCGATGTTCTCTCAGCGATCGAGAGCGCTCATGAAAATGCCGGCAACCTGGCCGGTGCCGCGAAGCAAACCATCGTGGAGATAGCGAAAGCGCTTCCCTCTACAGCGGCGAACGTCGCCTCGGCGACCACCGCGCTAACGAGGCCGATCGCCTCCGGCGTCGGAGTCATCCCCGAAGCGGCCAGGATGGTGCGCGCCACCGCGCATGAAGCGATCAAGATGAAGAAGGGCATCATTCCGCTCGTCCCATCCAAGTTCGCCCGGGCGGAGGACGGCGTGACCATTCCGGTCTCGCTCACGCAGTACTGCGTGCAGGGCGAAACGCGGCGCGGGCGCCAGACACGTCACGGAATCGTCGCCGCCGATCCACGCATCTTCCCGCTCGCCCGCTACGTCGAAGTCTTCCTCGGCAACGAATACCTCGGCCGATATCTGGTGGACGACACCGGCGGCAACGTGCTGGGCGCGACGCTCGACATCTGGAACCCGAACTGTAAGGAAGCCGCGCGGTTCGGACGGCATTGGGGAGCCGCGACGCTGGTCGCGCGCGAGGTTGAGCAAATTCCCAACGATTCGCTTGCACCTTCGCGCTGGGATGGATTGGCGAAGCGGTAGACGGGCGGAATTTCCATCGCCCTGGCTGGCCTTACAATTGCGCGATTCGCGGTCGAAAATCCCAACCTGAGAGCAAACATGTCCTCGTTCAGCACCTACCTGATCGGATTCATCGTCCTAATCATCGGCCTCGCCATCGCCGCGATCCTGCTTGGCGTCGCGGCGACCTGGGTCGTCGTCGGGTGCATCGTCATGATCGGAATTGCGATTCTGATGGCCACAACCCGAACGAAGCCCAAAGATCCACAGGCGTGATGGTGGCATGAAACATGGCTGTTGACGGTTCAGTGCGCCCCTAGTTAATGTGCGCGTCCGGCAGAGTACCGGGAGCGCGCCACCCAGACGCGTCATTCGATAATGTCGCTACCAAGGGGCTTATGCAGACAACGGGCGAGAGTAGATCCAAAGGCTTCTTCCGTTCCTCCCCTTCCACCGCTTTCGACCAGTACCTCCAGGACATACAAAAGCTTCCCCTGATTACCGACGCCGAAGAAGAGCGTCGCCTCGCCCGTCGTGCGCAGGCCGGGGATGAAAAAGCAGCCGAGCGGCTGGTCACCGCCAATCTTCGCTTTGTGATCTCGTACGTGAAGAAGTACCAGGGTCATGGCCTCGACCTCGGTGAGCTCGTCGCGATCGGCAATGAAGGTCTCCTCAAAGCCGTCAGAAAGTTCGATCCGGATCAGGGCGTCAAGTTCATCTCGTACGCTGTATGGTGGGTCCGACAGGCAGTACTGAAGGCGTTGGCCGAGCAGACAAGAAGCGTTCGAATTCCGCTCAATCAGAATTCGCAGCTGATCAAGCTGGCCCGCGCACAGACGGTTCTCTCCCAGGTTTTGAAGCGCGATCCGACCGACAACGAGATCGGTCGGCTCCTCGAAGAGACACCGGACGCCGTACGATCCGCCAAGCAGATGTCAGCGACGGAAATCTCTCTGGATGCCCCGATCGATCGATCCGATCGCGAGGCGTGCACGCTCGGCGAGCGCTTCGCTGGCGTTGATGGCGCGGAGATCGAGGACGTCACGGATTTTCACCTGATGCGCGAGTTCATCGACCGGGTGTTCCGAAAGTACCTGACACCGCGCGAGCGCAAAATCCTGCACCTCTACTACGGCCTTGAGCAGGGCTCAGACGCGATGACGCTCGAGAAGATCGGCGCGCTGATGGGTGTGACGCGCGAGCGCATCAGACAGATCCGCGAGCGTGCGTTCGAGAAGCTGCGTGAATCGCCCGACGGCGCCGCGCTCTCCGGTTTCTGGAACTAGGCGGGACGCGGGGAGCTGGGCGCAGGACGAATGCATTCGAAGACGCCGACCAGATTGAGTCGGCGTCTTTCTTGTATATAGGCGCTGCTAGTCCCCGCTTCCCGGCTTCCGCTTCCCCTCGATGACAGCAGCTCCGCCCGCCACCTCCACCCTCAAGGCTTTCCTCAACGCAGCGTGCGGAAACGCCGAGGCCGCCCGGGAAGCCATCAGTGCGGCGGGGTTCGAGCTCGAGACGGTCCAGCCCAAAGAGCTGGAGCAACGTCTGGAGAAAGCCATTGGTGAGGGGACAAAGCGGATTCTTGTCGCGGGCGGCGATGGCACGATCGCGACAGCAGCGGCGCTGGTCGCCAAGACTAAGACCGAGTTGGCGATTCTGCCCGGCGGGACGCTCAACCACTTTGCGAAGGATCATGGCATCCCGACCGATCTTGGCAAGGCAGCTCTCGTCGCCGCCGACGGTCCGGTGGTGGGCGCGGACATCGGCTACGTCAACGACTGCGTCTTCCTGAACACCAGCTCGCTCGGAGCCTACGTCACTTTCGTTCGCGAGCGTGAGAGGATGGAGAAGTTCCTGGGTTATACGATCGCGAGCGTGGTTGCATTCGTGAAGATGATGGGCGAAATCCGCACGTTCTCGGTAACTCTCGAAGTCGAGGGAGAAAAGAAGACCTATCGGGCCTCACTCGTTTTCATCGGCGTCGGCGAGCGCGAGCTCAAGCTTCCCACTCTGGGCAGTCGCGTGAAGAACGGGAGGCGCGGGCTGCACGTCATGATCGTAAAAGGGGGCGCGCGAGCCAGGCTGTTCTCGCTGGCTTTGGCCGGCATTGCGAAAGGAAATCACGAGGCGGATAAACTCCCCGAATTCACAGAGTTGCTGGTCGACAGCTGCCGCATCGACCTTACTCGCCCGACAGCCACCATCGGCCTCGATGGCGAGTTGAAGAGATTTCAAACGCCGCTCGACTACCACATCGAGCGCGACGCTCTCCAGCTCGTCGTAGCGCCGCCGGAGGGAGACGAAAGCTAGATTTCCGGAATGACCTTCCCCAGCCGGTCGAACGGGTCCACGGTCGCAGATCGCCTGTCGGAAATTGTGGGCGATCGACACGTGCTGAGCCGGCCAAGCGAGCTGCTGGTCTACAACTCAGACGGACTCCCCGGATATCGTAAGCAGCCCCGCCTCGCGGTTTTTCCGGGCACGCGTGACCAGGCCATCGCAATCGTAACACTCCTTGCGAAGGAGGGCCTCGCCTTCGTCCCCCGCGGCGCCGGTACCGGCTTGTCCGGCGGCGCGCTGGCGGACGACATCATCGTCATCGGATTGCATCGCTTGAAGGAGATAATCTCGCTCGACATCGAGAACCGTCGGGCGACCGTCGAGCCGGGTGTCGTCAATCTTCGGTTGAACAAGCACGTCGCACCGCACGGTCTGCTGTACGCGCCGGATCCCTCGAGTGAAGCGGCGTGCACCATCGGCGGTAATGTGGCCGAGAACGCTGGCGGTCCCCACTGCCTCAAGTACGGAGTCACGCTCAATCACGTTCTGGCGATGACGGTGGTGTTGCCAAGCGGAGAGGTCGTCGAGCTGGGTAGCAGGTTTGGCGAGCACGACGGGTACGATCTGCGCGGAGCGTTCATCGGCTCTGAAGGGTGCTTCGGTCTCGCGCTCGACATCACCGTCAAGCTCACGCAGCGGCCCCAGACCGTGCGCACTCTTCTCGCCGATTTCATGTCGGTTGACGAGGCAGCGCGCGTGACTTCCGCCATCATCGCATCCGGAATCGTTCCTGCTGCCCTCGAGTTCATGGACGGCCCCACGATCCGCGTCGTCGAAGAATCGATCTATGCCGCGGGGTACCCAAAGGACGCCGAGGCGGTCTTGTTGATAGAGCTCGACGGGCTCGAGGCGGGCGTGAGCGCGGATCTGGAGATCGTGCGCCGCGTCTGCCTCGACGGAGGCGCGCGCAACGTGAAGGTGGCGCGCGACGAGGCCGAGAGGCTGAAGCTGTGGCAGGGACGGAAGAAGGCGTTCGGTGCCATGGGACGTATTGCGTCCCATCTCATCGTTCAGGACGCGGTGATCCCGCGCACCCGCCTGTCCGAGATTCTCGAGAAGATCCACGGCATCAGCGAGAAGTACGGCGTGCTCGTGTGCAACGTGTTTCACGCGGGCGACGGCAACCTGCACCCCAACATCGCCTACAGCGCGGACGATCCCGGGGAGAGCGAGCGCGTGCACAAGGCGATGACAGAGATCATGAACACGTGCATCGCTGCCGGCGGGAGCATCACCGGAGAGCACGGAGTAGGTCTCGACAAGATGGGATACATGGAGTCGATCTTCTCCGAGCCCTCGCTCAATGCGATGTGCGAGCTGCGCGGAGTATTCGACCCGAATCGCCGGGCGAACCCGGGGAAAGTCGTGCCGATTCACTCCTGCAAGGAGTGGAACGCGGTTGCATCGGCGCGCGGAATCTCTGAGCCGGTGTCGTCTCTATCTGCTGAACCAGCGCGGCCCTCGGCGCGGTGAGTACGGAAGCTGTAGCATCCGTTGTTCGCGAAAGCAGTGCGAGCAGAACATCCCTGAGAATCGCGGGGCGCGGCGGCTGGCTGTCGGCGGGCCGGCCGGTGAAGGCGCAGAAAACGCTTTCACTTCGCGACGATTCCGGCGTGGTGAGCTACGTTCCGGGCGATCTCACCCTCACAGTGCGTGCGGGAACGACGCTCGGGCAAATTGAACGAATTACGGGCGAGCACGATCAGTGGCTTCCCCTCGATCCCTTTGGCTCCGACGACGGCACGATCGGCGCGACGATCGCCACCGCCGCTGCGGGCCCGCTCGCCACGAGCTTCGGCTTGCCAAGGGATCTGCTGCTCGGCGTCGAGTTCGTGAACGGTCGGGGAGACATCGTGCGCGCTGGCGGGAAGGTTGTGAAGAACGTTGCCGGCTTCGATCTCTCGCGTCTTCTCACCGGTTCATGGGGGACGCTCGGCGTCATCACCGAGGTGACACTTCGCCTGTATGCGCGGCCAAAAGTCGACCGGACGTTCGCAGTTTCCCTGGGGCGCGGACAGAAATCGACGACGGAGCTGCTGCGCGCCGTGGCAGCTTCGCCACTGGCCCCGTTCGCGTTGGAAGTTCTCAACGGAGCAGCGGCGTCCTCACTCGGCTTCGGCGACAATCCCACGATGCTCGTTCGGTTCGGAGGAAATGGTCCGGTCGTGGACGTCCAGCTCAAGGCGTTCTCACAGCTCGCGCGCACAGAAGAAGTGGAACAGTCGACCTGGGCGACGTTCCGGAAACTGGATGGCGATGCCGCGAGCGTGATAAGAATCTCAAGCCTGCCCACTCGCTTTCTCGCGGTTGCGTCGAGCATTCTTGCGGACACGGAGCCGAGAATCGTGATCTCGATCAATCCGCGGCGCGGGGTCATGCGTCTGGTCACGCGCGACAACGGAGAGAGAGATCCGGCAGGCGTTGCGGACGCAGCCATCCCGGATTTTCCGGGCGATGGCGAGAGCGCTGCGACCAGCGTGATCTTCGAGAAGCTGCCAGCGGAGGTATGGCCGGTCGTCTCGGCGAGCGTGGTCTCGGATCGGTTGTCCCAGGGAATCAAGAAAGCGTACGATCCGCACAACATCCTGAACCCCGGCATACTCGGCGATTGATGTGACCGCAGGCCTACCCGCTGATCCACTTCCCCGCGATGCGATGCCAGGCTGCGCGCTGCCTGGCACTCCGCTGGCGGACGCGCTGCCGGGTATCAATGCGTGCGTCCACTGCGGGTTCTGTCTGCAGGCGTGCCCTACGTACCTGAATCTCGAAGACGAGAACGACAGCCCTCGCGGGCGAATCTTTCTCATGCGGTCGCTCCTCGAGGGAACGGTGAAGCCGGACGATCCGAGTGTGCAGCAGCACATCGATCAGTGTCTCGGGTGCAGGGCGTGCGAGCCGGTGTGTCCCAGCGGAGTTCCCTACGGGCAGCTTCTCGAAGCAACGCGCGCAACCCTGCGCGAGAGCAGGCCGACTCCGTTCATCGCGCGGCTGATTCTCTTCGTGTTCGCCCGCAGATGGCTGCTGCGGCCGGCGATGTTCCTTTCACGTTTTCTCGCCGCCACTCCGATCCCTTCGCTTCTCTCGGCAGCACCCGGCCGCGTGGGCTTCGCGATGGCGATGCTCGCGTCCACCGGCCGCTCCATCGAACGCTCCCCGTACAGAGCGGGCAGCCGGGGAGAGCGCGGTCTCGTTGCCACGCTCCGCGGGTGCGTCATGGATGGATTGTTCAGCGCCACGAACCGCGCGACCGAGCGCGTGCTCAAGGTAAATGGCTACGCGATTGTCGAGGCGCCAGGCCAGCAATGCTGCGGCGCGTTGCACGCTCACGCAGGAGATCTCGAGACAGCCCGCAAGCTGGCGCGGCAGAACATCGCCGCGTTCGAGAGATCACGCGCCGATTTCGTCGCGGTGAATGCGGCTGGGTGCGGTGCGATAATGAAAGAGTACGGACATTTACTGAAGGATGATCACTACTGGCACGAGCGCGCCTCCGCTTTCAGCCTGCGAGTGCAGGACGTGAGCGAGCTGCTCGCGGCTGCCGGTCCCCGCGCCGGAGGTCCGCTGCCGATCCGCGTCACCTACGATGCGCCGTGCCACCTGCAGCACGCGCAGCGCGTCACGCAGGCGCCGCTCTCGATGCTCGCCGCCATTCCCGGTCTCGAGCTCGTACCACTCCACGATTCGGATCAGTGCTGCGGCAGCGCGGGCATCTACAATCTCATCGAGCCGGCGACATCCGACGCAGTGCTCGCCCCGAAGCTCGCCAACATTCGCGCCACTGGCGCGCCATGGGTAGCGACGGGAAATCCGGGCTGCCTCATGCAGATTGGCGCGGGCTTGATCCGCGCGGAGATACCCGCGAAATCGATTCACCCGGTGGATCTGCTCGACGCATCGTACGCGGCCTTCGGCCAGTAGCGCCCCACGAAGGCACCGGCTTAATTGCAGGTAATGTCGGAAATGAACGAGTATTCCGTGCTCCACAACGGTGCTCTTTTTTTCGACCGGAGCGATCGGATGCGCCTGCGGATCTCCGGACCGAAAGCAGCGGAGCTCGTTACGGGAATGGTCACGAACGATGTCTCGAGTCTCGTCGCGGGCGAGGGTCAATACGCGGCTGCTCTCACTCCCAAGGGAAAGATCGTCGCCGACCTCCGCATCTTTGCGCTGGACGACGCGCTCCTCATCGACACTCCCGCGGCCGCCGCGGTGGGCTGGAAGGAGATGGTGAGGAAGTACATCAATCCACGCGTCGCCCCGTACCACGATGTGACGTCGGAGCTGTGCGACATTGGGATTTTCGGCCGCTCGTCGCGCTCGATAGTATCGCGAGTGACTGGGATCGACGACCGGGAGCTGTCCGCGCTCGCGCCGTACAGTCACATCACGGCGCCGTTCGGTGATGCAACGATCACCGCAGCGAGAGTTCCGGAAATGGATCTCGATGGGTTCGAGATTTTCGTTCCGAGTGAAGCCGTCGGCACGCTCAAGAACAAGCTGCACGCCGGTGGCGTCGCGCCGGGAAGCCCGGAGACGTGGGAGATAGCGCGCGTCGAGAGCGGTCGTCCGCAATGGGGCGCTGACATGGACGACTCGACGCTTCCCCAGGAGGCGAATTTCGACGAGCTCGGTGCGATCTCGTACACGAAGGGCTGCTACATCGGCCAGGAGACCGTGGCGCGTGTCCATTTCCGCGGCCATGTGAATCGTTTCCTGCGCAAGCTTCGATTCGTCACGCGACCTGCGCCGCCAACTGGGGCGGAGCTGGTCGACGAGTCGGGCAAAGTCATCGGAGACATTCGGAGCGTCGCTCTCTCGCCGCGATTCGGCGGTGTCGCGCTAGGGATGGTGAGGCGGGAGATTCTGCCGGGGACCACGTTGCAGGCGCGATGGTCGGGCGGCGAATGCAGCGTGCAAATCGAGCAAAACGAAAAAGGCGCCACTGTTTAGTGGCGCCTTCTTGATCACTGCGAAGAGCTTACTTCTTCTTGATCGGAGTCTTGGTTGTCTTGCTCGTGGTCGTAGTCTTCGTGACGGTGTCCTTCGTCGCACCAGCGGTCGTGTCAGTGGTGCTCATCTTCATCGTGGTGTCCATCGCCGCAGGTGCCGGGGCCATTGCGGGGGCAGACGTGTCGGCGGTCGCTGATTCATCCTTCTTTGCACAAGCAGCAAGTACAAGGACTGCGGCGACGAGGGCCAGGCGCTTCATTTACTATCTCCTTTGGAGGCTGACGTGGAATAAATCGCCGGTCCGTGCACGCGATCGCGAGCCCGTTTTTGGCGCGGGCGAAAATTTATCTCTTCCGTAGGCCGTGTCAAGGGCAGAGCCGTCTGGTTGCCCTCTGATGGGTGGGCTAGATTAACTCGTAAGCAGCGAATTTCCCCGGAGAGCCCGTTGTCGGTTTACCCAGAAACATTTGGCGCACTAAAGCGCTCGGCCTTCGGTGTTGCCGACCGAAGAGAGTTATCGGTCAAGGATGAGCTCCGCGGCAATCTTCTGACCCGGCTAGCGACTCGAAAGCCGATCTTCAACGGCGTTGTTGGCTACGAAGAGACGGTGATGCCGCAGATCGTCAACGCCCTTCTGAGCCGACACAACTTCATCCTCCTGGGGCTCCGCGGCCAGGCGAAATCGCGCATTCTTCGCGCGCTTACCACGCTGCTCGATCCAGCGCTTCCGATCATCGCGGGCAGCGAAGTTAATGACAATCCGTTCGCGCCGATCTCCAAGTACGGCAAGAACCTTCTCAAGGAAGCCGGCGACGACACTCCGATAGCATGGCTGGATCCCGATATGCGCTATGTCGAGAAGCTGGCGACACCCGACGTCACAGTTGCCGACATCATCGGTGACCTGGATCCCATCAAGGCGGCCCGCGGCGGACACATTCTGGGCGACGAGCTGACGATGCATTACGGAATGCTCCCGCGGGCGAACAGGGGTATTTTCGCGCTGAACGAGCTCCCCGATCTCGCGGGAAAGGTTCAGGTGAGCCTGTTCAATATCATGCAGGAGGGCGATGTGCAGATCAAAGGATATCCGGTGCGACTGCCGCTGGATGTCATGCTCTGCTTCACCGCCAATCCAGAGGACTATACGGCGCGCGGCAAGATCATCACGCCGCTCAAGGACCGCATCGGAAGCGAAGTGATGACGCACTATCCCGAGACCGTCGAGCTCGGAATGGCGATCACCAACCAGGAGGCGTGGACCGCGCGCGGCGCCGGCAAAGTCCGGGTTCCGGACTTCATCGCCGAGGTGATCGAGCGTGTGGCTTTCGAGGCCCGGAACGACAAGCGCATAGACAAGCGTTCCGGCGTCTCGCAGCGCATGCCGATAACTGTCCTCGAGAACGTGGTGTCGAACGCGGAGCGGAGGGCGATCCAGACGGGTGAGCGCGACATCGTTCCCAGAATTGCTGACATCTACGCGGCGCTTCCCGCCATCACTGGGAAAATCGAGCTGGAGTACGAGGGAGAGCTGGTTGGCGGGCACAACATCGCAAGAGAGCTGATTCGTCGCGCGGCGGACGCCACGTATCAGGATCGAGCCGGAGGGATCAACACCGACGAGATCATCATGTGGTTCGATGTCGGGGGCGCGCTGCAGGTAACCGACGATGTGCCTGTCGATGCCGTCGTCGAGGGCTTCGGCAGCGTGCCTGGCTTGATGCAGGTGGTGAACACCGCCGGCCTGGCGCCGATGGATGATCTGCCTGTCGTCGCCGCGGGATGCGAGCTCGTGCTCGAGTCTTTGGTTGCCCGGAAAAAAATCGCGCGCTCCGACGCCGGTCAGTACGGGCGCGCGATCGAAGAGAAGCGGCGTCGGCCCTACCAGGACTGAGCATTGCCGATTCTCACGCTCTCGCGACTTTACGGGTCGGGAAACTCGGAGGTCGCGGAGCTCGCCGCGAAGGCGCTCGGGTGGTCACTCCTCGACAACGCGGTGGTCGATGCCGTCGCGACGCGCATGGGGCTGAGCATCGCCGAAGTCAGGGACCGTGAGGAGCGCGTTCCGTCGCTGGTCGAGCGTCTCACTTCAGCGATGGCGATGGGATCCCAGGAATGGGCATCGCCCATAGCCGCGGCCAAGCAGCCGACAGACGAGCAGCTGATCGAAGTCACCCGCCATATCATCGAAGAAGCGATTGCGCGGGGACCGGTCGTCGTCGTCGGTCGCGGGGCTCAGGAGATGCTCGCCGAGCGTGAGGACGCGCTCCACGTATTCTGCTACGCCCCGAAAAAGGCTCTTATCGCGCGCACCATGCAGCGCGAAGGCGTGGGCGCCGAGGAAGCCACTCGCCTCGTCGACAACACGAACAAGGAGCGGGATCAGTGGGTGCGGCTCCACTGGGAGCGTGATCGACGGGCGCACGAGAATTACGATCTCAGCGTCAATACGGAGCGGTTAGGGATACAGGGGGCGGCTCAGTTGGTCGTGAGCGCGGCGAAGATCAGGTTCTCGTTGCCGCTGACTTAACAAAAGTCAACGGAACACTACTTCGGGTTAGTCGCCCAGATTGTGGACTCCGTGACGAACCCCCGATCCTCGATCTCCAGCATGCTGACGATGACCTGGGCGATGTCCGGCGCGTGAAGCTTGCTCGGGTTGTCGGGCTTGGTCGGCGCCGACTGTACCTCACCGAAACTGGTAAGAACCTCGCTCGGATTCACCTGCATCACGCGGATCTGATGTTGCCTCAGCTCTGCCCGCCAGCACTCGGTGAGCGCGTGCACGGCAAACTTGCTAGCGCAGTACGCGGACCCGTTGGCGAAGCCCCGCTGGCCCGCGGTAGATGAGATGTTGACGATGTTCCCGTAACTGCGACCGACGAAATGCTTTGCCGATTCGCGCGCCACCAGCATCGCCCCGAGCACGTTGGTCTGCCACACTCGAAAGAATTCCTCAGCGGTAAGATCGACCAAAGGCGCGAAGGCGCCGAAGCCGGCGTTGTTGATCAGCACGTTGTAGTCTGGATACTCCTTGACGACCTCGCGCATCATCCGCAGCACGTCGTCTTCATTGCTCACGTCGGCCACAATCGGCAGAGCATCCAGCTGCCGCGCGGCAGATTCGAGCATTTCCTTGTGCCGCGCGCAGATCGCGACGCGGGCCCCGCGCTCCCGGAGCAAACGGGCGGTCTCGAATCCGATCCCGCAGCTTCCTCCGGTGACCAGCACCGCGGCGTTCTTCAAGTCCATTGTTTCTCCCTTGAGCCGACCGCTTCGCGCACCAGCGAAACGAAATCGGCGATGTCGCCTTCGGCGGTGTCGAAGGAAGTGATCAGCCTGGCCTCCGCGATTGACTCATTCCAGACGTGAAATGGCCACCGCTCCTGCAACCTTGGAATTATCGGACGTGGCAGTGTCACGAACACTTCATTGGCCTCGACGGCCTGCGTCACCGCGACCCCACCAATTCCCGCCAGCTCGCTCGCCAGAAGCTGCGCCATCCTGTTCGCCTGCTCAGCGCTTCGCTTCCAGAGGCCATTTGAGAGCAGCGCGCTGAATTGCACAGCGATGAATCGCATCTTCGATGAAAGCTGCATGCCCTGCATCCGCCGGAACTCGAAATCATCCGCGAGAATCCGCTTGAAGAACACCACGGCCTCGCCCGCAATCAGCCCGTTCTTGGTTCCCCCGAACGAGAGCGCGTCCACTCCAGCGTCGCTCGTCAGCGCCCTGAGTGGGAGCTTCAGGTGAGCGGCGGCGTTGAAGATCCTCGCGCCATCCATGTGGAGCAGCAGCGAATGCGAGTGGGCGTAATCGGCGATCACGCGAATTTCCTGCGGCGTGTACACCGTGCCGTACTCGGTCGCCTGGGTGATCGAGATCGCGCGGGGCTGAACGTGGTGCTCGTCGCCGATGTGGTGCATGTGCTCGCGAATGCCCTGCACCGTGATCTTGCCGTTGGGCGACGGCACGGTGAGCAGCTTGCAGCCGATGTGTTTCTCCGCCGCCGCGCATTCCGAGGTATAGACGTGAGCGGTCTCGGCGCAGATGACGGCCTGGTGCGACCTCACCATGCTCTGAAGGCAGAGTACGTTCGCAGCGGTGCCGCTGAAAACCAGAAATATCTCGGGCTCTCCGCCCAGCTCTGCGCCGATTCTCGTTATTGCGTCGTGGGTGTAGGGGTCAGTGCCGTAGGAGGGGACGTGTCCGACGTTCGCGGCCGCCATCGCCTGGAGAACTTCAGGATGCACGCCTGCCCAGTTGTCGCTCGCGAAGGCGCGTCCCGGATGCTGCTTATGGGGCATGCGCCTAGGATAACTGCGGGAGGCGGGAAGCGGGAGGCGGGAAGCGCCTCTAATGAAAGTCTCGACTCGCGTGAACGAGCTGCTTCACCTCGAGCTCGCTGAACTTCTGACCGATGACATTTCTGACGCCATCGTCCCTCTCGAACCTTCCCTGCACCACCACGAAAGTCGAAAATTTCACGACCTCCGAATATTTCTCGACCATCTTCTTTGACACGATCACGTTGATGAAGCCGAACTCGTCTTCCATCAACAGGAACACTGTTCCCTTTGCGCTCTGCGGCTGCTGGCGAATCGTCACCAGTCCAGCCGTGACTATGCGCTCGCCACCCTCCAGCCGCTCCAGCTCCCTGGAGTCGAGCGCTCCCGCCGCGCGCAGCTTGTCGCGCAAGTGCTCCATCGGGTGGCCGCTGACACTGATTCCTACCGAGAAGTAGTCGAGGAAGATCAGCTCGTCGCGCGTGAGGGGACGAGGGTTGTACGGCGTGATCCGCGCCGGAGCGAGTGGCAGGCTGTCGCCCACCGCGCGCATGGCAACCCACGCCGCGCGGCGACGGTCGGGCTCCCAGCAGCCGAATGCTCCCGCGCGCGCAAGCTGCAGCGCGTCGGTTCGCTGGAGACGCGCCCGCTGCACGACATCGTCGATCGACGCGAATCGATCCCAGCCCCTCGCCGCCTTGAGAGCCTCGAGAGATTTCTCGCCCAGCCCGCGGATGTGGCGCCAGCCGATGCGAAGCGCCGGCTTCTCCGGATCCTCGGTGGGCGCGGTGGTGCATTCCCAGTCGCCGTCGCCCATGCACGGCGGAAGAACTTTCAGCCCGTGACGCCTCGCGTCATGGATCAGAGTCGACGGCGGATAGAATCCCATCGGCCACGAGTTGAGCAGGCCGGCGTAGAATTCCGCGATGTAGTGCGCCTTTAGATATCCGGTGGCGTACGCGATCAGAGCAAAGCTCCACGCATGCGACTCCGGAAATCCATAGTTGGCGAAGCTCTTGAGATCCTCGGCGATCCTCGCCGCGACATCTTCCGCGACTCCACGCTCGACCATACGAGAACGCAGCTGCTCGAGCACGCGGTGCAGCTTCTCGACCTTGCGGATGTGACCCATCGTCCGCCGAAGCTCGTCGGCCTGCGCGGCCGAGTAGCCGCCGAGCTTCATGGCGATGGCCATCGCCTGCTCCTGAAAGATGGGAATTCCCTGCGTGCGCTTGAGAATCGGCTCGAGATCGGAGTGCAGGTACGTGACGGGCTCGAGTCCGCGCCGCCGCGCTGTGTACGGGTGGACGAAATTCGCCTGGATCGGGCCGGGGCGGATGAGCGCCACCTGCACCACGATGTCGTAGAGCCTGTCCGGCTTGGTGTGCAGCACCGACGCGATCTGAGCGCGGCTCTCGATCTGGAAAGTGCCGATGGTCTCGCCGTGCGCGATCAGGTTGTATGTCGCTTCATCGTCGGGCGGCAGCTTGTACATCTCGGGCCGCGTGCCGGTGCGCACCTCGATCATGTCGAAGGCGCGCCTCACCAGCGAGAGAGCGCCAAGCCCGAGGAAGTCGAACTTGGGGATGCCGACCGCATCGAGATCGTCCTTGTCGAACTGGATGATCGTCCGACCCATCGTCGTGTGCTCCACCGGCAGATAGTCGCCGAGTGGCGCGGAGGACAGCACGAATCCGCCGACGTGCGTGGAGCGGAGACGGGGCACTCCCTCGAACGCCGCCATCGCGGCGAGAGTCGCCTTGCCTCGCGGATTGTCGAGATCGAGACCGAACTTGGGGGCGAGAGTTTCTGCGATGTACTTCGCTCCTTCGGCCGGATCGCTCCAGTGGATCCTCTTGGAGAAATTCGTCGCCATCTCCACCGGATACCCGAACGCGCGCATCGAATCGAGAATCGCGTTCGGTCCCCGGTACATCTGTATGATGCAGGTGATCGCCGCGTTGGCCCGGTTGTACTTGTCGTAGACGTAGTCGAGCACTTCTTCCCGGCGATCGTGCTCGATGTCGACGTCGATGTCGGGAGCTTCGGTCTGTCCATCGACCCGGATCTCGGAGAGGAATCGCTCGAAGAGAAGGCCGTGCTTCACCGGATCCACGGCGGTGATGGCGAGGCAGTACGCGACCGCGGAGTTGGCGGCGCTGCCACGGCCCTGGCAGAGGATTCCCTTTTTGCGGGCGAAGTCCACTGCGTCCCACATCACGAGAAAAAATCCGGCGAAGCCGAGGTTGCCGATGACGCGGAGCTCGTGCTCGAGCTGAGCGTTCTGCTTGTCGTCTATTTCTCCCCAGCGATCTCGCGCGCCGGCGAAGACTCTGTCGCGCAGAAAGGTGTTGTCGTCAAAACCGGATGGGACCGGATACTTCGGCAGCGGTGGCCGCACCCACGCCAGACTGAAATCGCACTCGGACGCGATTCGCTCGCTCTCCTCGAGGCCCGCTTCGCGTCCCTTCCACCGCTCCGCCATCTCCTCCGGAGAGGCGAGACGCCATTCGCCGTTCGGATGCAGCAGCCCGCGCGCGAGCGCATCGTCGATGGTCGTGTTGTAGCGAAGAGCAGTGAGCACATCGTGAACGAGACGGCTGTCGTTGTCGATGTAGCGCGGCTCGTGACAGATCACCCACGGCACCTTGTGCCGCTCAGCCAGCTCGATCAGAGCGGTGGCGAGCGCCGCTTCGTTTCCGCCCGTGTGGTGGAGTTGTACTTCGACCGCGAGCCTGTCGCCGAAGACATCGCGCCACTGGCAGAGAGTGCGCCCGGCAGCCTTGAAATCACCGGAGCGAATACAGGTGCCGATCGGACCGCACGCCGGACCAGTCAACACCTGTACTCCCTCGCTTCGCTCTACTACTTGTTGCCAGGAGACGCGTGGACGTCCGCGCGTCTTCTTTCCGTCTCCCTTCTTCCAGATAGAGAGCTCACCGACGCGCGATCTGGTGACGAGCGATGCGAGATTGTTGAATCCCTCTTTGCTCCGTGCCAGAAAAGCGGCGGGACATCCGTCGATGTTGATCTCAGCGCCGACTATAGGCCTGATATTTTGCCGGCGAGCCTCAAGCCCGAAGCGGACGATCCCCCCTAGGTCCGCAGTGTCGGTAATCCCGATCGCGCTGTAACCAAGTAGTGCTGCCCGGGCCGCCAGCGCTTCAGGTGAAACACTGCCATCGCCGAAAGAGAAGGCGGAGCGGGCGCGGAGCTCGACGAATCCCATCGTTCCAGGATATACCGAACAAACACCGAAGACAAGTAGCATTATTAACTGCGACTGAACGGCAAATGCAACCCTGTGCCGTAGAACTATTGCGTCGAGTGACGTCCTGACGTCGTGAACGCTCACCTATCATCTGTGCTGCTGACCACTCCCGCCCGTTCAGTTGCCGTCAGATCTCAGACTTAAGAAGATGCCAGTTGTCAGTTGCGATGACGCAAACGTGCTCGCGAGTGACTAAAATTCATCACTCGTCCCACCGTCCTTCGCTCCCACAAATGGCAACGACAGCAGCCCGTTCCGATCGGAACGGTTACAAGCCCTCGTATATTCCCGCCGCGATAGCGGCGGCGCTCGTATTCATCCTCTACCTGCTGACTCTCGCGCCGTCGGTGGCGATGTGGGATACCGGCGAGTACATGGCCGCCACGAAAGTGCTCGGCCTTCCGCACCCGCCCGGCAATCCGTTCTTCATGCTGCTCGGGCACGCGTTCGCGTCTCTGCCCTTGCCCGTCTCGTACGGCGCCAGAATCAACATCATGGCGGCGCTCGCCAGCGCGCTGTCGGCGGGGTTCTGGTTCCTGATCACCGAGAGAATCGTTTCGCGCTGGATCCTCGAGCGCTGGCAGCGGCTGGTGGTGGCGGGACTCTCGACGCTCATCGGCGCCACCGCGTTCACGGTATGGAATCAGTCTGTCGTGAACGAGAAGGTGTACACGGTATCGCTGCTGTTCTTCACGATCGTGTCCTGGCTCATGATCGAGTGGATGGAGGATCCGGATGCTCCAACGGCCGATCGACTTCTCATTCTCGTCGCATTTCTTCTCGGGCTCGGATACTCCAACCATCCGGCCGGGTTCCTCCCACTCCCCGCGGCCGGCGTAGCGATTCTCGCAGTTCGCTGGCGCACTCTGCTGCGCTGGAAACTCGTTCTCACCGCGCTCGCGGCACTGGTACTCGGCCTCACGCCGTTCATCTACGAGCCGGTGCGTGCCGCCTACTTCCCTGGAATCAACGAAGGCGCGCCGACCGCGTGCGAAACGAAACTCGAGGCGAGCTGCACGTTCACCACCCTTACCAAAGACAGGTTGATGTCCAACATCAACCGTGAGCAGTACGGAAAGAAGCTCGAGCGCGGCGCTGACTATCCGGCGCAGGTGGGAATGTGGTGGCTCTACTTCAAGTGGCAGTGGCTGCGCGATTCACATGCTACGATGCAAGGGACACAGTTCGTGCTGGGGTTTGTCTTCCTGACCCTTGGTCTCCTCGGCGGCTACGTGCACTGGCAACGAGACCGAAGAACGTTCTGGTACTTCGGTCCGCTGATGTTCACGATGACGCTCGCCCTCATCTACTATCTCAATTTCAAATACGGCTGGTCGCAGGACCCGGGCGCGCAGGACGTTGCTCGCGAGGTGCGCGACCGTGACTACTTCTACATCTGGAGCTATTCGGCGTGGGGAGTCTGGGCCGCAATCGGACTGAGCTTCGTCTGGGAGCAGCTCGCGCACGTGCTCGGCGGCGAAGAAGAAAGGGTCGATGAACGGCCGAAGGGGAAAAAGCAGGTCGTGGCAGCCAGCTGGCCATCGCGCCGTGGATTCATCCGCGCGACGCCGATACTTCTCATCGCGCTCATCCCTCTCTTTGCGAACTGGAAGTACGCGTCGCGCGCGGGTCATTACTTCACCGACCAGTGGGCCCACGACTACCTGAATTCGCTCGAGCCGTACGCGATCGTCATCACGAATGGCGACAACGACACATTCCCGCTCTGGTACGCTCAGGAAGTCGAAGGCGTAAGGCGGGACGTGACGGTAGCTGTCACGACTTACCTGGACACCGACTGGTTCGTGCGGCAGATGATTCGGCGCCCGATTGCGACCTACGACGCGGCGAAGGGCCCGTCGATCTACCGGAACCAGGTGTGGAAGAAACCATCCGGTCCGCCGCTAAAAATGAGTTTCGCCGACGCGGACGCAATTCCGGAATACATCCAGATCAACGAGCCACAGGTTTTCCGGCAGGGGAACATCGTCCTGAATGTCAAGCCGGGTTATCTCGTGCGCGACGAGCTCGTACTGCTGCGCCTGATCAAGGACGCATTCCCGGAGCGGCCCATCTACCTGTCGACCGGTGGAGGCGGCACGCTCGCGCAGAGCATGCAGCCGTACCTCGTGTCCCAGGGTTTCGTGCAGAAGCTGGTTGACCATCCGGTGACAGAAACTCCGGCGACGCCTCGAGTCTCCGGGCTGTTCATCGATCTCGACCGAACCAAAGCGCTGTGGGATTCGATTTACCGCGCTCCCGCGGGCCTGATAACGGAAGGAGACTGGATCGATCGCGCTTCGGTCGGAATTCCGTACACGTACGCTTTCACGGGAGCGGTACTCGCCGAGGGCCTGTCGCGGAGAGGAGATGCCGCCGGGGCAAATGCGGTCATGGCCAAAGTGAAGCAGATCGTCAAGGCGGCTAGGATCGACTTTCCGGGGATGTAGGGCTGGCACCTGTGTCACGATCAAAGCAACTGAACTCGGTTTCAGGTTCCAACTGAACCGAACGGGGTAGGAGGTGCCAGTAGCGTAGGTGCCTGGTACCGGGTTACCACGACCAGACTTTACTATTGGCGTTCTGGC
>DATARP010000099.1:0-2225 GCA_036264075.1 Gemmatimonadaceae bacterium
CTGGGTGTGGAAGCGGAGACGCGTGCTGGACTCCGACGCGTGGAATCGGCCGCGCATAATGCGAGCGTACATGCGTCGGGCCGCGCGGAACTTGGCGACTTCCTCGAACAGGTCGCTGTGGGCGGCGAAGAAGAAGGAGAGGCGCGGCGCAAACGTATCTACTGCCAGCCCCGCTTCGACCGCGCGCTTCACGTATTCGATCGTATTTGCGAGCGTGAACGCGAGCTCCTGAACCGCAGTGGCGCCCGCCTCGCGGATGTGGTAGCCGGAAATCGATATCGGATTCCAGTTCGGCACCTGGTCGGCGCAGAAGCGAAAGACGTCCGCGATCAGCGCCATGCTCGGTCCCGGCGGATAGATGTAGGTGCCGCGAGCGATGTACTCCTTCAAGATGTCGTTCTGAATGGTTCCGCTCAGCTTGTCGCGTGGGATTCCTCGCTCTTCCGCCACGACCATGTACATAGCGAGCAGCGTGGAGGCCGTCGCGTTGATCGTCATCGACGTCGACACCGTGTCGAGCGGGATTCCCTCGAGAAGGGCGTGCATGTCTTCGACGCTGTCGATCGCAACACCGGCGCGCCCGACTTCGCCCAGCGCGCGTGGCGAATCGGAGTCGAGACCCATCTGCGTCGGAAGGTCGAACGCGACTGACAGTCCGGTCTGGCCGGCGTCGAGCAACAGCTTGAACCGCTCGTTCGTGCTCTTGGCGCTCCCGAAACCGGCGTACTGCCTCATCGTCCACAAACGGCCGCGATACATCGTCGGCTGCACACCGCGGGTGTACGGCCACTGACCAGGATCGCCCAGCTCCGACGCGTAATCGAGCTCAGCGTCGGCGGGCCGATACACCGTCTCGATAGGAATTCCCGACGGAGAAAGCCTTTCGCTCGGCTCGTGTTTTTTCATGGGCACCGGCCGGCGCGCCGGCAATCTGTCACGCGCCTACCGATCCAACTGGGGATAGAGAGCTGCCAGACTTGTGATCGGGGCCAAGCATCGCGCGAGCTGCATCCACATCGTTCTTGCTGCCGATGAAGAGCGGCGTTCGCTGATGCAGCTCGGTCGGCTGGACGTCGAGGATTCGCTGGACTCCATCGGTGGCTGCACCGCCCGCTTGCTCAACGATGAATGCCAGCGGACTTGCCTCATACAGGAGCCGCAGCTTTCCACGCTTATTCTTTCTGTTGGCAGGATATGCGAACAAGCCGCCACCGAGGAGGTTCCGATGGAAATCGGCGACCAATGAGCCGACGTAGCGGGTGTTCATGGGCTGACGGTTTCCGTCCTCACCACGATAGTAGTTCATGAGATTCTGCACGGGTGCCTCCCACTGGCTGTGGTAGGAATCATTCACCGACAGATATCGCCCGACATCCGGTGTGCGAATGTTCGGGTGTGACAGCAGGAACTCGCCGAGCGAAGGATCGAGAGTAAATCCGTGCGCCCCCTGGCCGGTGGTGTAGACGAGCATTGTACTCGATCCGTAGATGACATAGCCGGCCGCCACCTGACGACGGCCGGGCTGCAGCATGTCTTCCATTTCGCCACGGCTTCCACGCGTGATCTTCCTCACGACGGAGAAGATCGTTCCAACGGGCACGTTGACATCGATGTTCGACGAACCGTCCAGCGGATCAAAGAGAAGGCAATACTTTCCGCAGCGGAAGTTCTCGGGGATGTCGATGATGCCCGGTTCTTCTTCGGAGGCCATGGCGCATAGGCGGCCGCCGTGATCGAGCGCCTTAACGATGATCTCGTTCGCCAGCACGTCGAGCTTTTGTTGGGTCTCGCCCTGAACGTTCTCGAGGTCGGTCTCGCCAAGGATGTCAGCCAGTCCGGCGCTGCGGACTTTGTTCGCGATCATCTTCGCCGCAAGCGCGAGGTCATAGAGCACGCCGGAGAGCTCTCCAGTGGCTTCCGGATGCAGCTTCTCCTGCTCGATGATGAATCGCTCGATTGTTACGACGGATGTCGCGGTGTGCTTGACCACTTCAGAGATCCTTGTCGATGGCGTTCTGCGCGAGACGCAGCGCGGAATACCGGCGGGCATCGATTTCGTAGGCGTTACGAGTGTAGCCGTAACGAAGTGACTGCCAAAGATAGCTAAGGGGGAATGTCTTTCGCTCCGAAAATTGGTGGACGTGCCGAAGCTCGTGCAAGAGTAGCTCGGCGCTCAGCGGTGTTGCCGGCGCAATGAAGACGGTGCTCCACAATGTGATCGCAGC
>DATARP010000124.1:0-5968 GCA_036264075.1 Gemmatimonadaceae bacterium
CGAAGGACGTTACCGTGACGGCGACCGCAGTTGTCGGCCCGCCGCCTTCGTGGACCGCGACGGCTTCGCACGCTCTGTCGGCGAAAGCTTGCGATTCAGGTGTGACCACCCCCGGTGTAATCACCTGCGTGTAATTAGATCAGCATAAAAGGCTGGGCGTCGAAAGACGCCCCGTTTTTTTTGCCCCCCAACAGCGCTGTCGATGAAAATGAGTCCGAAGCAAATCGATTTCGGCTGGCGAACGCGAATCACGCACAATCAGGGCAGGTCGCTACGCTGAGAGAATGAAACCGGCAAGGCGCAAAGCAGGCTACACGTTGATCGAGGTGGTCGTAGCGCTCCTCGTTTTCACAGTGGGCGCTCTCGCCCTCGCGGCCTCCAGTGCAATGATTGCCCGCGCGATGGCAACGAACGCGCTGCGCGAGCGCGGAGGACGGGTGGCAGCCAGCAGAATTGAGCTGATCAAATCCGAGTGCGGAACGGCGGCGAGCGGAAGAGAGCGGCTGCAACAGATAGAGTCCACCTGGTCGGTTACCCGTTCCGATAATTCACGAGTGGACGTCGCCGAAACGGTCACCTACGAGTCACCTCGCGGTCCGCGCAGCAAGACGTACCGCACTACGGTCTGGTGCCACAGTTGACCTGCAGGCGCGGACTGTCGCTCGTCGAGCTGGTTGTAGTTGTGGCACTGGTCGGACTAGTTGGCGGGACAATCCTTGCGACCATCACGCGCCAACAGCGGTTCTATCGCGGCGCATCGGAGGTGCTCACGGTTCGCGAGGGAGTTCGTGACGCGATGGACCTGCTCTCCGCCGACGTTCGTGACGCATCGGTGGCCGATACGGTCAGGCTGGCTGCCGATTCTGCGATCGAATTTTTTGCCACCATCGGTGCTTCCGTCGCGTGCCAGATCATCGGAAGTGAGGTCGGGCTGCCTGCCTCGCGCCCTTCCGGAAACTCGCTCTCCGCTTTTCACACCGAGCCCGATACAGGCGACCTCGCGCTCATCCGGGTTGACTCGGCCGGCGCAAACGAGCGTTGGGAGCGACGCCGGATCTCCGGGTTTGCGCAGGTATCACTCGCGTCCGCATGTCCGTCGGGCTCGCGCTTCTCGCGCCAGGCAGATATCGATGCCGGATTGAAGGGATTCGTCGTCAGGCTCACCACGCCGATGGGCAACGATCTCGCGCCCGGCGCCGTCGTCCGCTTCATCCGCCGGGAGCGGTATAGCCTGTACCGCGCCAGCGACGGCGATTGGTATCTGGGCTATCGCCGCTGCAATGCGATCGGGACGTCAGTGTGCGGGACGGTCCAGCCAGTCAGTGGGCCGTATCGCCCTTATAATCGCGATCCCAGGGCGACGGGGTTGCTCTTCGAGTACTTCGATTCGGCCGGGCACCGACTGGACGCGGTAGCGCCGTCGACACTCGCCAGAATCGACATCACCGCTCGAAGCGAGAGCGGACAGCCGAGTGACGCGCCCTTCGCGCGACGGATCGCCGATTCAGCGACAGCGTCGGTGGCAATCAGGAAGTGAGCTCTGTGGCGGACCGAAAGGGCTTCGCACTCGTCGCCGCCATCCTCGGCGTCGTGCTGATCGGCGCGCTGGTCGGAGGTGTGCTGTTCGCGGTCACGGAGGAAACCAGGGCCGGGGCAGCGGGCGTGGACCGCGAAATCGTGCTGAACGCCTGCGAGACGGCAATCGCGTTGGCTATCACGGATCCGGGAGTGAATCTGCCCGACTCAATCGGTGTCGAGGGAACGATATCTCGGCGCGCCGAAGGACCCGGGCCGGAGATACTCGTCTCTATCACGCGCCTCGACTCCGCGCTGTACATGATCCTGGCCGAATCAGCGCCCGAATCGGACGGCTCGCGCGCCACGAATCGAGTCGGCGTCGTCGTAAGAGCCGCGATCGCCGACGACCGTTCGATAACCATCGTCCCCATTTCGGAACGAGCATGGTTCGAGGTTTTCTAGGACCATGCCAGCCGATCGTTACTTTCTCGTCATTTGAATCGTGTCTTAGCACGAACGCTTGGTTACCGACCTTTCAGGTGTTATCGCCGGCGGTTTGGTCTCCATGTAAATGCAAGCAAACAGAGTTCTTAGGAAAGCACGCCTCAACACGCTTAACAGAGTGGCGCGCACCTGAGTAAAACTCGCTTCTCTTCATTCACCAAGGTCGCGATGGCGTTATTTGGGCGGAAAAAGACTACCGTAGGGCTCGATATCGGATCCGGCCTGGTCAAGGTCGCCGTTGTCGATCACTCGAAGTCCACGCCGGAATTGGTGAAGGTCGCAATTACTCCGCTGCCCGACGATGCGATCGTGGACGGTGAAGTGATGGATCCACACCTCGTCTCGGACGTCATTCGCACAACGATCGAAGCCGTCGGTGCCAACACAAAGGCTGTGGTCGCCGCTGTGGGCGGCCGCGATGTGATCATCAAGCGCATCAAGACGGAGCGGGTGAAGGAAGCGCAGGCCAGGGAGCTGATGCGCTGGGAAGCGGAGCAGCACGTTCCGGACGTCGACTCGGTCGAGCTCGATTTCCAGATCCTCGATGACGATGGGGACGGAAGAGACGAGATGAGTGTTCTCCTCGTCGCCGCCAAGAGAGATCTGGTCGAAGCCAAGCTCCGCATTCTCGCCGAGGCGGGCATAACGCCCAGCTCGATGGACGTCGACGCGTTCGCGCTCCACAACGCATTCGAACTCAATTATCCGGCCGCGATGAGCGGAGCCGTTGGACTGGTGAACATCGGTCACGAAGTCACCAACATCAACATTCTGGACGACGGCGTCCCGATCCTCACCCGCGACCTTCCAATAGGCACACGCCGCATTCGCGAAGATCTACAGCGCGAGCACGGGCTTTCGGCGGCAGACGCCGAAGCACTCATTAGAGGCTACGACAGGTCTGCCCAGCTCGATTCAGTCATCGCCCAGCGCACCGAAGAGATCGCGACTGGGCTGGAGCGTGCTATCGCGTTCCTCGCGACCTCTCTGAAGGGCGATGGGCAGATGAAGGCAGTCTACACCTGCGGCGGCGGGTCACGCACGCCAGGTCTGACAGAATCACTTGGCCAACGGCTGCGCAAGCCGGTGGAGCTCGCGAATCCTCTGGCGACGATGTCCGTCAGAGAAGGCGCTTTGGAGTCGCTGGTGACTGATGAAGTCGCGCCGCTCCTGATGCTCTCGATTGGCCTGGCTCTCCGTAAGAACTGACCCCCGAGCACCTACACTATGATTGAGATCAATCTCCTTCCCGGGGACGGCAAGAAGAAGCGGCGCGCGAAAACCGGCGGCGGCCTCAAGTTCGACTTTCATCCGTCACAATGGTTCGCCACCATCTCGGAGAAGATCACCGACAAATACCTGCTTGGTGCAATCGGAGCTGCAGCCGCCTCCGGTCTTCTGATCGCGTTCATGTTCATCCATCAGACGGCGCAGGCGAGATCGCTCGATCAGCGCGAGACCAAGGCGGTAAACGACTCCGCCCAGTTCAGCGCGGTTCTCACCGCCAAAGCGCGGGCCGAAGCGACTCGAGATTCGCTCTATCAGCAGATCGCGATCATCAAGTCGATCGACGATTCGCGGTATCTGTGGTCGCACCTGATGTACGAGGTATCGAACGCGCTTCCGCAATACACGTGGCTCACCGAGATCACGCAGACCAGTCAGCCGCAAAGCGCCGCGGTCGCTGATACCAGCACGAAGAAGGTCGTGGCAGATACCACCAAGTCGCTGAAGCAACAGACTGCCGCGCGGAATCTGGCCAGGAAGGCGAGATCCGATTCGCTCCTCGCCGAGGCGAGGAACGTCAAGTTCAAAATCGTGGGACACACGGTGGACATCCAGGCGCTGACGCGCTTCATGAAAGCGCTCGAGGCGTCGCCGTTCATTCAGAACGTGCAGCTCACGAGGTCGGATCTGGTGCAGGCCGAAGGAAAAGAAGTGACGGAGTTCACGCTGGCGGCCGAGTCACAAACGCCCCCTGCGTTCGCGATAAAGACAGTTCCACTCGTAGTCTCGGCGGTACACTAACATGGCTATCGGCGCCAACATGACCAAGAAGGAGCAGACGTACGCGGCGCTAGGATTGGCCGCCGTGCTGCTCCTCGGTGCTTACTGGTATTTCCTGTATAAACCGAAGGCGGCAGAGCTGGCGGTAACACAGGCTCACGTCGATTCGCTGGACAAGAAGAATCAGGAAGCCCGCGCGGACATTGCGCAGGGCAGCCTGCAAAAGCTGCGCGCTCAGGCGGCCGAGTACGATCAGAGCCTCAAGGTGATGCGGCAGCTGGTGCCGAGAAGCAACGAGGTTCCGGCGCTGCTCGAGGACATCTCGACGGCGGCGCGTCGCGTCGGTCTCGACCTGGCGACGGTGGAACCGATGCCGGTTCTGGCAGGCGAACAGTTCGACACCTATCGCTACAAGCTCGCGGTAATCGGGGGCTACCACCCTGTCGGCCAGTTCCTCAGCAACGTCGGGTCGCTCAGCCGCATCATCGCGCCCGTAACGATGGCGATCAAGCTGCACCCGATCGCCGACAAGACGAAGGCACGCGTGAGAAAGGGCGAGTCACTGATCGACACCGAATTCCAGGTGCAAACCTACGTCGCCCGGACGACGCCCTACACTCCGCCCACGGCGGTGAAATAATGAAGCTCTCAGTCTCAGTCGCATTCGTTCTCGTCGCCGCACTGGCGAGCGGCGCGTCCGCGCAGGCTCGCGCGCAGGCAGCGCCAAGGCCGAACGCGAACAACGTTACGAAGTCAGCGGCCACAACCACGACGACGGCCAAATTGCCGACACCAGCACCCGCTCCTGCAGACACGGCGCCGAAGGTGTTGATCAATCGGGAAGTCTTTCAGTACGCCGGCGACGGGCGTCGCGATCCATTCGTGTCGCTGCTCACGACGACCGATCTGCGGCCGCTTCTGACCGATCTGAAGCTGGTGGCTGTGGCGTTCGATCCGCGGGGCCAAAACTCTGTTGCGGTTTTGCGGGATGTCACGTCTAAAGACCAGTACAAGGTGAGAGTTGGCCAGACGATCGGCAGAATGCGGGTCGCCGCCATCCAGGAGAAAGCTGTGATTTTCACGATTGAAGAGTTCGGTTACAGCCGTCAGGAAATCCTGCCGTTTGTGATCGATTCGACCAAAACGAGGCCCCGCCAATGAGCTTTCTTAAAGCGCTGCCAGCTGCAGCGCTCCTGTTTCTGCCCCCCTCGGCAGCAACCGTTCACTCACTCAGTGTAGTCCCGTCTTCCGGGAAGACTGAAGTGGTGATCGGCGTCAACGCCGCGGTGGACGTGCAGAACTTCACGCTCGAGGCGCCAGCACGTGTGGTCGTCGATCTGAAGGGAGCCAGCCTGGCCATGGCGCAGCGCAGCTACGACAAGATCTCGCGCGGCGGCATCACGAACGTTCGCTACTCCCAGTTTCGTCCGAACGTCGTCCGCGTCGTCATCGATCTCGATGCGAAGCGCCAATATGATGTGAAGCACAGCGACACCGAAGTACGCATCACCTTCTCCGGCGGTAAGACCACCGAGTACTCATCGTGGTCGTCCAGCAAGGACGGATACGTCGCAGCTCCGAGGCCTTCGCAGGTCCCGGCCGCCAATGCGACAGTTGATGTAAAGAAAGCTCCCACGGCCGTCGCAACTGCTACGGTGCACACAACGGCGGCCAAGGTGGTCGCCCAGGTGGAAACGCAATCGACGCAGCCGGACCAGCCGCAGGCACAGGCAGAGACACAGCCAGAGCCGCGCTACACCCCGGCCGCTCCAGCTCGCACGCCACCGAGAGCGGCGCGCACCGATGACATTCCGGTCGCACTCTTCTCGCAGGCGCAGCAGTCGCAGCAGCCGCTCATCAACGTAACGTTCCAGGATACGGACATCCGCGACGTGATCGCTTCCTTTGCCGCGTTTTCCGGCAGAACGATCGTGGTGGG